>CAYWIS010000009.1:0-38517 GCA_964458385.1 uncultured Pirellulaceae bacterium
GTTTTAAAGGGTTGATTGAAGAGGGGAAAACCCGTTTGCCCGAGAAAGGGCAAGTATTGCAGCAGGAAATCCTCCCCAACGTTAGCCAAGGGTGACCAACGCCCGTTCCCCTGTGCGCCGTTCCTGCCGGCGCCGAATCTCTCAACCGAACACGTACCTGCGCCGGGGCAATCTAAGTTGCGCCTCCGGCGCCGCTCCTACACAAGTGTGACGTGGCTGGAGCGTCGGCCGCAAGTCCCACGGGGGCGTGGCTGTTTCGCGCTAAATTCTCGGCATCCTACGGAATCAACTCCCGTCGCCCCGCAGCTAGCGCAAACTGGCGCAGCCTTGGAAATCTTCGCCAACTTCTCGGCCAAACCTCAAGCAGGAAAAGGGTGATCTGGGTAAGATTAGGCGGTTGGCGTGCGGGTTCGTCGAATCGGCGCGCACTCTTCGCCTGTTTTGCCTTTGGTGTAGGGAGATCCATCGGATGCGAAAGTTTCTCTACCTCCTGATTGGTTTGGCTTGCGGGGCGGCCTTCGTTGCTTGTACACCGGCGGCGTCGGCTGCATCGTCCAAGAAGCTTAACGTGCTGTTCTTGGTGGCCGATGACCTGAACTGCGACCTGCGCTGCTATGGTCATCCCCAAGTGCAAACGCCGAACATCGACCGGTTGGCGGCGCGGGGGGTGCGGTTTGAGCGAGCCTATTGTCAATTTCCTTTGTGTGGTCCCAGCCGCGCTTCGTTTCTGACGGGCCGCCGTCCTAACGAGACGCGCATCCACACCAACCCGCGTGCGGGTCGTTTCTCGACCGACTATACAGGCACGCCCCACTTCCGTGAGTTTTTGCCCGACACAGTGACGTTGCCGCAGCTTTTCCGCCAGCACGGTTATCAGGTCGCGCGCGTAGGGAAGCTGTACCATTACGGCGTTCCGGGGCAGATCGGCACGGCGGGGCTGGATGACGGTCCGTCGTGGGATTACGTGGTCAATCCAGCAGGGCGCGACAAGGCTGAGGAGAACCAGGTCTTCACCCTTAGGCCCGGTAACTACGGCGGCACGCTCAGTTGGCTGGCGGCCGAGGGCTCGGACCTGGAACAGACCGATGGATTGAGCGCCACCGCCGCCATGAGCCTGTTGAAGCAGTATCGCGAGAAGCCGTTCTTCCTGGCGGTTGGGTTCTATCGTCCGCATACACCCTACGTGGCGCCCAAGCGATACTTTGAGATGTACCCGCTCGAGGAGATCAAGCTGCCAGAGCTTTCTGCAGAAGATCAGAAGCGAACGCCGCCCGCCGCTTACGCCAGCGCGAAGGCCGAGCAAGAGACGATGACCGATCGCCAACGCCGCGAAGCCATCCAGGCGTACTGGGCGTCGATTACCTTTATGGATGCTCAGGTGGGCCGCGTGCTTGATGCGCTCGACGAACTGGGGCTTTCCGATAATACCGTGGTGGTGATGACCAGCGACCATGGCTATCACATGTACGAACATGGTCTGTGGCAGAAGATGAGTTTGTTTGAGAACTCGGCGCGTGTGCCGCTTGTGATTGCGGCGCCGGGCGCCGCCGGAAATGGCCAGACAACCTCTGCGCTGGCGGAACTGGTGGATCTTTATCCCACCTTGGCCGATGTGTGCGGTTTGCCTGCGCCCGACTACTTGGACGGCGTGAGCCAGCGACCGGTGCTGGAAAATCCAAAGACGTCGGTTAAGGACGCCGCTTTTACCCAGGTGCGCCGCGGTGCATGGAGTGGATATAGCATCCGCACGGAGCGCTGGCGGTATACCCTCTGGGACGACGGCCGGAAGGGCGAACAGCTTTACGATATGCAGGCCGACCCCCACGAAACCAAGAATCTGGCAAGCGACCCCGCATACGCCGACACCGTGGCCCAACTTCGCGAGCGGGTGCGCGCGTATCAATCGTTGTAAGGATGCAAAGGCTCTGATTGCGCCATGGACGGCGATGCTCGGTCCCCTCGGTTGTCAGTCGAACGCCCCGTGTTGCCTTGCGGCCAAGTGTGTTCCGGCCAGCGCCGACCGTGGCGCCGGGGAAGGACCGCATGGCGCGGCGTCAAGACTTGACTTCGTGCGTCGAGATCTCCCTCCAAATCAAACTTGGCAAGAGGGACGATCACTAGGGCTCGGCGTAACTCAGCGGTGTAAGCCCTCGAAGCATTGCGAACCAAGTGGTTCTCTCGCGCGCAGACAAACTGAGGCCAACGGTTAATTCAAAGCCCCTAGCGACGCCGCGCCATCATGAGCGAGGATCGCTATAATTCCGAGTGGGCAAAACAAACGTGAAAGGAGAGCCTGTCATGAGCGATGACGAATCTCGGCGACCCGCGGCGCAGAAAGACGACGAGTGGAGACACTGCCTCACGCCCGAACAATATCGGGTTACGCGGGAAAAAGGGACGGAGCGGCCTTTTACCGGCGAATACTGGAACACCAAGCAGGCGGGCGTTTACCGTTGTGTCTGTTGTGGGGCGGCGTTGTTTTCCTCGGAAACCAAGTTCGATTCGGGCACTGGCTGGCCCAGTTTCTATCAGCCGATCAGCGAGGAGAACGTCAAGACCGAGGAGGATACCAGTTGGTACATGCGTCGCACGGAGGTGCTCTGCCGCCATTGCGACGCACACCTAGGCCATGTGTTTGAAGACGGTCCGCCTCCCACGGGGTTGCGGTACTGCATCAACTCCGTCGCGCTGCGGTTGGACCCACAGACAAGCGACGAGAGCGACGGCTAGCGGCGACTTTTCTTGTTCGGAGAGCTTGGCGTTATGTTCAAGTATCTGCTCCTGGGAGGAGCTTCCGTTTGTGTCCTTTTGTTAGTGGGAATCTACACGATGTCCAGTTCGTCTCAGCCGCAACCAGCGCCTACGCCGGACCCGGATCCGGCGACGCCTCCGCCCGCCGAAACGGCGCTGGAAACGGCGACCTTTGGCAGCGGCTGCTTCTGGTGCACCGAGGCGGTGTTCCAGCAACTCCAGGGCGTGCACTCGGTCACGTCTGGCTACAGCGGCGGACACGTAAAGAACCCCACATACCGCGAGGTGTGCACAGGCACGACCGGCCATGCCGAAGTCGTCCAGGTGACTTATGACCCGCAGGTCATCACCTACGAGGAGCTCCTGGAAGTCTTCTGGAAGACGCACGACCCCACAACGCCCAACCAACAAGGGAACGATATCGGCCCGCAATATCGTTCAGTGATTTTCTACCATAACGACGAGCAGCGTCGCTTGGCTGAGCACTACAAGCAGAAGCTCGACGCATCGGGGGCCTTTGCTGCCCCTATTGTGACCGAGATTGCGCCCTTTACCGAGTTCTACCCGGCCGAAGATTACCATCAGCGGTATTACGAGTTGAACCCAGACCAAATGTATTGCCGCTTTGTGATTGCTCCCAAGATCGAGAAGTTCCAAAAGGTTTTTCAAGACAAACTCAAGCAGCCGAAGTAAAGGGAAGGCGCCAAACCACCGTTGCAGGCGGAAGTCCGTTCCGCCTTTCTTAGAAATGTCGCTCGCGGCGATTGTACGTCGCTGCGCCGCTGCTCTCTCGACGCATCTCGCCCTGGTGATCAACAAAAAGAAGGTGAAGTTGCTTGCTTTCGCCTTTTCCTGACGAAAAGGCGATTCAACTTCACTTTCGTCTTTCGCTTGGTTGCGGCGGTTCCATCTTCTGGCGGCGCCGGTGATGCAAGACGCGAGAAATTCTTAAAAGTTTTTCTCAAGCTCGGCATTTGACACCCGACGTACATGACCTAGGTTTTCGATGTAAGGGGAACGCGAACAACAACGCAACCTCTTACGGCGCTACGGCTTATAACAGCCGTGGCAACGGCCATGGCCAAGCGTATGTGGTTCGCCGCTCGGCGAACCGGAGCAAGGCCGAGGCCGCTGAGGCCTGCCGCCTCCCATCCTCGAAAGGGCAACCCGGTCGCAAGGCCGGTACGCAAAGCTAAGGGCCGACGCGAGCACAAATCGCGGCGGCAGCCTGGCTGCCGAAGGGGTGCTAGAGGAACGCCGGGCGCATGCGCCCGGAACTGACTCGATATCACCTGGCAAGATGTTTGAGGAAGAGGCGTGTTGTAGTGTAAGGCCCCCGCGCGACGCATCGGCAGGCCGGCGTCGGTGCGACGCCGCGTCAAGCGGGGCCTAATTCCTTCTTGTTCACGGTCGCCGCCGAGTTGCTCGCCGACGATCCGCAGCCTTAATGGAGAGTTCCATGAAGAGTCTTGCCAACAGCGTGCGTCGTTTTTTGGTTTCGGAAGATGGGCCTACCGCGGTGGAATATGCGGTGATGCTGGCTCTCATCGTGATCGTTTGCTTGACCGCGATCGGCACGATCGGCACCAACGCACAAACGACGTTTAACGAAGTCGCCAACCAGCTCGGCGGCACCGCCGCCAGCTAGTCGGCTGAACGCCTGTTCGCGTAGCGTAAGCTACGCTTGAGAAAACCTCGCACCCCCGACGTCCACTTGCTTGGGCGCCGGGGGTGTTGCGTGAAGGGAGCGAGTTGCAAAGAAAGCAGAGAAGAGAGGAGAGGTGGAGAAGAGGACCCGTGGAGTGACGGAGTGAGAGGAGCTCGGGAAGAGGTTGTCGCCGACCTCACACCGTGGCGCCCCACTCCAGAACTCCAGCGGTCCGTCTCTGTTGCGCTCGAATGCCCCTGCACGTTGCGGCGTCCGTTTCCACTTGGGCGACTTGCGTGTAGACCTTGCTTCGTGGTGTTGTCATGCATCCTTTGATCCCTAGCGACATGGTGGCCGGCGCGTTCGAAATGGTGTGCTATGGTTTCACCGTGGTTGCGGCCCTGTTGAGCTACTTGCTCGGTCCGCGCTAGCGCTTGGCCCCAAGGGTTGCCAAACCGCATTATCAGGCCCGTGCGTCGCCGCGACGGGGTGGCGCAGGGAAAGGGAACACCCGTCCGACCAATACATCGCTTTGCGAAAAAGGAACCGTCATGGATTCTGTGCAGACATTTGGCGAAGGGCTGATCACGCATTGGCCCGTGTGGTTCGTCTCGGTGGTGCTGGTGGTGGCCGCCGTGATTGACGGCGTTCAGCTCCGCGTGCCGAACTGGCTGACTTTCCCCTTGGTGATCAGCGGCTGGATCTACAGCGCTGTGGCTGGCTACCTCTCGGGCGATGGCCTATGGCTGGGGCTGGGCTGGAGCCTGTTCGGTACGTTGGTGGGGTTGGCGCTGTTGCTTCCGGCGTACGCCATTGGCGGCATGGGAGCCGGCGACGTGAAGCTGCTGGCTGGCGTGGGAGCGTGGGTCCACGGCGAAGCCACTTTTTATGCGTTCTGCGTGTCGGCCGTGGTTGGCGGGGTGTTGGCGTTGGCGATGGCCATTCGCCGCCGGAGCCTGCGTAAGCACACACTCCAGGCGCAGACCATCCTTAACGAGATCCTGACGATTCGTAACCCGAAGCTGTTGGCCGAGATCGCCGCCGAACGCAAAAGCTCCATGCTTTTGCTGCCCTACGGCATTCCGATCGCCATTGGCGCGATCTTGTACTTTGCCTGGTCCGGCATGTTGGCGTAACACGCCTCACGAGAGACGAGGGTATTTATGCAATCCGCGGTAACTGGGGTAGATCTGCTGAATGCTGAGACCTTGCCGGTCCGTCTTTGCGGGTTGGATAAAGTCTGCCGGATATACCGAAAGTATCGACGAGGGGCTTCGGTTGTCGAGTTCGCCTTGGTGGCCCCGGTATTCTTTCTCCTGGTATTCGGGATGATCGAATACGGCCGGATGGTGATGGTTCAACAGGTGTTGACCAACGCCACTCGCGAAGGGGCTCGCCGGGCGGTGCTGGATGGCGCCAACGTCGATGACATCAAGCAGCACGTGGTGGACTACCTGCATTCCAGCGCAATCACTGCAGCAACCAAGAGCGATGTGACCGTGGAGCCGGATCCGCTCAGCTCCGCCCAGGCCGGCGATCCGGTAACCGTGCGTGTGGAAATCCTGTTTGATCGCGTGAGCTGGCTGCCGTCTCCGTTTTTCCTTGGCGCCAAAGAACTGACCGCCCAGTCGGTCATGCGCCGCGAATCCGTTCAGTAACTAGTCAAGCGAAAAGTCGTTTATGCCTCCGGGGGGCCGGCGGAGGTCCCCTTGAGCCCTGACCCAAGGGTTTTGGTTCCTGCACAACCATTATCACGGGAGTAATTCACATATTCCCCGGCGGGGCCGGGAAACTTCAGGAGCGTAGAAAGCGGCCAAGGAGTGGCCCGGTCCTTGGCCGTTTGCGAGGGTGAAATTAACCATGCGTTCCAAACCACTTGTACTGATCCTGATCGCCGCCGTGTGCGGCACCGTGGCCGCCACTGGCGTTAGCCAGGCAATTAAGGCTCCGCCCGCTGGGCCGGTGTTGGAAACCGAGAAGATCTTTGTCGCCGCCAAAGAGATTGACGTTCGCGAGATGTTCACGGCCGAGAACATCCGCTTGGAGGAGTGGCCCAAGAGCAAGATTCCCGAAGGCGCCATAACCAAACTGGAGGAGATCGAAGGACAATACTCCCGCACACGGTTGTTCGCGGGCGAGGTGGTCCTGCGGCAAAAGCTGATGGCCAAGAATGAAGTTGGCAGCCACGAAATCACCATCCCTCCCGGCTATCGCGTGAAATCGGTGCAGGTGACCATGGCTTCGGCTGTGTCGAACCTGATCATGCCGGGCTCGCGGGTCGACGTCCTGGTGTTCTTGAAGGAAGGCAACGGCGTGATGAAGACGGGCGCTTATACCATTTTGAAGAATGTGCGCGTCTTTGCCGTCAACGACAAGGTAGACCGCGACTTTGACAGCGAAGGACAGTCGATTACGGCGAAAACGGTGTCGTTGTTGGTGAAACCCAACCAAGTGGAAAAACTACTCGTAGCAAGTTCTGTCGGACGTTTGGAGCTTTCTCTACGGCGACCGGACGATGATACCGATGACGAAGTAACCGATGACGACATGACCGCGTTGAGCGAGCTGCTGCGAAGCGGCGGCGAGTCCGGCGTCGACGAGAAGGAACGTCAAGCTCCTCCGCCGCGTGAAACCGCCAGCAGCTTCGCCGAGTTCCTCCGAACCGGCGGCGCAACGGTCGCCGCTGAACCCCCGGCCGCGGCGCCTGCGGTCGAGGAGACGGTGACCTACCCGACCATGTTGATTATGACCCCCAACGGTGTTCAGCAGTTCCGTTGGAAAGACCCGAATCAATTGCCTGAGGAGGTGCAAGAGAACCTGACCGGCGCCACCGCCCCGATCAGCCTTCCTCCGCAACAACCCTCGCCCGCGCCTGGCGGTTTGGTCCCGAATCCGTTGGACGGGATCGCCACAGGACCCGCCCTGAACGAAGCGGACGAGACTAACGAGGTTTTGTCAACCGACGAGCAACCGCGCTAGCCGCCGAAACCCGGCGGCGCCGGAGACGACCTAAACACAACCGCCCTTACGGCGGAAAGGAATCAAGACCTGCCGCGGCAAGCTTGGCTTGCCGCCCGACGACGCCTTAAACGACCAATGCAAGGATGTTCACGGATGGCTGATTACCACTTTGCGCCGTCGGCGCTGGTCCGGCTGATTGTGGGAGTCGCGACGCTTGGCTGTATCGCGGGGTGGGGGCACGCTCAAACCCTCCACGGGCCGCAAACCGCTGCTCAGGACTTCACGCCCGCGCAGACCATCAACTACCGAGTTAACTCCTCCTCGCAACGGCTGGAGATGATTGTCAACACCAGCCGGATTTTGACGCTGGACAAGAATGTGCCGCGGGTGTTTGTGAACAACCCTGATTTGGTCCGCGCTACCCCGCTCTCGCCCAATCAAATTCAGGTTTCGGCGCTACGGCCGGGCGTGACCCAAGTCAACTTATGGGACGAGCAGCAGCGGGTGTTTACTGTCGACGTCATCGTGCGGCCAGACGCCCGCGAGCTAGAGGAGCTGCTCAAAACTGAATTTCCCGACGCTTCGCTCACGCTGCGGCCGTTGTCGCAAAGTGTGGTCATTTCGGGCAACGTACCAACGCCCGAGATGGTCAGCCGGATTGTCACCGTGGCCAAAGATTACTACCCCAATGTCATTAACAACATGTACGTGGGGGGCGTGCAGCAGGTCATGTTGCACGTCAAGGTGATGGAGGTGTCGCGCTCCAAGTTGCGTCAACTGGGTGTGGACTGGGCCGCCATCGGTAAGGATTTCTTCGTGGTGAGCACGCCGGCGGGCCTCGGCGACGCCAGCTCGTTGCAAAACAGCGTATCCTCGGCGTTTGGCGATACGGTTCGGTTTGGCATTATCGGCGACGACGCCGCGTTTTTCGGGTTCTTGGATGCGTTGCGTCAAAAGAACCTGGCGAAGTTGCTCTCGGAGCCGACCATTGTGACGGTCAGCGGCCGTCCGGCTACGGTGAACGTGGGCGGCGAATTCCCGATCATTGTGCCGCAAAGCTTGGGCACCGTATCGATTGAATATCGTCCGTTCGGCACGCGCGTCGACTTTGTTCCGCTGGTGCTGGGGAATGGCCGGATTCGCCTCGAGGTGCGTCCGCAAGTTACCGAACGTGATGACGCCAACGGCGTAAACGGCGTGCCGGCGTTGACCACGCGCTATGTCGATACGGCCGCCGAAATGCAAGCTGGCCAAACGCTTGCTCTGGCGGGGTTGATCCAACACCGTGTGGAATCCGAGAACCGCGGTATTCCGGTGCTGGCCGAAATCCCCTGGGTGGGAGCCGCCTTCCGGCGCGTGGAAGAACGGGTGAACGAAGTCGAACTGTTGTTCCTGGTGCGGCCCGAGTTTGTAGACGCCCTGGATCCTTGCGAAGTTCCGGCGTGCGGTCCCGGCGAATTCACGACCTCGCCTAGCAACACCGAACTGTATATGCGTGGCTACAACGAGGTGCCCAAGTGCTGCGATAACGGCGCTTGTGCGACGCCCGGCGCTGGCCTGCCTGTAGGCGGCTATGAAGTACAACCCGGAGCGGCTCCTGCTTACACCACGCCTAGCGTTCAGACTCCGTCGGCCTCGGGCGACTCCTATCTTGGAAATAGTCGGTCCCCGGCGACGGGCGCTCGGGCTGCATCGGCGCGATCGGTCCAACCACAATTCATTGGCCCCGTCGGTTATGACGTATTAAAGAAATAGGGGCGCAAATCTTGCGTCCGACCTTGCTGAGTTCCAGTTACATTTGGCCCCTTTCCCCCTGAATCCATGAGCACCGTACTGCGACTGGCGATCGTCGATCCTCAGGACGCCGCGCGCGAACAGCTCAAATCCATGCTGTTAGGCATGGACATGGTGTGGCTCGAGGCCGAGTGTTCCCGGTACGAGTTCTTCGCCGACGTCGTAGGACAAACCCAGCCCGAGGTGGGCGTTGTCTCGCTAGACGCTAATCCCGAGAAGGGGCTTGCGCTCATTGAGAACGTCCGCCAGATTGCGCCGAATTGTGCGATCTTGGTTATCAGCAGCTCGACCGATGGCCAGCTAATCTTGCGAGCCATGCGGGCGGGCGCTAAGGAGTATCTGAATAAACCGCTAACGGTGGAGGACTTGATCGAAGCGCTCCACCGAATCGGCAACCACACGGCTGCCGCAGGCGGCCGCGGGCGCGGCTGCACGGTGATCGCCGTCGGCGGAGCCACGGGCGGCGTGGGAAGCACCAGTATCAGCGTCAACTTGGGTTGTATTCTGGCCAAACAGCCGGGCAACAGTGTGGCGCTGGTGGACTTGGACTTGTCGCTTGGCGACGCCGACGTGTTTCTCGACACGATCCCCGACTATACGCTGGTCGACGTGGCGCAGAACATTACGCGTCTTGATTTCTCGCTGCTTAAACGTTCGCTCACCAAACATAGTTCGGGGTTGTATTTGCTTCCGCGGCCGGTGCAGTTGCAAGACACTTCGCTGGTCACGCCGGGCGATTTCCATCGGGTATTGGGGCTGATGAAGGCCTCGTTCTCGCACCTGATCCTGGACCTGTCGAAGGCCTATAACGAGCTAGACATGGTCGCCCTGCGCGAGGCGAGCCACGTTTTACTTGTCACGCAATTGGATCTGCCTTGCTTGAGGAACGTGGTGCGGCTTCTGATGTCGTTTGAGGAGATCGAAGGCCTCAAAGACAAGGTCAAAATTGTCGTGAACCGCGCGGGCCTTGACTCCGGACAGATCGGGCTTAAGAAAGCGCAAGAGACGCTCGGCCGTGAAATCTTTTGGCAGATTCCCAACGATTACCGCGTCATGGTCGAAGTGCGCAATAATGGTGTTCCGCTGATCGACCATGCTCCGCGCAGTAGCATCGCCCAGTCGTTCATCGGCCTGGCCGAAACGTTTTCTCACGCCGCCTCGAACGAGGAGCAAGAGGAAGACCGCAAAGCGGGCGGCCGCCGTTGGCTCAGCTTCTGGTCCAGCAAGAACAGCAAGCAGCCCGTCGAGAAAGCCTAGTCGCCCGCGACGGACGCACGCAACATGCGGCCTGGAGGGCGAATCGCCCCAGGCCCAATGATCACCGCCTGTTCTGTGCGCACGGGTCCTTCTCTCTTCCAAGGCGCAGCAGAGGTATTGGAAGCTGCTTGGACGGAAGGGAGCATCGATAGGGCGCCGTGCAGTTTGTTTGTAGGGACGGCGCCGGTAATGCCGCGCCTTGCATCATTCCGCACGCTTGCCGTGATGCGCCGGCTCCCAAGTCTGCTTGCGCTCGTTAAGTTCCGCCTTCTCGTTTGTTGCTGCACATGGGGAGCCCGTGGCGGTCTTGGATTGGGAGCGCCGCCACTTGCTAAGTAGCGAAGCGAACTGAACGGCTCATGGGAACGCCATTAGGCGGTCCCCAGGCCGTTGGCTTTCTTCGCGAGCCGTCCTGCGAGCGCGAATCTGTAAGCTAGGTTTTCCAAGGACTGTGTGAGTCTTTTCTCACGTTGTTGGAAAATCGGATATGGCGAAAGCTTACGTTAGCAACGTTCCCGTCCCCGAGGCGGCGAAGCAGGAAGAATTCGAAAACCTTAAGCGGCGAATTCACACCAAGCTGGTTGACAAGCTCGACCTGACCAAAGTGGGTGAGCTGCAAGGTGACGTGTTGCGCCGCGAGATTCGCCTGGTCGTCGAGCATCTCTGTGACACCGAGGACACCTTCCTCAATCGCAATGAGCGCGAGCGTCTGATTGAGGAAGTGCTGGACGAAACGTTTGGCCTGGGGCCGCTCGAACTGCTCCTCAAAGACGAGTCGATCAGCGACATTCTGATCAACGGCCCGAAGAACATCTACGTCGAACGCCGCGGGAAGTTGACGAAGTCGAACGTCGAGTTCCGCGACAACGACCACCTGATGCAGATCATCGACCGCATCGTTTCGAAAGTGGGCCGACGCGTGGACGAGGTCTGTCCGATGGTCGACGCTCGTTTGCCCGACGGTTCGCGTTTCAACGCGATCATCCCGCCGCTGGCGCTCGATGGGGCGTGCGTGTCGATTCGCCGTTTCGGCTCGCACCCGCTCAAGCTGGAAGACCTGCTCAACTACAAGGCCTTCACGCCCGAGATGGTGATGCTCTTGGAAGGCGCCATGAAGGCCCGGCTGAACATTATCATTTCGGGCGGTACGGGCTCCGGTAAAACAACGCTTTTGAACACGCTGTCGAGCTTCATCTCGAATGAAGACCGGATTGTGACCATTGAAGACGCGGCGGAATTGCAGCTTCAGCAGTCGCACGTGGTGCGGCTAGAGACTCGGCCGCCGAACATTGAAGGCAAGGGCGAAGTGACCGCCACCGACCTGGTCAAAAACGCCCTGCGTATGCGTCCCGAACGGATCATCATCGGCGAATGCCGCGGAGCGGAAACGCTCGACATGCTGCAAGCCATGAACACGGGCCACGAAGGCTCGCTTACAACGCTCCACGCCAACTCGCCGCGCGACGCGTTGGCCCGCTTGGAGACGATGATCATGATGGCGGGCTTTGAGTTGCCCATCAAAGCCATGCGCACTCAGATCGCCAGCGCCGTGGACTTGATTATTCAGGCCAACCGTCTGCAAGGCGGCGTACGTCGCGTGACGCACATTACCGAGGTGGTTGGCATGGAGCAAGACACGATCATCATGCAGGACATTTACAAGTATGTCCAAACCGGCATCGATGAATCGGGCCGCGCCCGCGGCCAGTTTGAAAGCACGGGTATTCGTCCCACGTTCATGCCGCGCCTGGAAGCCGCGGGCGTGCGTCTGCCCGCCAGCGCCTTCCGGCAACGGGTGATGATGGTGGACTGAAACAAGCAGGGGATGAGTAAGGGGGAGTAGGACAGCTGTTAGTTGGTTTTCCGCCTATTCCCCCGTCTTCCTGCTCCTTTCGTTCATCTGCAACGTACACTTTTTCGATACTTCGTTCCTTGATCTTCGTCAGGCCATGTCGACCCTCATCATAAGTGCGGCTGTTTTTGTGGGCGTCACCGCCTTGGTGGTGGGGCTAGCGGCGATGTTTCGCGGCGAAAGCCTTTCTCGCGTCGAAGATCGCCTGCAAATCCTGACGGCAAGCGGTGGACGTGGGGCCGCCCGCGAAGAGAAATTGAACCTGCTGGCCCAACCGCTGGACGACCTGCCCAACGCCGTGGAGCAGTTCTTCTCGCGGTTTTGCAACCTGCGGTTGTTTTTGGAGCAGGCCGACAGCCGCATAAGCCCCACCAAGTTTTTGATGATCTCGGGGGCCTTGGCTCTGGGCGGCGCCGTGGTGTGTGTGGTGTCGCCGCTGCCGGTGGGCCTGGCGCCGTTCTTAGCGCTTGGGCTGGGAGCCACGCCGTTCGTGGCCATGTTCATCAAGCGTCGGCGGCGCATTAACGCCTTCTCCAAACAACTGCCCGAGGCCTTGGAGTTGCTTGCCCGCGCCCTGCGGGCCGGCCATAGCTTGGGCGCCGGCATGAACCTGGTGGCTCAGGAAATGTCGCAACCCATGCGCAAGGAGTTCCAGACCGCCTACGAAGAGCAAAACTTCGGCATTCCGCTGGAGGAAGCGCTGGAGAACATGACCGAGCGCGTGCCCAACCTCGACTTGCGGTTCTTCGCCACCGCCGTGATCTTGCAGCGGCAAACGGGCGGCGACTTGGCGGAGATTCTCGACAAGATCGGCTACCTGGTGCGTGAACGGTTCCGCATTTGGGGACAAGTGCAAGCGCTGACCGGCGAAGGTCGGCTTTCGGGCATTGTGCTGCTGGCCCTGCCGCCGGCGCTGTTCCTGGCGATCCTCTATTTGAACCCTGATTACGTGATGATGCTCTTTACCGACCCGCTGGGCAAGAAAATGCTCGCAGGGGCGATCCTGCTCCAACTGATGGGCGCGGTGGCGATCCGCAAGATCGTGAACATTAAGGTATAACGACCATGACTTCCCTGTTTGCCGTCACCATGGACTTGACCTTGCTGACGCCCCTGGCCGCGTTTGGCGCTATTACCGCCTTGGCGTGGCTAGTGATGGAGCGCCTGATGGGCTCGCCCGACCGCGCCTATCAGCGTTTGGAGGAGCTCAGCGATCCTCGCAAACGACGGCGCGAGGAACGCAACACGCCGGCTATCAAGACCGGCGCGATGAGCCAGTTGCTCGAGAAAGCCTCGCCGGCGCTCTCCAAACCGTTGACCCCGAAGTCAGAGAAAGAAGCCGCCAACCTGAAAATGCGGCTCTCTTACGCGGGCTTCCGGGGTGACGCGGCGGTGTCGATGTTCCTGATGCTCAAGCTGATCGGCCTCATCGGTGGCGGCATTATGGCCGGAGGCGTCGCGCTGTTGTTTTCCAGCTTCAGCATGATGACGTTGCTCAAAGTGCTGATGGCTGCTGGCGTGTCGTTCTTCCTGCCCGATGTGATCGTGGCGTTCCTGGCGAAGAATCGTAAGCAGGCGATTTTCCTGGGATTGCCCGATGCGCTGGACTTGATGGTGGTGTGCGTCGAGGCGGGGCTCGGTCTGGACCAGGCCATGCGCAAGGTGGCCGAGGAAATGAAGAAGTCTTACCGGGTGATCGCTGATGAGTTCGGCATGTGCAACATGCAACTTCAGATGGGCCGCGCCCGTACCGAGGTGTTGCAAGATTTGGGAAAACGGAATGGGGTGGACGACCTGCGCACCTTGGCGTCGATCATCATTCAGGCCGATAAGTTCGGGTCGAGCATCGCCCAGGCGCTCCGCGTGCAAAGCGACGCCATGCGAACTCGCCGCCGCCAGATTGCCGAAGAGAAGGCCACCAAGACCGCCGTTAAGCTGATCTTCCCGCTTGTGATCTTCATCTTTCCCGGCATCTTCGTGGTGTTGGTCGGTCCTGCCGCCATCACCATGATGCGCGAGATGTTCCCGGCAATGCAGGGCGGAAAGTAACACCGTATTCCTTCGCCCGCGCGAAACATTCGGGCGGGCCACAGGGCGTCCGAAGGCTCCGTTGACCATGCGGAGCCTTCTTTTTGCGCCGGCGTTGTGGGTTGGTCCCTCACGAGTAACGCTTCTGGCCAACAGCGCCGGCGCCGCTAAAGTCTCAGCCATTGGCGGGCCTCGCCAATCAACCGACGCTCCAGCAGCGCGGCGAGCGCCTCTTCTAGGTCACGACCGCTCAAATAGGTTTTGCTGTCCAGATGTCGGTCGTCGATCTCTTGGCGGTCAAAGTCCACACGTCGGCGGAGGGTTTGCTTGCCGATCGCGCCGCGACGATCGATACGGTCAGGTGGCGCATAGATCCGTAGGCTGAGAGTGGGGCCCATGGTGTGAACAAGGCAAAGATGGCGAGTATGGTCCACTTGGAAGACATGCAGGCCGTTTTCCGGCTCTAACAGCGGAAACGCCAGCTTGCCACTCACCTCAAATGCTAACCCCAGCACGCCGTCGGTCGGTGTTGCAAGGAACGCCGCCGGATCCGAAACCCGCGCCGCGCGGAGCACCGTCTCGTTGGAGTATTTCAGCCGCTTATAATCCCCACTCATGATGGAGCCGACGAAGAACTCGCCAGGCCCAAGCGGTGTCTTATCTCCTTCGGCCAGGCGTTGGTAAATGGTTGCGTTCAGGGCCCGTAAAGCCAACAGCGAAACGTGGTAGCCACGGTTCATGGTCAGACGATAGTAGGCATTGGCCTAATGCGAATAGCCACTTTGCCTCTTCGCCGTACACAATGAGCGTCGCCTGGTCGGGTCTGTGGAATCTCCGTTCATAAAGATCGAAGACAAGCGACGTCATCTCTTCGGTCCAGAACGCCGCCTCTTGAGTACAGGCGGCTGTGTCGACCGCCTTCCCCTGGTAGCAGGCCAGAAGGATGCGATCTTCCAGTTCCGCCGCACCGCTCGCCAGACGAGACACACGCTCGCGCAGTTTGCGGAGGATCGTTAATTTTCGCAAACGCTCTTGCGCACGCATTGAGAGACGCCTGCCGTCCAAGGACTTCCTTTCCAACTGCTCCAAGCGGAAGATGGCGTTGTCGACGCTCAACACCGCATGCGACTGCTCCAGGCGGAACGCCTCACGCCGTAGCTCCACGCACGCGCAAGCGGCCGCCGCTACGTGCGGGTCGTTGACTCCGCTGGTTCCGTCGCTCTCGTCGGTTTCTGACTTGCGCCCACGTGCTTTTATACGCAGTCCGCCGGGGTGAGTATCGATCTCCACGGTGAGCGGCGTGTCGTAAGCGAATTGGTTCAACGCGTCGGCCAGCGGCGCCAGAAGTTCTCGTTCGATCGTCCGCTGGAGCGGCCGGGCGCCGTAGCGAGGATTGTAGCCCCGTTCCGTCAGGTGCGCCGCTAACGTATCGGTCAACTCCCAACGCAGATTGCGGAAGCGAATGCCGTCGCGCTGCTCCAATAGGTTTAACTCGCGGCGCGCAATCCGCCGTAGAAGCGTTTCGCTCAGCGGGTTGAAAGGCGCCAGACGGTCAATGCGATTGAAAAATTCCGGGCGGAGAAACCGCCGTACTGCGCGGAGGTAATGCTCACGGACGCGGTCGGGCGCCTGCGACTCGTCGCCAAAGCCAAGAGAGCCTCGCTTGTGTTCTTCAGCTCCCAGGTTCGAAGTCATAATCAGGACCGCATTGCTGAAGTCGGCTACCCGGCCCGCGGCGTCGGTCAACCGCCCTTCGCCCAGCACTTGCAGCAGCATGTCGAACACGCGCGGATGCGCTTTCTCAAACTCATCGAGCAGCACCACGCCAAACGGTTGTTCGCGAATCCGGGCGGTCAAGAAGCCTTCTTCGTAGAACGTGCCGCCAATCAGACGATCCGCCGCCAGGGGATCGGCGAATTCGCTCATATCGATCCGCGTCATGCGGCGGGCGTCGTTATACAGGAACTCGGCCAAAGCTTTCGCCATTTCGGTCTTGCCTACGCCGGTGGGGCCGATGAACAGTAACGACGCAATGGGGCGATGCGGGCGCGTCAGATTGGCTTTGACGGCGGCCAACAGGTCAACGATCAGGTCCACCGCCTCGTCTTGCCCCATCACGCGCGAGGCAAACCACTCGCGCACTTGGGCCAAGTCCAAGCGGCGGCTCTCATCCAGCAGGTCAAGCGGTAGCCCCGTTTCGACCGAAAAGGCGGCGGTGACGGCCGCTGCGTCCAGGGGCGGCGGTTCGCCGTTGGCATGCCTGCGTTTGCGGTCTTCCAGTAAGTTGTGAAGAAAGCGTAGCGGTCGGCCGGGATTGGCCGAATAGGTGGCGTAACGGCGATGCAGACGATCGAGCGTTTCTAATGCTTTGTCGGTCAGCGGCGGCGGGCCGGGAGAATGTTGCGCGGCATACTGGCGCAAGATGCGGCGACATTGCTCGGCGCTTGGCTCATCGACCCGAATGACAAAGAAAGCGCCCAACAAGTTGGGCGAACACCGTTCGATATGAGCCAGCTGCTCTGGCGTGCATTCACAGATCGCCAGCACATCGCCCCGTTCCAGGTAGGGCCGAAGGAAACTCGCAACGCCCTGCTGATTGCCTTCGTGTTTGCCAACCTCCATCAACTCCAGCAAGTTGCCCAGATGGAGGATCGCTCGCTGTTGGGCGGCTTCGCGGCAGAGATTTTGGCAGCGCTCTTGCCACATGCCATAGCCGGTCATGCCCGATACCAGACGCGCGCCGCTGGTGGCTCTTAACGGCGTGTTCGCCAGCCCAAACTCTTTTCGCCGCCGAGCCAACTCCAACACCAGCGCCGTTTTGCCCACGCCCGAAGGCCCCACCAGCAGCACCGACCGTGGATGGTGGCCGGTCAATGCTTCGGCAAGGCGGGCGACGAGCGTCTCTCGCTCGAAGATGGGCCGCTGGCCTTGGCGGGTCAGATCGCTCGTGACTTCGCGCAGTGTCGAGGCTTGGCGGTCTTCTTCGGCAAGAGCGCGCTCGCGCGGTGTGCGCATGGCGACGGTTGTGCTTAAGGTTTGCACCTTCGCTTCCGTCACGCGCTGGAGCCACACCAACGGACGCAACGAGGTGATCACCTGACGCCGCATGAGCGCATAGCGAATGTGGTTTGGCAGAAGCTGGGTAAGTTGCGCTTCGTCTTCGGCGACCACTTCAATATCGAGGGCCGGCACGTAGGCGATTGTTGCGATGTCGCCGTGCCGCCAAGTAACCATCGGGAACGTCAATTCAAGGGGTTCCTGCCAGCAGATGTCGGTGTGCGGCGCCTCGACCTCTAGACGCACCTGCCGCACATGCGGCGTCTCGGCGGATCGACGGCGGTAGAGCGCGGCAGGTTCTTCGTTGCCAAGAACCCATGCGACGCCTCGCTCCACCTTGGGGAGGAGGCGTTGCGGACTGCGCCCAAGAGCCGACACCTCGGGAAAAAACAACGGTAAGAGCAGATGACTGCCATTGTCGAGCGTCAGGTCAATGACCTGGATTTGAAACGGCAAATTAGGCATGCAAGCGCAGTCCGCAGAAGGCCAAAGAGCGACAAGGGGCTATTGAACCAGATTGGCTGGGGTGAATCTACTAGTCCCGAGGGGGGGGTAGCCGGGCGCACAGGAACAGCAAAGTACTAGAGACGCCCCACAATCCTTCAGGTTCGTCATGCAGATCTTGTTTGAGAAGGCGCCGCGCTCGACCCGCTCGTGGGGATAGGCGGTCTGCGTCGTCGCGTATGGGGGGCGAGAGCCTGGTTGGCTCCCTGATTCTGGCAGGCGTGTTGTGCCGTTTGGGGGGCTGCGTCTCGCCCATCTTGCCGCGTTGAGCCGTTCGCGATACGATTAAACACTTTCCGCCATACTTCCGATGAGAGTGCGATAGGAATCGCCGACCATGAAAAAAGAAGGTCATCCCAAATATTACGAAACGACGGTTACCTGCGGTTGCGGTAACACGTTCATGACGCGCAGCACGCGTAAGGAACTGAAGATCGATATTTGCAATGCGTGCCATCCGTTCTTTACGGGCCGCGTGAAGTTTGTCGATACCGAAGGGCGGATTGAGAAGTTCCAAAGCAAGTTCAAGGCGGGGGCTTACGCCAGCCTGAACCAGAAGCCGCAAAAGAAGAAGAAGCAGGCCGCCCCCGCCGAAGAAGAGTAGCGGCATTCTCTTGCGCCAGCGTTCTGGGCTGGCATGACACCTCTGCCCGACGAACCGTGCCGTTCGTCCTGAGATGGCGGAGGGGCGTCGAATGTGGCGGACGGAGTTCGATCCGTCCTTTCTCTTCCAGCCAACCGCCGACCGTTGGCGATCCGTTCGATTCTCGGGATCGGGCGACCGGTCGTCTTGCCACAAATAGTTCTCTACGCGTCGCCTACCGGCGGCCGTATAATGCGGCAAGGATCTTTCACTTTTTACGACGCGCTAGGTGCGCGGCGATCTTATGCGCGAGAAACTCGAAAAAACCTTGGGACGCTTCGAAGAGTTGGAGCGGCAGATGACGGACCCTGCCGTGATTGCTGACTCGAACCGCGTCTCGGCCATCGCGCGCGAACATGGCTCATTGGCCCGATTGGCCACCAAATACCGCGAGTACAAGAACATCAACCAGCAGTTGGTCGAATTGCGGCAAATGGCCGAAAGCGACGATCCCGAAGAGCGCGAATTGGCCGAGGCCGAGATCGAGGCGCTGAAGCCCCGCCGCGAGCAGTTGTGGGATGAACTGCTGGAGATGACCATCGGCGGCGAGGACGCCAATCGTTCGCGGTGCATCATGGAAATTCGCGCTGGCACCGGCGGCGATGAAGCCGCCCTGTTCGTGCGCAATCTCTACGAGATGTACCGTAAGTACGCCGAAAACCGTGGCTGGAAGTGCGAAGTCATGGAGGCGTCGCCAACCGAATTAGGCGGCTTTAAGGAAATCATCCTTGCAATTGACGGTGAAGGCTGCTATCGCATCTTGCGGTACGAGAGCGGCGGTCATCGTGTGCAGCGCGTGCCGGAGACCGAAACCAAAGGCCGCATTCACACCTCCGCCGCCACCGTGGCGGTGCTAACTGAGCCGGAAGAAGTGGAGATCGACATTGATCCCGAAGACGTGCGGGAAGAAGTGATGCGGGCGAGCGGTCCTGGTGGGCAGCACGTGAATAAGACGTCGTCGGCCATCCGCCTGACGCACATTCCCACCGGCATCACCGTATCGATGCAGGATGAGAAAAGCCAGCACAAGAACCGCGCGAAGGCGTGGCGCATCCTTCGCAGCCGGCTTTACGAAAAGCGCAGGCAAGAAGAAGAGGCCAAACGCTCCAGCGAGCGCAAGAGCCTGGCGGGGTCGGGCGACCGCAGCGAGCGAATTCGTACCTATAATTTTCCTGAGAACCGGGTTACGCATCACCCCTTGGGTCTGTCGATCTATCACCTCGACCAGATTCTGGCAGGCGACTTGGACCAGGTGCTTGAGCCGATTCTTGAGTACGAAAAGCAACTCCTGCGCGACTCCATGAAGGAGCCCGCCAAAGAGAAAAGTGTCTAATCGTAGAACCACGCTCGGACGACCCAACGTTCGATTCGTGCCCCTCTCCTTTGACTTCCGCCTTCTCATGCCGCAAACCGAAACATGGACGATCGGTCGCCTGCTAACCTGGACGACCGAATATCTGAAAAAGAGCGGATCGGATTCGCCGCGGTTGGATGCGGAGATCTTGCTGGCCGAGGCCTGCGGGTGCGAGCGAATCAAACTTTACGCCAATTTCAGCGAGGAGCCGACCGAAGAGGCCCGCGTTGCCTTCCGCGAACTGGTCCGCCGCCGCGCTGAGCATACGCCGGTCGCCTATCTGGTGGGACACAAGGAGTTTTACTCCCTTCCGTTCCGCGTTACGCCCGACGTCTTGATCCCCCGGCCCGAAACGGAGCTGTTGGTGGTGCAATTGGTGGACTTGGCCGGCGGCCGCGGTTCGGACGCCTCGCTGGAGATCGCCGACGTGGGCACGGGGAGCGGCATTCTGGCGGTCTGTGCGGTCAAGCATGTTCCCGGCTGCCGCGTGACGGCCGTCGACTTAAGCCCCGCGGCGCTAGAGGTAGCCAAAATCAACGCGCGCGACCTGAAAGCCGCCGACTCCATTGAGTTCTTCGAAAGCGACCTGCTGAACGCCGTTCCTGCCGAGCGGCGGTTCGACTTTATTGTGAGCAACCCGCCCTATGTGAGCGAAGCCGAGTACGCCCAGCTTTCGCCCGAGGTCCGCGACCACGAACCCCGCATGGCCCTGACCGCGGGTGAACACGGCACGGCGGTCATCGAGCGGCTGATTCCGCAGGCGGCTGAGCGGCTTCAGCCAGGCGGTTGGCTGCTGATGGAAATCAGCCCCATGATCGAAGGCCGTGTGCGTGACCTGTTCGCCGCCGACGGCCGGTTCCAGGAAATCGCCACGATCAAAGACAACGCCCAACTTGCCCGCGTTGTGCGCGCCCGCAGGATGGCGGCCTAGCGGGCGCCGAAACTACGCTGATGTTCGCGGGCCTTGGGCGCGGTCTTGTGGACTTCACCTTAGAGCAGCTCATGAATCCGAAAACGTGGTTGATTCTTGCGGGGCTACTAGGCGCCGTGGGCGTAGCGCTGGGCGCTTTTGGGGCGCATTGGCTGCCGGGATGGTTGGAAGGGCTGAGCCTGGACCCCGCCGAAGTCGGCAAACGCATGCACAATTGGGAAGTCGGGGTGAGGTACCAGATGTACCATGCTTTGGCCCTGGCCGTGGTGGCCTTACTGGCGTTTCAACGTAGTGGGACCGCGCTGACGGTCGCCGGTGTGTGTTTCCTGTTGGGCGTGCTGATCTTTTCGGGCTTGCTGTACGCTCTGGTGCTGAGCGGGGTGAAGATTCTTGGCGCAATCGTTCCCATCGGCGGTGTGCTGATGATCATCGGCTGGCTGGCGCTGTTAGTGGCCGCCGCCGGCATGCCAGGCCGCAGTCTTTCCTAATGGGAAGCGGCTCCCGCGGTAGGGGCGTCTCTTAACAATGGGGAAGCTCTCGGGGCGTCTGGGCCCCATCGGAAAACTCCGAGCGGAATTTTCCGCAAGGTTGTTCGGGTAGCCAGGGGTTGGCGTTTCTCTTAGTGCTGGCGCGTCGGCAACGTGGTCACGCGCCTTCTAAGGTTTCGCTTTTCCTTCGAATGGCAGGCTTCCCATGGCGTTTTCTTCGTTCTCGACCGCGCGTCGTTTGCGCCCGCGGTCGCCCGTTTTCCCTCGGCCTGGAATGGTTGGAGTGTCGCTTGGCCTTGTCGCCCCTGGCGGGGGCGCCGGAAGGTCCAAGCACCGCAATGATTTCGTTGAACGGTGGGAATCTGCGCGTTGAGGGGACCCAATTCAGCGACCAAGTGACCGTGCAGGAGCTCACCGGTTCTCGCGGGGAAATGCTGCTGCGGGTGCACGTCAAATACTCCGACGCGTCCGGCGCACGGACCCTGACCCGCACGGAGCCGCTGAGCAAGATCCAGCAGGTCGTTTTCTACGGCTACGGCGGCAACGATCGGCTTACGTACATTGGCAAGAGCCCCCAAACGCCGACCTTAACGGCCTATGGCGGATCGGGAGATGACACGCTCCAAGGCGGCCCCAACGACGACATGTTCTTTGGCGAGAATGGCAACGACGTACTCAACGGCATGGACGGAGATGACTTGCTCAACGGCGGCGTCGGTTCCGATTCCCTGTCGGGCCATCAAGGCAACGACCGTCTTGATGGCGGCGCCGGCAACGACTACCTCTACGGCGAAGCCGGCCGCGACCGTCTGTTTGGCGGTGACGGAAACGACTACCTTCGTGGCGGCGTCGATGGGCAGCGCGATTATCTCCAAGGCGGCGCCGGCGCCGAGGCGGTCGTCGCCAGCCTGTGGAGCGTGCCCGATGTCGAGACGGCGCGGTTGATGAAGTCGTTCTTGGAGCACTTGGCGGCCGGCAAGCGCAAGTCGGCCGCCCTGCGGGCCGCCCAATTGGAGCGGATCGAAAGCCGGCGGGAACACTTCGAGGCCGCCCATCCGTTCTACTGGGCCGCGTTTACGGTCACGGGGCAGTGAGCCGTTAGAGCTAACACCGCAACGGGCGTTTTCCACGGCGCCGGCTGAGGTGATTGGTGAGAAACCTTGTCGCCGCCACATGGGGAACGGGGAGATGCTGCGATGCTCCAGGTAGAGCAGGCTTAAAGATCGTCGAGGGCGTCGCTCGCTTGGGCGGCTTCTTGGCGGCGTTGTGCTTCGCGCCATTCCGCCAGCCGTTGCTGATAAACCTTCTCTAACGAATGCTCGCCATAAACCTGGCCGTTGCGGTAGTGGAGCCGGCCGCCGGGATAAAGACGCAAGGTGTTGCCCTTTTGGTCTTCGAACGTCAAAACGGCGTAGTCCACGTTGAGGGGATTCCCGCCGGGGGTTGGCTTGTGTAGCGGCTCATACTTTTTCCGTAACGAGGCGGCAATCTCACGATGCGCCTCGGGCGTGATTCCTCCTGCGGGCAACAGCCAGACTTCGCTTAACACAAGCGGCACATGCTGCGAAGCGTCGTTTCCAAAGAACTCCGCTGTTTGCCGGGCGACCCGCGGCGGATCCACCAGCGCCAAGCCGCGTTCGTTGCGGAAGCGAACTTGCAGCATGTAGGAAACGCCCGCCACCGACAATGGCTTGGCGTCAAACCCGATCTGGTTCGTCAACGAGACGCGATAAATCGGCCGGGAGAGCAGCGGATCGGTCTGCAAGAACTCCCGGCGGTAGGCGTCATTCTGCGCGATGATTGCCCCCAGCCAGGCCGAAAGGCGATTCTTGCCTTCGACTTCTTCCGCTGGTATCTGGCGTTGGAGCAAGAACACCGTGGTCTCGGTTGGGCCGCGCAGTCGCCGGACTTTGGTCAGTGCTTCCAGGAACGTATCGTTCCAGGTTAGCTCGCCAAACGGCGTTAAGAGCATCTCCCCCTTTTCCGCCGTAGAAGCCGAATCGGCGGCAGATGCCTTGGTGGGTGAGGAGGAGGGTGGTTGAGCGTTTCCTTGCGCCAAGCCGCCAACTATCCAAAAGAACGCCACCCAGGCGAGACGAGCCCAAAAGAAGTGCGACATGGCGAGCCTCCCAGGAAAAGCACGCTGCCCACGCGACAATCGGCAATATACCACGCGCGGGCAAGGGGCGTCTCGCTTTTTCTGGCCGCGCCTTCCAACCAAACGCCCCAGGCGAACCCCGCGTGGAGCTTCACCGGGGCGTCTTGTGCAACCAATCTTTGAGCCCCGTTGCTTGAGGGGCGAAACGATCGAGGGTCAACGTGGTGCGAACATCCCGCCGGCCACGCTGATTACCGCCCAGACCGCGAAGAAGCCGAAGAAGGCTACGGCCCACAGCAGAATCAGTTGGCGCCAGCGACTCATACGCACGCCAGGCGGAAGGCGGCGGCTGTTCATATAAAGCAGCGCGGCGCAGTAAAGGAACATAACGCCGCCGTTCATGGCCGAGGTGAGCTTGAACAGCGATAAGGAGCCTACATTGATCCCCACCTGCTCCAGCAGCAGGATGCCCACGGCCGAGAAAATCATGCCCCACAGGCACAGGTAGTAAAGCCGGCTTTCGGTCCAGGTGGGGTTCTCGCGCAGCCAGGCGACTTTCACAATGTCGCACGAGATGCGGCTGGCGGCGTCGAGTACGCCGAACTCCGTGGTGAGCAGGATCGCCACGCCCATGAGCAGGAAGGCCAGCTTGGCGAGGGGGCCAATCATTTGGCCGAGCGTTTGCGCTTCGCCCCAGACAAAGCCTAGGCCCTCGCCGTATTGTTCGGCGCCCACCACAAGCTGCCCAGTGGCGTCGTAAAACAGCATGTAGCTGAGTAAGGTCAACAGGACCAGGCAGATGACGCAGGTAAGAAAAAAGTTGATGAAGTGCTCCGTTCCCGCTCGTCGCCACCACACACGCCAGCGGGCCAGGTTGTCGGCGGTTCCGGGGAAGTGGTAACCCAATTCGGAAGTCGGTTCTTCACGGCCGGTAATGGGGCTGGTGATTCGGCCGATGTACTTCCCCATGCCGTAGCCCTTTTCCTTCACATAATTGCTTTGCCCCAGGTTGAGCGTCCCGCCGGCTCCGGCAAACGCCAAGGCCCCCAACAACAGCGCCGGAGTGAGATCGCCGTCTTGAGGTGGAACAAACTGCGGCGCTCCCAAGGTGACGGTGGAGGTGATCTGCTTCACAAGGGCGTCGGGCCGCCCGCTTGCCACCCAGGCGGTCAGGCCCACGATGATCACCATGATGACCGTGACCAGAAACATCTGCACACGCTCGATGGTTTCGTAGATGACCGGCCCCAGCGTGAGGATCATGCCGCATAGGAACAGCCCGACCACCGCCAGCGGCGTTACATACGGCGAAACCAATCGGCCGTCTTCGGTCAAGGTTGGCTCCCAGATCAACCAGCTTACGAGCTCGGCCGCTCCCTTGGCCCAAGCAGGAATAATCCACGGCACAATGTTAAACGCCAGGAACACCCAGGCCAGCGGTTTGCTCAAGCGTACAAAACCGGTAATGGCGCTCTCGCCGGTGGCGAGCGTCCAGCGACTGATCTCCATGTTGATGAAGTACTGCGTCGCCACACCTAGCAAGCACGCCCAAAAGAAGACGAACTGCGACTTGTACGTAATGTAGGGCCAGAGAACATACTCGCCGCTTCCCAGCGCCAGACCCGCCAGAATCAGACTCGGGCCAATCATACGCCGCAGCGGAACCGGCTCTGGCAGGTCGCGGTAACGCAGCGGAGGCAGCGTGCCCGCGGGAACCACGTCGTTCGGAACGATCTTTCCGGCGTCCGGTTCAATCACGTTATTCATCGCGCGCCAATGTTCACGGTGAGAAGGCGTCCTGCGGCGTCCGGCGGAATCCGCTGGGGGTGTAAGATAAGGCCCCCGCGCCGGTCCAGCAAGAATGAGCCGTCTACCGATTGGCGCGCAAGTCTCCCCGCGCGGCGCCGCCAGCATGGTCGATGCGGGACTGGCAACGACCGAGTTACCCTGCCTTTTGCAGGTAGGAATACAGCAACACCCAGGGCGCCAGTAACAAACCCACGGGAATCAGAACCGCCAACGCCAGCGCTAAACACGCCGCAGAGAGCATGACTCCGGCCTGACGTTGGAGCCGCTTGACCTGCTCGCAAGTGAGAATAACAAAACGCGGCGACTCATCGGCGGTAGCGCTTCGATCCCGTGCAATGCCCGTTGTTTTGGCCGGCGCCGAGTGTCGGTAAGGAAGGCTTAACGCGTGAGGATGGCGAGCCGAATCGAGAGATTGGACGTCGTAGCGGTCAAGAAGGCTGCTCATGGTGCTCGTTTCGATACAGGCTGGCTGATTCATACGCCTACCGGCGAAGGAGAAAGATTGCTTCGTCCTCTTCAGCGCAGAACGTGCACCGTTGTTACACGCCAGCCTGCCGCAATTTTGCCGCCGGGAGCGCCGCTTAGCCTTCCCGATTGTCGCGCCGCACGGTGACTTTCTTGCCTTTGATGGTGGCGCCGCGCAAAGCCTTGATGACGGCGCTGGCCAGTCCCTCGGGAATCTCCACCAGAGAGAAGCGATCGGCAATATCGATCGCCCCCACGTCGCGACCGCGAATGCCCGCTTCGCCCGCAATGGCGCCCACCAGGTCTTGCGGGCGCACCCCTGCGGCGCGGCCGGCGCCAATGTAGAGTCGGACCATGCCGCCCTCGCGGCTGCGGCGCGAACCGCCGTCTTGGCCCGATTTGCGGGTGTCGCCGCGAACGCGGCGGCCATCGCGGGGCGAACGCTCTTCGCGCCGAGGCCGCTCTGGAAACGGTCGAGGGGCGGGGATCTCTTCTTCCGTTTCCTCTTGTTCGCCGCCGGTCGCTTGATGGGCCAGCTTCACTGCCGCCAAGGCGATGGTCATGCAATCAAATTCCTCGGCTAGCGATTCGACCACCACGCGGTATTCATCCAAACCGCCCGCGACCAACAGCTCTCGCACGGCCGAACGCGTTAACTCCAATCGCCGGGCCCGCAGATCGGCGATGGTGGGAACCTGTTCAACAGCGATTTTCTGCTTGGTCGCCTGCTCGAAGTTGCGCAGCAGGCGATGTTCGCGCGGTTCGGCCAAGGTGATGGCCACCCCTTCCTTGCCGGCGCGGCCGACGCGGCCGATTCGATGCACGTAGGCTTCGGGCGCCGAGGGCACATCGTAGTTCACCACATGCGTTAATTGTTCAATATCCAGGCCGCGGGCGGCCACATCGGTGGCGATTACCAACTCGGCCGACCCGCCGCGTAGCCGTTTGATGACGCGCGTCCGTTGCTCTTGCGACATCCCGCCGTGCAGCGCTTCGGCCCGGCGTCCGCGGGCGGTGAGCGTCTCGGACAACTCGTCGACCTCGGTGCGCGTGCGGCAGAACACCAGCGCCATGGAAGGGTTCTCCACATCCAGCACCCGGCTCAAGGCCGAGAGCTTATACGCTCGCGGCACGATGTACGCCGTTTGCCGAACCCTTGGCAGTTCACCCTTGGCGATTGGTTCGCGGGCGATTTGAATGCGCACGGGATTGCGCACATGCTTCTTGGCGATCGAGGCGATTCGTGGCGGAAGGGTGGCCGAGAATAACACCGTTTGCCGCTCGGACGGGGCCGCCGACAGAATCGCTTCCAGATCTTCGGCAAAACCCATGTCGAGCATTTCGTCGGCTTCGTCCAGCACCCCTGCGGTAAGATGCTCCAGGCCGAGCGTTTCTCGCCGAATATGGTCCAGCGCTCGCCCCGGCGTGGCCACCACAACATCGACCCCGCGTTGTAACCCGCGCAATTGCGGCGTAAACGCTTGACCGCCGTAGAGGGGAAGCACGCGGGCGTCGAAGGGACGGCCATAGCGATGAGTCGCTTCGGCCACTTGCATCGCCAGTTCGCGTGTGGGCACAAGAATCAGGATCGACGGTCGCGGACGATCTTTTCCCAGAGCCGCCAGTCGCTGAAGTAAGGGAAGGGCAAAGGCCGCCGTCTTGCCGGTGCCGGTGGCTGCTTGCCCGACGACATCGTTGCCTGCCAGCAGCGGGGGTATGGCCTCGCGTTGAATGGGTGTCGGCTCTTCGTAGCCCAGTGTTTGGAGCGTTTCGACAAGCTTCGCCTCCAATCCTAAGGAGGCAAAGTCGGCCGTGCAGGAGGCGTTGGTTTTCCGAGCCATCGTCGTGTTGTTCTTTCGGGTAGGCGTCTGGTAGGTGCGCAACGGCCGAAGGACCGTTCGCGTCGCCGCAGGTTCATTGTGCGGCATGGGGTGAGTACACTAAGACACGCTTGACTTGGAACGCACCGCGACGCGCACCCGTGAACTTAGACGACTCTCAGCGGGAAAGCCGGCTCCTAGGTTCCCAAACGCGTTCGCCCGTGAAGGGAGCTTGGGTATCGTCCTTGCGGTCTGGCCTCGCCAGGCGGCATGGGAGCCGCCGCCAAGGGAAAGTTAGCGGCTTGGGGCTTTGCCCTTTGCGTTTAGATTAGCGGTGCAAAGGCTATTCCCACTAGGGCCCAACGTCCAAGTTTCCACGCAGCCCCTGTATTTTCGGGAGTCAACATGCGGTTTGAAAATAAAGCAGTGATTATCACCGGCGGAAGCAAAGGAATTGGCGAGGGGTGCGCCCGTGTGTTTTGCCGCGAAGGCGGCTGGGTCGCCATTCTCTCGCGAGGACGGGAAGCCGGCGAACAGCTAGCCCAAGAGCTGACCCAGAAAGGTCCCGGCCGGGTGATCTATGTGCCCTGCGATGTCTCTGAGCCTCAGCAGTTGATGGACGCCATCGACCGCACTGTGGCCGAGTTTGGGCGACTCGATTGCCTGGTGAACAATGCCGGCTGGCATCCGCCGGCGACCAGCATTGACGACACCACCATCGAGCAGGTCGAAGCGTTAATGCGGCTCAACTTTCTCTCGACGTTTGTCGGCTGCAAGCACGCCTTGCCGCACCTTCGCAAGACGCGCGGAACCATTGTGAACATGGCGTCGATGGTAGGAATCCTGGGCCAAGACAAGGCAGTGGCCTACTGTAGCACCAAGGCGGCCCAGATTGGACTGACCAAGGCTTTGGCGGTGGAGCTGGGACCGCAGGGAGTGCGCGTGAACGCCATTTTGCCGGGGAATGTGGATACGCCCATGATGCACGAATGGGCCGCCACCTTGCCCGACCCTCAGTCCGCCCTGGATCGGGTGGCTAGTCTGCAAGTCTTTGGCCGAATGGCGACGGCGGAGGAGATCGGCCGCATTGCGCTATTTCTGGCTACCGACGACTCGAGCTTCCTGACCGGGCAAGCGATCGAAGCCGAGGGAGGCGCCAGCTTGGATTATTAACACCGTAGCCGCCCGCCCTGGGCGATTTTCTTTGCTTTTCTGTTCAAGATTTGTACGGCAAGCGCGAATTTCCCTGCGGATTTTTCGCATCGTTGGTCATGTTGGTTTCGCTACTCTTTTCCACAAGGCGCCTATATGTTCCCAAGGTCTAAAGTCCAGAGGCTACTGATCGCCGGCGCATGGCTTGCGGCCATGCTCGGAGCGCCCGAAACGCTGCGGGCGATCGATGTGAAGTTTATCCCCGCAGACGCCGTCACTGCGGTGATTGTCCGGCCGCGGCATTTCCTTACTTCGCCCCACGCCAAACTCTTGCCGGTCGAGGTATTCTCGGCCATGGGCAAGCAGCGCCTGGGCATTGACCCGCTGGACATCGAACAGGGGGTGCTGGTGATCGACAAAGTTCGCAATCCGCAACAGCCGCCTGAATTTGGCGTGATCTTGCGTCTCGCCAAACCCTACCGGCAGGAGCAAATCCTTCCCGAGATTTTCGGCCAGGCCGCAACGGCCACAGCCGGAGGCAAACAGTACCTGAAGGGACAGGCCATGCCGCTGAATACCCTGCACGTGGCCGATAACCAGACGGTGCTGCTGGCGACCGAACCCATGATGCAGCAAATGCTGGCCGTGACGGCGCCCGCCGGGCATCTTCCGCAGTTGCTCCAGCGGATGAGCGTGGATCATCATGTGACCGTCATCGCTTCTCTCGACGCCATGCGGGCCGAAATTAACGCCCTGGTGGCTCAAGCTCGCGAGAATCAGATTCCTCCTCCCTTCGGTCAGTTCCTGGCGATTCCGGAACATACCTCGGCCATGGCGCTGCGGATGAGTCTGACCGACAAGCTGAACATGGATTTGGTTCTGTTGGCGCCGAATGACGAATCGGCCCAGGTGCTCGAGCGGCTGACCAAACAAGCCGTCGCCATGGGACGCGAGGCTGTCGCGAACATGGCGACGCAGCAGATCCAACGTGGTGGCTCCAACGACCCCGTGCAGCAAGCCACCGTTCAGTATGTGGAGCGGATAGCCGATCACTACGCCCAAATGTTACAGCCGCGGCGGAGCGGCCGGACCGTGACCCTGGCCGCCCAGGTTGACCCCGGCGTGAGCGCCATAGGCATGGCGGTTGGGATGCTCTTGCCGGCGGTAAACGCCGCCCGCGGTGCGGCCGAGAATGTGAGGTCGAGCAATAACCTCAAACAGCTTGGTTTGGCGATCCACAACTATCACGACGTCTACCGCGAGTTCCCCACCGACATTACCGACGAGCAAGGCAACCGGCTTTTGAGCTGGCGGGTGCGGCTGTTGCCGTTTTTGGAACACGCCCCACTGGCTCAACAGTTCCGCTTGAATGAACCGTGGGACAGCGAACACAACCGGAAACTGCTCGCCCAAATGCCTGATGTGTTTCGCAACTCGGTAGTCAGTGATCCCACCAAGACCAACTATCTGGCGCCGCGTGGCGCAGGAACCATCTGGGAGTCGCCGACGCAGAAGGTGAAAATCGCGAGCATCACCGACGGGACCAGCAACACGATCATGGTGGTCGAGGCGAACCCGGATAAGGCCGGTCCCTGGACCAAGCCCGACGATCTGGAAGTCAACCTACAGAACCCACTGGCGGGTTTAGGCGCGGCTCGGCCCGTCGGGTTTTTCGCGCTGTTGGCGGACGGCAGTGTGAGAGTGATTACCCCCACCATTGCCCCCGAGGTGCTGCGCGCCCTCTTCACCCGCGCCGGAGGGGAAGCCCTTCCACTTAGTTTCTAATCCCTGCCCCACCACCGACCCACCCGGCCCGCGCTCTTGGCCCTGCGTGGGAAGTTATCACGAAGCGCCGACGCCGACACCGTCAACCTGTCGGCGTCGGCGCGCCAGGGGGAAGCACGCGCACAAGGGACGATGGCGAACGCGGGCTCGGTGATTTCTCGCGCGTCGGTGCGGAAAACAGACGAGGCGCCCAAAAATCTTACGACGCGGCGGAGATGGCGCGCACACGCATAAACCATCTCCACAGTTGAACTTACTTGTATCAATTAAGAGACAAAGTCGTCGTAAGTTGATGTTTGATCTCGCGAAAACGCCGTTGTGAACATCTATTCGGTATAATAACGAGGTCGGTCGAGGAGAGAGTGCGTTCCTTGCTCATCGCAAATCGCTTTGCAGCAGTTCCCACCTGCGCGATCGCTTTGAGGCTACGGGGGTAGCCGGGGGGGAAGGTCTGCGCGGAACGCGCGCTGGCGTGTGAATTCTCCTTATCCGTTTCGTGGCGATTCTCGCTCGCCTTTCGCTCTCCACGTTCCTAGAGCTTCTTTTTCTTTTCCCGCGGCTGTCGCACCACGCGCTATGTCCCACGTCCCGCGGACTGAGGACGCAAAACAAAACGGCCCGCACGTTCTTCCCTTACCGCGCCGGCTCGTGGGATTGCTCGAAACGCTTGCTTTCACCGCGTGATTGCCCCCTAACGCCCATCGGCCAAGGCTTGACCCTTCCGCGCAAATAACGAACCTGCAAGGGAGAAGCAGCGCGCCGGGTCGATCCACCTACCGCGCCGACACCGACACCTTCCCCCTGTCGGCGTCGGCGCTCTACGTAAACTTCCCCTACCGACGCCCGCCCCCGGTTCGTCGCACTTGATTAAGGAAAACGCCGACAGCGGCGCTAGAGCCGACAGCGAACACCCTTCCCATCAAGAAAGATCGTGGCTGATCACCGCTGCCACATCCGGTCGTACCTCGACGATCCAGCTATTCTCCTCTTTCCTAAAGCCTGCGCGGCAAACACGGCGATGCTCAGCGGTTCCGCTTCGCGGGAAGCCAATACAAAAGCGCCGACGCCGACACATGCCCACTGTCGGCGTCGGCGCGCAAGGTACACGTGCGCCTCAGCCGCAATTGCCATGGATGCACTGGCAGGAGGATTAACGGCGCTTGGGTTTTTTGCGTGGCGCTTTTCCTTTGGGGGTGGGTTTGTGTGGTCGGCCGTCGGAGTGGGCGGAGACAAGGCGGTAGTCGAGTTCTCGGCGGTCGACATCGACGCGGGCGATTTCGACGCGCACAATGTCGCCCAGGCGGAAGGTGTTGCCTTCGCGACGGCCCGAAAGGGTATGGGTGCGGTCGTCGTAATGGTAATAGTCGTCTTGCAACGAACTGACGTGGATCAGCCCTTCGGCTGGCAGGTCCACACCCTGCACAAAGAGGCCAAAGTCCTCCACACCGGTAACGACCGCATCCATTTGCTCGCCGATCTTGGTCGACAGGTAGTTGAGGAGCTTCACCTTGATTAGTTCGCGCTCGGCCTGCTCGGCGCGTTGCTCGCGCTCGGAGCAAAGATCGCCCAGGATCGACAGCTCGCCGAAGTCCTGTGGCGGTCGGCGGCCTTGGTCCAGTGCGTCGAAAATGCGGTGAATCGTCAAATCGGGATACCGCCGAATGGGCGAGGTAAAGTGGCAGTAGCAGTCGCTCGCCAGCGCGTAATGGCCTTCCTCTTGCGGTCCGTAGACGGCCTTTTGCATGCTGCGGAGCACGGCGTAGTTGACCGCGTTGCGGTCGGGCCGGTCGGCCACTTCTTTGAGAATGCGCTGGATCTCAAAGCGGCTCTCCAGGCTTTCGGTTTCGATTCCTAAAGCCCGGACAAACTCGGTGAGCGCTTGAAGCTTGCGCAGATCGGGCGCGGCGTGGATGCGGCGCAGGAAGATCAGTTCTTGGTCGGCCAGCGTTTGGGCCACCGCCTCGTTGGCGGCCAACATGAACTCTTCGATGATCTGGTGGCTTTCGGTGTTCTCCACCACATGTGCGCCGCTGACGCGGCCTTCTGCGTCCAAGTCGATCTTCAATTCGGGCAAGTGCAGCTCGATGGCGCCCCGCGCAAACCGCCGTTGACGAAGGATCATCGCCAGTTCGTGCATGCGGCCCAGCAACTCCCACACCTCGGGCGTGAGCTTGGAGCGCCAGGCCTCGCGATTGGCCAAGTAGTCGTCGACTTCTTCGTAAGTGAAGCGACGCTTGCTGCGGATCGCCGAGCGGTGTACTTCGGTCGCCACCCGCGCGCCGTCGGGCGTGAACTCAATGAACACGCTGCGAGCGTAACGGACGCGGTCGGGCTGAAGGCTGGCCAGGTGATTGCTGATGATCTCGGGAAGCATCGGGATCACGCGGTCGGGCAGATAGACGCTCGTGCCCCGGTGCTTCGCTTCTTGATCCAGCGGCGAACCGGCCTTCACAAAGTGGGCCACATCGGCAATGTGGACCCCCAGCCGCCAGTGACCATTTTCGATCCGCTCCAACGAGATGGCGTCGTCAAAGTCGCGTGCGTCGATCGGGTCGATGGTGATGATCGTCTCGCCGGTCAGATCGAGCCGGCCGTCGAGCGATTCATCGAACTGATCGGCCTCGCGGCGAGCGTTCTCTAAGACCTCTTCGGGGAACGCTTCGGGAAGACCGAACTCTTTGATGATGGTCATGGTGTCGACGCCGGGCGCCCCGCGCGGGCCGAGCACTTCGGTAATTACGCCTTCGCCTTCGTACAGGGGCGAAGGAAAGCGGACCAACTCGATCACCACCTTGTCGCCGGGCTGGGCGTTCTTGGCGCCTGGGTCGCCAACGTAGATGGGCTGCGCAAAGACCGTGCCGTCGACTTGCACATAGCTATCGCCGCCGCGCTCGAAGTAGGTGCCCACAAACTGGTGCGTGTCGCGCTCAATGACGCGGACGATTTCCCCTGCGATGCGCCCGCGCTCCCGGCCGAGGATGCGCACCTCCACCAAGTCGCCGCTGGAGGCGTCTTTGCATTTCCTCTCGGGAATGAGAATGTCTTTGCCGCGTCCTTCGGCCATGGTCACTCCCGAAGGACGCACAAACCCATACCCGCGCGACGTGCGGCTAAAGATCCCCGTGAGGCGAGCGCCTTTGGCGTTGGGCGCGGCTTTGCCGTCGGCGGCTTGGTCTTTCTTTTTGCCTTTTCGAGGCGCGGCCGCCGGGGTGGGCGTCGGGGGCGGCTGATCGACCACCGGCATCACCAGATGTTTGGCGCCCCACATGACTTTGCCCTGCTTGAGCAGGCGCTTGATCGCCTTGCGGACGTCTTCGTTCGCCTCGGGGGGCAAGCCGAGCTTCTTGGCGATCACACGCGGCTTGACGGGTTGATAACCCGGCCGCAAGACAAATTCCAAAACGCGTTGTTCCAGGTCGTTGGATTCCATTACCCCACTGTACCTGTCGTTTTCGGGCATCGAAAGTCCCAAGACGCCTTACGAAGCGGCGGAAGAAGGTTAGATTTTTGGTTATTCAAAAATAATATGTTGACTTGCCGAAAAAAACTTTTAGATTACTGGAGTGGTTGCGGCGCGGTGACGCTGCAGGCCGTGGCCGACCTTGCCGCGGGTCGGTGAACCGAGAGGGCTGGTGTTGTTGCTCGACCGGTTTTTGTTTCGGCGGCTCAAGCTGCAGCGCCCGATGCGTTTGCGAAACCAAGTTTGCTTTGCATGGCCCCTGCACGCACGCTTGAGGTTCCAAGAGGGACTATGGCAAACGCATAGGGCTTTACGCTTGCTTGGGCTTAAGACGCACGGCGGCTGAACGTCGAAGGGACTTTCCCAACCCTGAGGAGTTGCGATGAAGGATCGAGCCAAGCGAAGGCGTTGTTTGCCCTGCGCGTTTACCTTGGTCGAGTTGCTGGTGGTGATTGCCGTCATTGGCGTCTTGGTCAGCTTGCTTCTGCCTGCGGTCCAGGCGGCGCGCGAGGCGGCTTGGCGGGCGCAGTGCGGCAACAATCTCAAGCAGATCGGGCTGGCCTTTCATCTGTATCACGATGTGCATCAGCAATTCCCCTCGGCGTATATCAGCCAGCCAGGGGGCGCGCAGGAGGATCCGGCAACACTGGACGCGGCGCCCGGCTGGGCCTGGGGCATGCTTGTGTTGCCGTTTCTGGAGCAAGAGAACTTGCACGCGCAGTTCGTGCTAAGCGATCCCTGCTGGGCGACGTCGAACGCCGCAGCGGCGCGCTCTACGCTTGACGTGTTTTTGTGTCCTTCGGCTTCGGGCGAGCGAGGCCCTTTCCATGTGCTGGACGACAGCGGCGCGGCGCTAGCCACCTTCGGACGTTCGCACTATGTGGCTAATGTGGGACAAGACGAACCGTGGGGCTACACGCTGGCCGATTACACGGGAGTGGCCGACGGGCCGCTTTATCGCAACTCGCCGACCCGCGCCGCCGATGTTATCGACGGTCTGAGCCACACCGTGTTCTTGGGCGAACATCATTCGGTCTTGAGCAACAAGACCTGGGTGGGCGTTGTGCCGGGCGCCTCGGTTTGCCCGACGCCGAAGTTTGCGTTCTCCTCTTGCGATGTGGCGGCGACGCTCGTGCAGGTGCACAGTGGTCCTGCGGCGGGTGAGGTCCCGCCCGCGATCCATCCGCCCAACAGTCCTCTGTGCCACGTGTGCCAGATGTATGCCGAACACCCCGGCGGCTGCAATGTGCTGCTGGGCGACGGCGGCGTGCGGTTTATTTCGGCCACGATTCACCAGCCCACGTGGGCCGCCCTTTCGAGCCACGCCGGCGGCGAAGTGATTGGCGCCTTCGAAAGAAAGTAGCGTGGTGCGACCTGAAGGGCGACTGGCAATTTCAAGAAGGGAGGGGAACCATGCGCGCTTACCGAAACCTGGCTTGGCCGTTCCTGATGCTGCTTGTGACGGCGATAGGATGTGGCTATCCCCAGGTGCAGCCGCATAACTTGGAGTTGACCGTCAAGCTGCGCACAGCGGTGTCGGCGCAGAATGAAGAATGGCTGGCGATGAACGAATCGTTGGTGGAGGAGCAGCGCCGCGCTGGCGCCATGTCGGACGAGGAATACGAAGCGTTTCAGGAGATTATCGCGCTGGCTCGCGATGGACGCTGGGAGGACGCCGAAACTCGCTGCGTTCGTCTTCAGGCCGCCCAATCGCCGCCGCCCGAACGGCAAGCACAGATGGGCCGCATGCAGCAGTTGAGCCGGCCGCAATAGACTCCACGATCCGCCCCACATTGCGAGCAAGAAACAAAACAACCCCGGCAAGCTGGCGGTCGCCGGGGTTGCTTGTGGTTCATCGAGAGGCGGGAGAAGAATGCTCGCCCGCTAAAACTCGCCTCGCAGTCTCTGTCCCTCGATGAGTCCAATTTGCCGGGCATCGAACTCCGGCACGGTCCACCGGCTGGCAAGGCTGACCATCTCTCGGCTCCAGCCCGCCCTTCGGCGATGCTCTCGCTCGCTCCAAGTGGACCGAATGACTTCACAGGCCCGCCGGATTTCCTCCGGTGTCGGGTTATGACGTGAGCGCGCCATGACGCACCTCCCACGCTGTAGCCCCTGTGACGTCTTCTATGTTAACAGAAAGCTACCACAAAGGAAGGCAAAATTGCGCAGCGGAGCTGCAGGGGCCAATTGCGGCGGAAGGTTGGCGCAGCCGGTGCGGTAAGCAAGCCGAAGATAACGCTTAAGAGCGGCGGATTGGCCATTGCCAATCGCGCGATCCTTTACGCACCTTTTTCCCCTTCACAACTTGAGTGATTCCACCAGGGTCAACCCTGAACGACCGGGTTGGACAACACGCCGACGCCGTCGATGGCGATATCCACCACGTCGCCCGGAAGTAGCGTAAAGACGTTGGGCGGAATGATGCCCGTGCCGGTGAGCAGGAACACACCGTTGGGGAAGGTGTTGTCGCGCGCTAGCCAGCCGATCAGGTCTTCAAAGGTGCGGGCCAGTTCGGCGGTGGTGGTTTTGTCTTTGAACACCACTTGATCGTCGCGGCGGACCACCATAGCGATGCCGATCTTATCAAACGGAGGCATGGCGCCGGTGTGGTGCAGCGTAATGCACGGGCCTAGCGCACACGAGGCGTTGTAGATCTTGGCCTGAGGCAGATACAGCGGATTCTCACCCTCGATGTCGCGCGAACTCATGTCGTTGCCGATGGTAAAGCCCACCAGCCGTAACCGCGAATCGAGCACCAGGGTCAACTCGGGCTCGGGCACATTCCACTCGGAGTCTTGGCGAATCCGCACTGGTTCGCCCGGTCCGACCACACGGTGTGGCGTGGCCTTGAGGAACAACTCGGGCCGCGGCGAGACATACACGCGGTCGTAGCAGTCGGCGGCCGTGGCCGATTCCTCCATGCGAGCCGCCTTGCTGCGGCGGTAGGTGACTCCTGCGGCCCACACTTCTTGCCGGTCGATCGGCGCCAGCAGCCGAGCTTCGGCCACGGGGATCGGGTCGGCGCCCGTCGAGAGCATCATGGCCACCGCGTGCGGGTCGTCGTCTTCCAGCACGTCGGACAGCGAGGAAAATTGCCCGCCCGAGAAGTCCAAAGGATAGAGATAGTCACCCTCCCACCGTGCGACGCCTTCGGCGCCGCCGTGCCGGTACTTCGCAAGTTTCATAGCAAGTGTTGTGTTCTCGGACTAGGCGAATTACGTGCGTCGGCAAAGCAAATCAGGCCCACGCCTCGTTCAAGAAGCGAATCCAGTTTCCGTGCATGATACTCTCGATGTCTTGCCGGCTGTAGCCGCGGCCGTCGAGAATTTGCACCAGCTTTTGCAAGTCGGCGATGGAATTCAGGTCCATCGGCGTTTGTTCGGTCCCATAACCGCCGTCCAAATCTGACCCGATCCCGCAATGCCGGGCGTTGCCGGCAATCTGACAGATATGGTCGATATGGTGGGCGATCCAAGAGATGCGCACGCCGGAATCTTCGGGCTTGGTTTTGCCCCGCACCCAGTGCGGCACCATCATCCAGGCGTCAAAGGCGGCGCCGATCACGGCCCCACGTTCGATGAGAGCGCGGATCTGGTCGTCGGCCAGTTGCCGCTGGGCGGGAACCAGTTGGCGGACATTGCTATGGCTGGCCCACACCGGGCCGTCGAACAGGTCGAGCGCTTCCCAAAATCCCTGGTCGGTTAGGTGGGTTACATCGAGGATCATGTTTAGCCGCCGCATCTCTTGCAGTAGTTCGCGGCATTGCGGCTCCAGGCCGCCTTCTTCGCCCGTGCCGGGAGCGTAGCGGCCCGGCCCGTAATGTGCTGGCCCTACGGCGCGCAGTCCCTGGCCGTAGGCGCGTTCCAAGTGATGCGGCGTAAGGATGGAGTCGGCGCCTTCCAGGCTGAGGATGTAACCGATGGGCGCATCGGGAGGCGGGTTCCGCTGCCACAATTCCACGTGGCGATTGAGCTCCTGCCGATTCGTGATTTGCTTGAGCTGCCCGGCGTCCTCCATGGCCCGGTACCAGGCAAGTTGTCCTTGGGTTACGGCCCAGGCGATCTCGGGGCTGTTCCAGCCGGGAAGCGGGTTCCCTTCGGCTACATAGCGGGCGATCTGAGTCGCCACACACAAGCCAATCTGGGCTTGCCGCATCTCGGGAAAACACACCACGCCCCGGCCGCGATCAGGATAGTCGTGCAGGTGGGCCTCGCGGCGGCGAATCTCTTCCAGTGGCCGCGTATAATCGCGGTTCCACTGCAGGGCGTTCATCGACAAATCCAGGTGCGCATCAAAGAGCAGCATGGGGGTCTCGGTTGAGGCGGCAGGGAGGGGCGGGCTAGAAAGAAATAAGGGATTTTAAGATACCGCTCCTTGATCCCTCTCTGCAATGCGCTGCCTGCCGGCGGCGGAGCACGTACGAAACGCGAGAAGCCCAACACCAAAACGCGGAAGTGTACGCAGCCGCCAAGACTTGTAGGGGAGGTGCGAGTCCGCCGGCCTACGTTGCAAAGACGCAACGATTGCCGCTATTTTGGGCGCCGACAGGGGTGAAAACCCGGGTTGCCTTAAGCCCGCACGGCTTGCTATTGTCCGCCCGTAGTTTCGGGGTGTCGATTTTTCCTGGTTTCTGCACTATGCCTAAAGTTACGATCTA
>CAYWIS010000009.1:38527-60995 GCA_964458385.1 uncultured Pirellulaceae bacterium
GCGGTGCTCCAAGAGCCGGGAAACGCTTGCGCTGTTGCGCGAGCAGAACATTGAGCCAGAAATCGTGGAGTACTTAAAGACTCCGCCCGATGCGGAGACGTTACGCGGGTTGCTCAAAAAATTGGGAATGAACCCCGCCGACGTGATTCGGAAGAAGGAGTATCAGGCCCTCGGCTTGCCCCCGACCGACGATCCCGAAGAACTTATTGCCCGGATCGTAGCGCATCCAGAGATCTTAGAGCGGCCGATTGTTGTGGTTGGCCGCCAAGCGCGGCTCGGCCGGCCCCCCGAGAATGTGCTAGAAATTTTGTAACGGCTTGCGATGCGTTGATTTCGCTCGGTAGTAACTCGTTTTTGCACACGCCCATGACGCTTTGGCACATCTTGATCCTGGCGGTTGTGCAAGGAGTGGCCGAGTTTCTGCCCATTAGCTCCTCGGGGCATTTGGTTATTCTCGAGGACCTGTTGGGCGCAAAGGGCGACTTGATGGAGGTAAACATCGCCCTGCATGCGGGAACACTGCTTTCGATCCTGGTGTTCTACTGGCAGCGTGTGTGGCGATTGCTCAGCGAAGACCGCCGCGTGGTCTTGTTGCTTTTGGTCGGTTCGATTCCTACGGGAGTGGTCGGCCTAACGGTGGAAGCCACCGCCAAAGAAACGCTGGAATGTTCTCTGCTGGCCGGGTGCATGCTGCTGGTGACCGGCGCCGTGCTGCTGCTTACGGCTTGGTTGACCTCGAGCGGGCGGGCCGCCGGACGCGTGTCTTACCAGGAGATGACCTACGGCAAGTCGTTCCTGATTGGCCTAAGTCAGGCTGTGGCGGTTTTGCCGGGAGTGTCGCGCAGCGGTTCGACCATTTGCGCGGCGCTTTCGTTGGGATTGTCGCCTCAGTCGGCCGCCACCTTTTCGTTTCTGTTGGCGATTCCCGCAATTGCCGGCGCTACATTGCTAGAGATTGTACGCTCGATCGGCCCTGAAACCTCCTCGACGCCGCTAGGGTATCTGCTGTTAGGGGCAGCGGTTTCGTTTGGCGTGGGGCTGATGGCGCTACGGTGGCTGCTGCGCTTGCTCGAAAAAGGGAGCTTGCGCATCTTCGCCTGGTGGTGCATTCCCGTGGGGCTCAGCGTGATTGCGTGGAACGCAATTACCGAGGGCTGGCTGCCTCTCTAACGCACGCCGCTACGGCTCCGCTTCTTAAATGCTGCATCGCAGCGGAGTCATCGCCCGAACCCGCTGGGGCTGCGTCTTACGGTTGCTCTTGGAGCAGTATTTCAATGGCGCGGTCAAGGTCGCTGTTCGCCAAGTCAGCCACCCGCAAATTGCCAGCGCGGTCAATGAGGTAGTAGTCGGGGTAGCTATCGACGTGGAAGGCGGTAACGGTCTTATTATCGACATCGACGGCCACCGGCCACGGCAATTCTTGCTCTTGGACAAAGGCGGCCATCTCTTCGCCGCGGTTGGTGGTGTGGACGCCAATCACTTCCAAACCGGCGTCTTTGTGCTTGGCGTACAGTTCTTTCAGGTGCGGCATGGCGGCGCGGCACGGCCCACACCACACGCCCCAGAAGTCGAGCACGACCACTTTCCCTTTCAGATGCGAGAGCTTCAGTTCGCGGCCGTCGGTGTTGACCCAGTCTTTTACTTGAAGCTCGGGCGGCGCCTTCCCTTCTAGCTCATCTTTGGCGGTTTCGCCGGGGCGGCGCTCCCTGCGGAAATCTTCTTGGGGTTCCTCGGCCTGCAAGCAAGGAACGCACGCCAACGCCGCCGCCAGAATCCAGAGACAACGCACCATGATAATCGCTCCGTGAATGTGGGCTTAACACGCAAGTGCCTGCGCCGCCAGAGGTTCAACATACCGCCGCCGCGCTGCGTGCAGCAAGGAGTTTCTCTGCCAAGGCGGGAAAATTCCCCTGGCGTTATACGGGCGGAAGTGGCAAGATGCGCGTGATACGGCGAAAACTGCCATTGTATGGCTCGCCCGGGCGTCGGCCAGGGAGGATAGCAGCCACGGATTGACAGGAAGGACGCACTCGACGGGAAGGAACGCAGCGTATGAATCAACGGATGGCGATTGTCTTGGCAGCGGGCAAAGGAACGCGGATGGAGTCCGAATTGCCCAAGGTGCTGGCGCCCGCCTGCGGCCGGCCTCTGATCGAATTTGTGCTGGATACGTTGGACGAAGCCGGGTTCGAGAAGGTGATTGTCGTGGTCGGCTACCGTGCTGACGAGGTGCGGCGAGCGCTGGCCCATCGGCCCAACCTAACCTTTGTCGAGCAAACGCAACAACTGGGCACCGGGCACGCCGTGAAGGTGTGCCGCGAGGAACTGGTCGACCACGACGGGCCGGTGCTGATTGTCACAGGCGATTCGCCGATGCTGCAAGTCCGATCGGTGAACACACTCTTGGAACGCTTTGCCGAAGAGCGCCCGGCCTGCATTTTGGGAACGCTGCACAAGGAGCAGCCGCAGGGACTGGGCCGGATCGTGCGCGACGAGCAAGGCGAGTTCCAAGGCATTGTCGAAGAAAAAGACGCCACGCCCGAACAAAAGGCGATTACCGAAGTGAATATGAGCACCTACGTCTTCAACTGCCGCGACCTGGTGTACGCTCTCGATCGATTGAAGAACGAAAACGCACAAAAGGAGTACTACATTACCGATTGCCCCGGCATCCTCAAGGCGGCTGGAAAGAAGATCCTTGCACTGCCGGTTCTGCAACCCTGCGAAGCGCTGAGCGTGAACAACCTTGCGGAACTGCGGATCGTGGAAGAGGCGATGCGCAAGATGGGCGTTCCTTGCGGAAGCTAAGCCCGCTTTGTGCAGAAAGGAAAAAGAACAACGGTTCGCCTGGAAACGCCCAGACGAGCCGTTGCTGTTGAACCTCTTGAAATCGCCCCGCGCTCGCCACGGCGGGCGCGGGTTGCTGTTGACAGCGGTTGACCTTGTGAGGCGAGCGCTACGGGGTGATTGCCCGGAAGAAGTTACGCACCGGCTGGCCCGGAACGTAAACTTTGGGCCGCACAATGACCGGCTGGGCAGCCACCACCGGCGTATAGGTGGTTACGACGGGCGTGTACGTGGTCACCACCGGGGAGTAGGTCGTAACGGCCGGCGCGGCGACAACCGGCGGGCTGTAAACGACCGTCGGCGCTGCGGCCACAACGGTTTCCACGGGCGAATACGTAACCGTGGCCGGCGCCATGTAGGTCGTGGTGACCACCGGGTTGTACACGATGACCTGCTGCGCCTCGGCGGCGCCCGCCCCCAGCGCAAGAACGCCGATGACGCTTACCACCCCCAGGAATGGACGAAACATCGACTCGCCTCCTTTCTCGAATTCGAAGTAAACGCAGGAAGCGCCCCAGCAACTTCCCGCTACCATTGTACCGGCGCCCAAACGCTTGAGGAGGCAGCAAGAACCGATTTCCCCTACCTACCACGGTATCAAGGTAGCGTAACCAGAAGATCCAAATCGACTTCGGCCGTGGCCACAACTTTCGCGAACCTTAATAGGACGTCCGCTTCATCATTGGCAAGCCTGCCTGCCAGGAAGTCCTGCAACGCCTGCTGAAACTCGACCACGAACGCTACGCCGAAAAGGTCAAGCAGGGGGCGCGAGAAGAACTGGCCCGGCTGAGGGAGCGACCCTGTTTTAGCGACGCCGATGACGAGCCCAACCCTACTAATAATGACGCAGGAGGGTAGGACACTGACGCTCGGTACGCTCGCCGCAGGCGAGCCGCACCTCGGACAGAACGGGGGCGGCGGCGAGCTTCCCTGTGCTCATTAGTGAACTCGACACCGACAATATCTGTCATAGCGGTGTTCCGCCAAGCGAACCGAGGCTTGGATTGGCTAGAGCCGGAGGAACTTCTGATGGCTGCTTGGGTGGTTCTGGGCCATCAACGCCTTGGTCCCCAGATCGAAGAGACGCTGCGGGCCACTTGTGAGTTGCCATCCGCCACCGCGTTATTGAAGCCGGTGGAGCTAGATCGGCGTGGGCGGGACCGGCACGGTGGCCGACTACGGCCTCGACGAACTGCGGGAGGCGTGGTGTTCGGTCATGCTGGGGGGCTTGAACAACGAGCGGGAGGACGGGAGCCATGTCCTCGCCTGCTACGTCGGCTTCGTCCGTGTCATCGACACCGGCCGGGACGCCATCAAAAGCGCCATCCGCCGCAGTTCCTCAGTTTCGAGGACAGCGTAATGCTGGTGGAAAGAGTGAGGAAATAATCAATGAGTAGAGGTAACAGGGGTGCGAGGGCTGCTAATTTCCTTGCCTACCACCAGTCGTTGGCAACGGAACTCACTGCTGTGAAGGACCGAGTACGAAACTTGATTCAACACTGGCCAACCGATGGCGCTTTCAAGGAATCGGCACTCCGTATTGTGCTCCGTCGTCATCTACCTGAAACGCTCCAAGTGGGTACAGGCTTTAATGTCAGTCGCTGCGGGGAATGTTCCACACAAATCGACTTGCTGATTGTGGATCGCTCGTATCCAACGCTATTCAAGGAAGGCGACCTGCTGATTGTTACGCCAAGTGCGGTACGAGCGATCATCGAGGTTAAAACGAAGCTTTCTCAAAATAAGTTTCAAAAAGTCTTGGACAACGTAGCCAAGTGCAAATTGCTCTGTTGGGAATCGCTGACTTATAACAAAATTTTCACGGGGCTTTTTGTCTACGAATCGGCAAAGAACGACCAATCAAAAAACCTGAATCGAGCAGTCAAAAAGGTCAATGACGCCAAACTAGGGTACATCGACGCCATATCTTATGGGCATGATATCTTCGGCATGCTTCATGAGTGGTTTGAGCTTCCGGACCGCCCTCGGCTGCAAAATGTATGGGTACTCTGGCGCGTTCCAGATATGGCCCCGGGCTATTTCATCAGCTCAATTCTGGGCAAGTTGTTGGCATCCGCGATCATCGACGACGGCGAAGTGTGGGCCCCCATTCAGATCGGCAATAATCCGATTGCGTACATAGACCCTCAAAGCAATAAATTTATCCAGCTTCCAAGCAGCAGTCCGTGACCATTCGTCGCTAGTTAATCGGCCTCTCGTCATGGAACGCTTTTCCTCAGTTCAACGACCCATCACTGGTAGTGGGGCATGGTCGGGTTCGGATTAAACTGGGCGAGCACCTGAATGTCCTGCAAGACCTTTCACAACGTGGTGTGATCCGGCTTCGCTGCATCACCTCGACGACCGCCTAGATGATCGGCTGGGGCGTGAAGCACTGGTTCACGCTGCCCGTGCTCTCGGCGGCGGAGTGTTCGAATACCTTCTTGTTCAGCCAGGAAGGGCGCGGAATTTGACGGCTAGCGTCAGCGCTGAGGGGGTGTCAAGAAGGTGTGCGGCCGCGCTGCATTGGCCCGCGAGTAGGGCGACAACTGCACTAGCGCTTCGGCTAATGTCCGCTCTCAGCACGCGATGCGCGCGGCGACCTGTCTCACGTTTGGCTCGGGGGCTTTGAGCTTCTTTCGGTGCGTGCGGTCGCAACTGAAGGTTACCGCGTGATAGAACCTGGCGGCGCTTGGGGCCGTCGGGAAATGAGCGTCTGGGGCTTTGGGGTTGTTTGTGTTGGGGCGGGGGCGTTTGTGAGCGTTTGGGTTTTCAGTCTCGCCCGGCGCCGACAAGTTCTGGCTGGGCGGGGGAGGGCGGTTTAGGACTGGTGTTGCGCTGTTCGGCGCGCAGGGTTTGGATGATCCGGGCGATGAATATCGCGGAAACAGAAATGCCCCATTGGGCGCACATGGCGGCGATTTGATCGGGTGTTGCGTCGGGGTGCTTTTGCACCAGTTCGCGCACCAAGGCTTGCTTGTCAACCCACTGGTCGCGCACCAAGTGCGGGGGCGGCGATACGAGTTTCTTGATCGAAGGGGCGGCAATATCCATGGTATTTCAACTCCTTAGCAAGCGGCGGCGCCGCCGCACCCCGGCGGCCCGCCTACCATGTGGCCGCCAGGCGAGTTACGACGGCGAAGGAACGGCTACACGCGAGGACTCGGCCATTTCGGGAATAGCGGCGGACAGCACATCCGCCAGATGCTCCACGAAGACGAATTCCAGCGACTCGCGAACGTGGTCGGGCAACTCGCGCAGATCCTTTTCGTTCTCCTGCGGCAAGATGATCCGTTTCATTCCCGCCCGATGAGCAGCTAGCACTTTCTCTTTGATGCCGCCCACGGGAAGCACCAGTCCGCTTAGCGAGATTTCACCGGTCATAGCCGTATCGGCGCGGACCGGGATGCCGGCGTACAGCGAGGCCATCGCGGTAGCGATCGTAATGCCTGCCGAGGGGCCGTCTTTCGGCGTAGCGCCGGCGGGCACGTGCAGGTGCACGCCGTGGTTCTTGATTCGTTCCCGGTCGATGCCCAACTCTTCGGCGCGCGACAAGATGTACGCCCGCGCCGTGCGGGCCGACTCTTGCATTACGTCGCCTAGTTGGCCGGTGATGGTCAGATCGCGCGAGTCGGGAATCAGCACCGTTTCCACATACAGCACTTCGCCGCCCACGGGGGTCCAGGCCAAACCGGCCGCCACGCCCGGCGGCAGCGATTGCCGCAGCTTCTCGGGCGTGAAACGTTCCGGGCCGAGGATCTCGCCCAGATCGTCGGCCGCCACCGTGACGGGCTCCGTGCGGCCTTCGACAAACCGCGTGGCGATCTTCCGGCAGATGCGGCCAAGCATGCGCTCCAGTTCGCGCACGCCAGCTTCGCGCGTATAACGGCGGATCACATAGCGGAGCGTTTCATCGGGAATGGTGATCTGGTCCTCACTCAACCCGGCCTCGCGCACTTGCCGCGCGACGAGATACGAGCGAGCGATCTGCCGTTTCTCTTCGTCGCTGTAGCCGGGCAGACGCAGCAACTCCATCCGGTCCAAAAGCGGCCGGGGGATGTTGTCGAGTGTGTTGGCCGTGCAAATGAAGAACACCTTCGACAGGTCGAACGGCAGGTCCAGGTAGTTGTCGTGGAACTCTACGTTCTGCGCAGGGTCGAGGATTTCCATCAGGGCGGCGGCGGGGTCGCCACGGAAGTCTCGCCCGAGTTTGTCGACCTCGTCCAACATCAGCACCGGGTTCTTGGCGCCGGCGCGGCGGATCGCCTGGATGATGCGTCCTGGCATGGCGCCAATGTACGTGCGGCGGTGGCCGCGCAGTTCGGCTTCATCGTGCAGGCCGCCCAGGGCGATGCGTTCAAAGGGACGCCCCAGCGCCCGCGCGATCGACTGCCCCAGCGAAGTTTTGCCCACGCCCGGCGGTCCCACAAAGCACAAGATGGGCGACTTGGCCGTGGGGTTGAGCTTCATTACCGCCAAGTGCTCAATGATGCGGTCTTTCACTTCGTCCAGGTCGAAGTGATCTTCATCCAAAATGGCGCGAGCCCGCTGCAAATCAAGGTTGTCTTCCGTGGTCTTGTTCCAGGGAAGCTCCAGCACCAGTTCCAGGTGCGTGCGGGCGATCTGGTAGTCCGACCCATTGGGCGACATCCGCTCCAGGCGGACCAACTCTCGCTCGGCTTCTTCGCGCACTTTCTCGGGCAGGTCGGCCTCTTGCAGCCGTCGGCGCAGTTCGGCCATGGCCTCTTGCTCAGGGTTGCCGACGCCCAACTCTTCTTGAATGGCGCGCAGTTGTTGCCGCAGGATGTATTCCCGCTGTTCGCGGCTCATTTCGGTTTCGGCCTGCGTGGCGATCTTCTTGCGCAGCTCGAGAACCTGGTACTCGTGCGCCAGATATTCCAGGACCTGGCTTAGGGCTTCTTTGTAGGTTCCCGCGGCCAGCAGGGCTTGTCCCTTGTGTGCATCTAGCCCCAACAGCGAAGCCAGCATGTAAGCCTGCTGGAGCGGATCGTCGATCTGGTGAAGCATCTGCGCCACGGCGACCGGCGCTTGGCCTTCCAGCAGTTCGGCAATCTTCTCGGCCTGGCCGACCACGGCGCGGTGCAGCGCTTCCAGTTCGGTGTCTTCCTGCTTGGTGACCGGCGCTTCGTAAGCGGTGACCTTAAGATAAGGCTCGGTTTGGTGGACTTCGCCCAGACGCACGCGTTCGACGCCTTGCACGATCAAGTGCACGGTGGAGCCGCTGCGTTCGGCGCGCTTGATGACCGCCACGGCGCCGTAGTCGTACAGGTCGTCGCGCGTGGGATGGTCGTTGGCGCCGTCTTTTTGCGTGACGACCAGCAGGGTCTTGTCTTCGCCCGCCATTGCCGCCTCGACGGCCGCCAGCGAACCTTGTCGTCCCACGGCAAGCGGCATCAGAAGCTGAGGGAAAAGCACCGTGTTGCGCACGGGCAGGACCGGCAGCACGTAGGTTTTCGGTTCTTGTGCTTCACTCATGAGGCGTCTCCCCAGTAGGGGACGGCTTGTCGATGGCCGTTTGAAAGCGAATCAACAACATGCCGTCGCGATAATCGGTGGCGACCTGCATGTTTTGCGGATCGAACGGCAACTCCAACGTGCGTTCGAAGCGGTTGTAACTAATCTCCAGCGAATACGACGCGAACCCTTCTTGCACCATCGCATCGCGCCGAACTCCGGCAATGGAGAGTTGCGAACCCTGGACCGACAACTGCACCTCTTGCGGATCAACACCCGCCAGGTCGAACTTGACCAGCCAGCCATTGCGCATCTGGTAAACATCGGCCGGCGGGCGCCAACTACAGCGCTGGGGGCGTTCCGTCTGAAGGCGCTCTAAGGCCTCCACCAGTTGAAAAAAATCCCGAGCCATGTTGTGCCTTCATCCGCAACGAGGAACGCTCGGCGTCAGAGTGGCGAGGGTGCAAAATTGACGCGTCGCATCGCGACGCTAGGAAAAGTTGGCAACTTGCGTGCCAATTGCACCCATTTGTACGAGGGCGTTGCCGTGCAAAGAGTTACAACGCCTGCGCAGTGCGCCAGCAGACGAAGTCTGCGACCGGCGCGACCCTCCTGTCATCGCAAACTGCGCCGGCCAGAGCATGCGCGGCGTCGCGGTGGACAAAGTGACGCCGCGCGGTCTCTGACGGAGTCAAAAGAGCTGCTACTCAACCTCGATTTCATCAACGACTTGCACAACGCCTGCGACGCGTTGGCAGCAGTTTAAGCAAAGCTGCTTGTGATAGAACGAGTTGACCTTCCCGCGCATCGTCACAACGCCGTCTTGAACGTCCACTTCGATCGCTCGCAGGCTGGGAACATGACGCTGATGAAGGAAGTTCAGAATCCGGCGTTTAAGTTCGATATCCGATTCGCGTGAAAGTAGAGTAGCCGGCATGGTTTCCTACGCTCCGAGAGAGGAAAGAGGTCATCCGATGTGGTTCGCTAGTAGCAACGAGCGCGCCAAAAGCGGAATATTCACCACAACCGACAATTTGCTTGGGAAACCTATGCCAGAACTGACCAGCGGACGTGCGGATTTGCACGCGCATGGTAAAAATGTGCCCACGCGACAAGCAGAGGGGCTGCCTTTTGAGGCGCCAGCGGCTGCGTTAAGAGGTAAACAAAGCCCGAACTTTCGGCCGCCCCAGGTACATAAACGCCACGCCAAAGAAAGCCAGCTTCAGGATTAACCATCCGGCAAAAACAACCCAGCCGACAATCATCGAGAAACGGGCGATCATCGCTCCAAAGGCAGCGCCTTGTTGCCCTTGCGGACCCGGGGCGGAAGCTTCCATGAGCCGTGGCATATAGTCTTCCATAAGGGCCATGTTCTCCAATTGCATGAGCACATGGGGAACCGCCCGGCCCAGTTCAAAGACCACCGCCACGGCGCAGGCGGCCCACAAGATCTTGCGGCCTTTCTCCTGCAGCCTAAGCGCGTGAATGGCGCCCCAAATCAAAGCCGCGGCAACCGCGATTTGCAGTAAGGCGAAGGCGATATTCACCAGCCGAAACCGATTGGCCAGCGCCATGGTTTTGGCGTTCAATTCGGCCTGCAAGTCGCGCACGGCGGGAGGACTGCCGGCCAGGGTCCATTGTTGCTGCAATTGCTGAAGTTGGTTGCTCGCCAGGTTCGTGGCCGCAATCCAACCGCCGGCGATTAAGCCCAGGCCGCCCAGAATGAGAGCCACCATGCACACCGCCGTCAGCCCGCCCGGGCGATAGCCCGGAAGCGTTACCGACTCGGCCGTGTACACCGCATCTTGAAATTTCCATTCCTCGGTCGGCTTCTCATTTTCAGACCGGGGCGAATCGCCGGTAATCTCTGTCATCGTAGCGCGGCTCCCTGCACGACCGAAGGGAAAGGGGATAGCTAGGAGGCGTCCAGCGGCGTTAGGCGGAAGTGCGTAATCGTCTGTTGCGGGTCAAGGTTAAAGACTGCCCGCCCATCGGTGGTCCAATGGTCTTGGTCATAACGAAAGACCGCAGTGGCGGCGCGGACATTGCCGACCGCTTCCACTTCTTCCATGCCGCCCCCTTCGATGGCCTCGAACCGGATCGACACCCCGATCAGGGCTTGTAACCGGCCGCTACTGGCTTCGCGAGCAAAGGCCGGTTCGCCATAAAAGCGGCACTCGATCCACCGCAGCCCACGCGGCCGACCGCTGGCGCCGGCCGTTTCCAGGAATTGCTCCTCCAGCGCCGTCCGGGCGGCGTGGAACTCGTGCCGGGCCGCCTCAAGGCGCTGTTGTGATTTCTTGAAGAACATGCGCGCCATTATCGGGCCGCCGCCAGTGCGCCGCAAGACGCAGCCGATGGTTCGTGTCTTGCATGCGCCGTCGCCAATCGCGAGGATAACAGGCCGCCTTGTCTGGCGCCGCCCGGTGCGGCGCAGCGCGGCGGGGCTGCACGAGGCGCGCCGATGATACCAGCGCCGCCGCCCCCATGGTCGGCTTCTTGCGACGAAAGGGTTTTCATGTCGGTTCGAGTGGTCACCATTGAAGACGTACGCGCCGCCGAACGCGTCATTCGCGAACATCTCTCGCCTTCGCCGCTCATTCGTTCGTACGCCCTGGAACGCGAGTTGGGGTTGCCCGCCTCGCGGCGCGTTTGGCTGAAGGATTACGGCTGGACCCCCTCGGGTTCGTTCAAACTCTTGGGCGGGTTGAACTGGATGGCGAATAACCTGGAGCGTGTGGGCGACCGTCCGGTGGCGGCGCATTCGTCGGGCAACTTCGCTTCGGGGATCGCCTTTGCCGGCATGCGGTTTGGCCGCCGGGTGATTGTCGTGATGCCCGATAACGCGCCGCGTGTGAAGTTCGAAAGGACACGCTCGTTTGGCGCCGAGGTGCGCACCTATAACATCGCCCGCGACCACGAAACAGGCGAGCGCGACCGCCTGACGCGCGAGATTGCCGAAAACGAAGGCGCGGTTCAAGCCTCGCCTTACGATGATCCTTACGTGATCGCCGGCAACGGTGTGGGCGCACTGGAGATCGTGCGCGACCTACAGCGTGAAGGACGCGGCGTTTCGCATTTCTTCTGTCCCGTGAGCGGCGGAGGACTGATGGCGGGGCAAGCGCTGGCGATTGCCGATGGCTTTCCCCAGGCGTCCATCGTCGGTGTGGAGCCGGCTGGCGCCGACGACTTTCGGCAATCGTTGGCGGCAGGGCGTCGCGTTCGGTTGCCGCATCCGACGAGCATTTGCGACGGCCTGCTCTCCTACGATGTGGGCGAGCACAATTGGCCCATTCTTCAGCGCTTCGTGCGGCAGGCGGTGACGCTTCCCGATGCGGCCACGCAAGCCGCCATGCGCTGGCTGTACGACAAGCACGGCCTGCGCACCGAACCCTCGGGCGCCATTGCGGTGGCGACGCTCCTGGAGCGTCAGGTCGATTTGGCGGGCGAAGGCGATCTTGTTGCGGTCATTAGCGGTCGCAACGTGGATGACGACGCATTTCGCGCTTGGATCGGTGCGCCGGGCGTCGCCTCATGAAGTTTGATACAGGTAGTAGGCGAAGCCTCGCCGCAAGAATTCGGCAGGCAAGCGGCTAACTTTGATCTGCGCTGGACAACAAACAACCCTTATTTGCTCTTCGCCGGGTGCGTGTTGCTGATGTAGAAGCGACTACCGCACGGCTCGGACATTTTCGATCTTCAGCAGAGTGAAGGGATAGATCGTCGTGGCGTAGAGGGAGCCGTCGCGCGTGACGACGAGGGCCATAATGACGTGCAGCGGCGTGAGCACGCCATCGGGCAACGTGTGAAATCCGTGAATCGGACGCTCCGTGCCGTCTGGGTTCTTAGGGCGTCCCGCCGCGAAGTTGAAAAAGTCGGGGTTGCAGACCGCCACCACGCCTAAGTCGTCCATAGCGCCTGTTATCGGATCGTGTCGCACCAGGTGGTGTAGGTAGCCTTGGCCAAATCCGGTTTGGTTGTCGATGCGCACCGCCGAGTAAACCCGGCCGTCGGGCCCAATGCTGATCGATCCGCGCGAATCGGGGTTCTCTCCCCGGATGCGTTCGCCCAGGTTGACGGCTGGAACCGGCTGTCCGGCCGGCCCCGAGAGATCCACGCGGAACATGCGCAGGTCATTCAGCAGTTGCAGGTAAGCGGTCTTGCCGTCGGCCGCCAGACGCCAGTCGGGATGCACGCGCTGGGGCCCTACGAATTCGGCAAAGGGCTTGCCGTCCACCAGCAACGGATCAATGGTCACCTGGCCGGTGTCGGGATGATACCGAGCAATTTTGTAATCCTCGGTGATGGCCGTACCACGGCCTTGGGCGTCAATCAGCGTGTTGGGTTGGTCGCGCAGGCGGGGGCCTAGCTCGCGATACTTCTGCGTTTTCCTGTCGTAGAGCATCCAGTGTTGGTCTTCGCAGGTAATGACATAAATCAGGCCGCGTTCTTCGTCGGCCGTGACGTCGATCACGCCTTGCCCTTCGGTCTTGCCCGCGGCGATTTGTTGTTCGTCCAGCGGCATGGGCATTCCTAGGTTTTCGGTGGTGTCGGTGGCGGGATCGTAGACCAGCACGTAACCGCCGCGATACACCGGGATCTTTTCGCCTCGCTCTAGCGCGGCTCGCTCGGCCGCCGTGGGATAACCTTGCTTGGACCCGAGGTAAATCTTGCCCGAGGGGCCAACAAAGTTGCGTGTGTGGATCTTGGCCTGGGCCGCGTAGCCGGTGGGGGTAAGCGGTAACCCGACAACCCGATGGGTGTCGACCACAATTCGCATCTTCTCGGTCGCCGGATCGAACTCGACCAGATAGGCGTTGCGTCCGTAGGCGGCTGTGCCGACGTAAATTTTGCCGTTGCGTCCTTCGCACAAGGAGAAGTAGCCCGATTCTTCGGTTGTCGTTTCGGGCGGAATATGGAAGGCCTTGGCCCAGACGTAGGGAAATGGCGCTTTGGGCTCCTGCGTAGAGGCTTGTTCCTGGGCGAACCCCAATGGCGCAAAGCATAGGGCCAGCAGGGCGGTCATCGCATGGATTCGGTTTCGGTACATGGGAGCAACTCCGAGAGATCCCGCGCTTGCGCGGCGTGAAGATCTTACTCTACCCGATCCATCAACCAGAAACGATGGTTTCGCCAACCCCGCCAGGAGCGGAAAGAGAGAAGACGTTGGCGGCGCACCAAGAAAAAAACGGCCCTTGTTCGCAAGAATTTTGGGAGCTTGCTGCAATAATTTGAACGGCGTCGCCTGGAACGTGTCCCGAAAAATTCAGGTATGTGGTATGATGCGGTGGAAAATGTTTCCTGACCCCGAGAAACTACCGGAGTTAGCTGGATGACTTATCCGCGCCCTGATTCCGCCGAGGAAGCTCCCTCGCTCGTCCCGCACGAAGGCTGGCACTGTTTGCATATCTACTATCGTTTCCAGCGGAACGTATTAGCGGGGATGTCGCAGGAGCAGGTGCAGCAGGGGCGTGAGGAGGTGGCCGCCATTCTCGATCCCGCCGGGCCCGAAGCGCCGCAGCGGTTGCAGACGAGTGTGGTCAGCGGCCACAAAGCGGACTTCGGGCTAATGATTATGGACCCCGATCCGCTGCGGATCGACGCCATTAAGCAGCGGCTGGCGGCCAGCCGCTTGGGGCCGGCTTTAGAGCCCACGTATTCGTTTGTTTCGCTTACCGAGATTTCCGAGTACGTGCCCACCGTGGAGCAATACGGTGAGCAACTGGTGGCCGAAGGCGAAGTCAAGGACAGCCCCGCCTATCTGGCCAAGATCAAGGCGTATCAAAGCCGCGAGCCGGCTATGCGCAAGATGCGGTTGACTCCCGACTTTCCGCCCTGGCCGGCCACCTGTTTCTACCCCATGAATAAAAAACGCAAGGTGGGGGAGAACTGGTTCACGCTTCCCTTCTCGGCCCGGCGCAAAATGATGGCCGAGCACGCCCGCAGCGGCATGATGTTCGCTGGGCGGGTAACGCAACTGATCACGGTTGGCGTTGGTTTGGAAGATTGGGAGTGGGGCGTCACGCTCTGGGCCAAGAACCCCGAGTATCTAAAAGACATCGTTTATCGCATGCGGTTTGACGAGGCCAGCGCACGTTACGCCGAGTTTGGCCCCTTCTACACCAGCTATATCGTCTCGCCGCAAGCGATGCTCGAGCATTGCCGTATTTAAACCCCCCTCGTTCCGTAGCCTGGGGGGAAAGAAAGTCGGCGGCTGGCGCGCAAGCTGCCGATTCGGCGGGGGAAGGCGTCGGCGCCCTGCGGCCCGATCCTAAAGAAAATTCATCTTGACCAAGACCGACCGGCCGTTGAAAACCGCATAACGACCGGTCTTCAACTCGGAATGAGAAGTTTCGGCAGGCGGCGCGCCGGGTGCGGTTCGGGGATGTTGGTCCCCCGCGACCCGACAACGGCGCCCGGCGAAGCGGTGTAAGAGGCACGAAGGCGACCCATGTTCCTTGTCGACCAACTCATTCTCGTGGCGGGCGTCCTGCTGTTGCTGGGCGCCACGTCGAGCAAATTCTCGGCGCGCTTGGGCGTGCCGGTGCTGGTGCTGTTCTTGGCGCTGGGGATGTTGGCTGGCTCCGAGGGGATTGGGGGGATCGAGTTTGAAAACTACGCCCTGGCCCACGGTGTGGGAACTTTGGCTCTGGCGGTGATTCTCTTTGACGGCGGGCTGCAAACGCCGCTTGCTTCGGCCCGCATGGTCTGGAAACCCGCCTTTCTCTTGGCGACGGTGGGCGTGTTGATTACCGCCGTTGTCACCGGGGTTGTGGCCGCTATGGTGCTCAACCTGTCGTGGCTGGAAGGGATGGTCTTGGGGAGCATCGTCGGCTCAACCGATGCGGCCGCGGTGTTCGCTGTGCTGCGGCATGGCGGGGTGAACCTGTCGGATCGTCTGGCCTCGACCTTGGAAGTCGAAAGCGCGTCGAACGACCCCATGGCGATTTTTCTGACGGTTGGCTGTCTGGAAGTCCTCTCGGGACGGACTGCGGCGGGGCCGGGGTTGTTGACGCTGCTCTTGATGCAAATGGGGGTCGGAACGGTCGTCGGGTTGGTGATCGGCAAGGCGACGGTGTGGATGGTTAACCGCATCAATCTCGACACGGCCGGTTTGTATCCCGTGCTGATTACCGCGTGCGGTCTGTTGGCGTACGGCGTGGCGGTGTTGTTGGGGGGAAGCGGCTTCCTTTCGGTCTATCTGGCCGGAATTGTGGTGGGCAACAGCTCCATCGTCTTCAAACGCGGTATTCTGCTTTTCCACGACGCGACCGCCTGGCTGGGCCAGATTGTGATGTTCGTGGTGCTGGGGCTGCTGAGTTTCCCCAGCCGTTTGTTGAGCGTCACGGGCGAGGGATTGTTGATTGCTGCGGCGTTGATTTTCGTGGCCCGGCCCGCCGCCGTCGCTCTGACGCTATTGCCGTTCCCCGCTCACTGGCGCGAACGGCTGTTCCTGTGCTGGGTCGGTTTGAAAGGGGCCGTGCCGATTACGTTGGCTACCTTCCCCTTTCTTTATGGCGTTGAGCAAGCTCCGCTGTTGTTCAACGTGGTGTTCTTTGTGGTGGCTTTTTCGGCCATTGTGCAAGGCTGCTCGCTGCCCTATGCGGCTAAGTTGCTGAAGGTTGCCATTCCCGGAGTCCCCAAACCGCCCGTGACGCTCGAACTCAGTTCGCTGCGCCATGTGGATGGCGATATCGTGGACTACACGGTGAGCCCCGACAGCCGCTCGGCGGGCCGCTTGGTCCGCGAACTGGCGCTGCCCGAGGGAGTGGTGATCGCTCTCATCGCGCGCGGCCGACAGATCATTCCCCCGCACGGAAACACCCGCATTGAGCCCGGCGACCATGTGATCGTGGTGATGCGTCCCGCGACACGGCCGCTGGTGAACAACATTTTCGCCGCGGGTGGCAGCGCGCGGGAAGATCTGCCGCCGCACCTGGAGTTCCCTCTGCGGGCCAGTGTGACCGTGGGCGAGTTGGAAACCCTCTACGGCATTCGCATGGACGCCCCCAAGGAGCGTACGCTGGACGAGTTCCTCCGCGATCGACTTGGCGCCGAAGGGGTGCAAGTTGGTCGCGCCGTAACGATGGGCCAAATCGGGTTAGTCGTCCGCGGCGTGACCGGTTGGGGGAATGTCGAAAGTGTGGGGCTGGTCTTCCTGCCCGAAGAGCCGGCGCCGGAAGTCGTGGAAATCAAACCTGGCCTGCTCCTTAGCGAGTAATGCGGCAGGGGCCGCAATGCGGATCGTAGGCACAGCGTCTGTAACCCAAGGCGACAGCGATTGCCCCGCGCGCTTAGCGCTCGGCTAGAAAGCAACCATCGGGCCTCTCGATCCTCGCGCGAAAGTCGCACGATCTTCGACGGTTCCTCTTACGTAGAGCCTTGCCGGCAATGTTTCCAGCCTTCGCGTGGGAATGGAATCTATAAGAGGTTCTGCCTTTCGCTTGCCTCTGTAAAGGCAGCAGTAGGGAAGGGGCTACTTGGGCTGTAGCGCGATGATACGCAGCGGGCCGCCGCTGCCGCCGCCGATTTTCATGGGCAAAGCGACGACCGTAAAGCCGACTTCGGGCAGGCGGTCCAAGTTCGCTACGTTCTCGAACGCCGGCACATTGTGTTCAAACAACGTGACGTGGGTTTGAAAGTCGCGCGACTGGCCGTAGTCGATGCTCGGCGTGTCGATCCCGATGGACTTGATGGCGCGGTGCTCAACCAGCCATCGGGCCGCCTCGGGCGCCAGGCCGGGGAAATGAAGGTCGGCCACGGCTTCGGGGCCGGTCTTGTTGGTTCCCAAGTAGCGAGCTCGATCGTTCCAGTGTCGCCCATGTCCGGTGCGCAAGAGTACGATCACGTCGACCAGTTGCCGGCCGTGGCGTTCCTCCCAGCGGCGCAAGTCCTGCACACCAATCTGGTAATCGCGGTTGGCGTTGCAGGCTTCGGTCACGTCGATCAGCACCGCTTCGCCCACAAGCCGCTCTAGCGGAATCTGGTCTACGGTCTGCCGGCCTTGGAAGAAGTGAATGGGAGCGTCAACGTGGGTGCCGCCATGTTCCGCGGCGCAAAAGCGATTGGCCGCGTAGTAGTACCCTTTCTCGGTAAATCCCGCAGGGCCGCGGATGAGTTGGAAGCCGTCTTCCGTCGGCCAGTAAACCGTTTTCTGATCAAACGGATGCGTCAGGTCGATCAGGCGTTGCTCGGCCAAGAGCGTAGCCAGGCTGGGCGCGGTTTCGGCCTGAGCTAAGACCGTTGCCTGCGCCAAGGCGACTAACCCTAACGCGCTGCACCACCGTAAGAATTCCATCCGATGTGCTCCTTGGAAGGTAAAACGAGCTTGATCCAACGCTGTTTGCAACAACCAGCACAAAGGAGGAGGCCCCAGGTAGCACAGTTATTTTGTGCATGGGCGATTCTTGAAAGCGGGACCTTTCCGCCGTTGGTGATTGAAAGGACACCCTCCATTGTACGTCATAGGATCGCTCCAAGGCGGCTTGAACGGGGGCCCGGTGAAGGCGTCGCCCTTAAGGCCGGTTGAACTTCTCCGCAAAAGGGCTACCCTGGTATGCATCCCGCACAAGTTGAGCGGCGCCCTCCTCTGCGCATGTCCTCAAGCGCTGGGCGAACGCGGACGGCAGGTTCTCGCCGCCTTCTTGCCCCTCCCCCCTCCTTCCTCTCTACCTAAAGGCAAACCATTATGGCATCTGCGCCGCCCCCGGCGGAATCATCTCCCGCACATGACGACGAAGTACGCCTTGCTCCTGCACAAAGCATATGGACCTCGGAAGACTGGTGGGCGGTATGGTTGGGAGGCGCGATCTTGTTGTTGGCCGTAGTCGCCACGTTCCTTTCGCGTCCTGCCGACTATGCCGACCGGTTAGCGGCGGTTGAAGCCCAAGCGGTCCGCGTGCAGGAGCTGCAAGACCAGGCGGAAGCCGCGGGGCCTGACGCCTCGCCCGAGCTGGAGAAGCAGATCAAAGAAGCCAAGGATGAACTCAAAACACTGCGCGGCAAGTTAGAAACGAACCCGCTTAAGTCTTGGCTAGCGCTGCCGCGGCCCTGGAATGAGAATCCGCGCGATGCGTTCTACCGCGATGGCAAGCTGATTGTGCCTGGCCTGCTGGGGGCGCTGGGCCTGAGTGTGGTAACCTTCGGCGTTGGCGCTCACTTTATGGGATCGTGCGTGCGGCGGTTTGCGCTGGCGTTTGCGGTGGTGTTCGGATTGGCGACGTTGGCGTACGTGCTGGCGACGCATAAAGTAATCGAGTACTACAACCTAGAATATCCGCTGTGGGCCCTGATGTTGGGCCTGTTGATTAGCAACACCGTTGGTACACCGAAGTGGCTGTACCCCGCGGCGCGCACCGAGTTCTACATCAAAACGGGGCTTGTCCTTCTGGGCGCCGAGGTGCTCTTTGGCCGGCTGTTAGCGTTGGGCCTGCCGGGGGTGTTTGTCTCGTGGGTGGTTACGCCCGTGGTGCTGATCGCCACTTATCAGTTCGGCCAGCGCGTGCTGCGGATTCCTTCGCGATCGTTGAACCTGGTGATCTCGGCCGATATGTCGGTGTGCGGCGTGTCGGCGGCCATCGCCACAGCGGCGGCTTGCCGGGCGAAGAAGGAAGAATTGACGCTGGCGGTGGGGCTCTCGTTGATCTTTACGGTGGTGATGATGGTCGTCATGCCCCCGATCATCAAAGCGCTAGGGATGAGCGAAGTGCTAGGCGGAGCCTGGATCGGCGGAACGATTGACTCGACCGGTGCGGTGGCGGCCGCTGGCGGCATGTTGGGGCCAACCGCCCTGACGGTCGCGGCCACGGTCAAGATGATTCAGAACATTTTGATTGGTGCGGTGGCGTTCGCCGTGGCGGTGTACTGGGTGATGTATGTGGAGCGCCGGTCCGGCGTTCGCCCCGACGTGCGCGAGATTTGGTATCGTTTTCCAAAATTTGTGTTGGGCTTTTTGGCGGCGTCGATTTTCTTCTCGCTGCTGCACGCCAGCGGAGGCGGCGGCGAGGCGCTGGCCGACGCGGCCATCAACGGTACTTCCAAGACGCTACGGGCGTGGTTCTTCTGCCTGGGGTTTGTGAGCATTGGTCTGGAGACCAACTTCCGTGAACTATCTCGGTATCTGGCGGGCGGCAAGCCGCTGGTGTTGTATGTCTGCGGCCAATCGCTCAACCTGGCGCTCACGCTGCTGATGGCCTGGATCATGTTTGAGAAGGTGTTCCCCCATGCCGCCGACTTGCTCTCGCAGTAAACACCAATGTCGTCTACGGCTGGCGCTGGGGGCGGCGGCGGTAGCTTGGATTTGGCTAGTGGCCCTCCCTTGGCTTGGAGCCCGGCCCGCACTGCGCGAAGAGATTGACGATCGTAGCGCCCGCGGCATCAACGCCGGGGCGATGTACTACACCGAGCTAGAGGCAATGCCCGACATTGCCGCCCACATCGACAGCCTTCACCGCCGCCGCGGCGAAGTCTTTTGGCGCTTGGCGCCCGAAGGCAACACGCCGGCCACGCAGACGCCCGCCGACGAAGACCAACCACCCAGTTCATAGTCATCGTTGCCCTTTGCACCAGCGGCGATTGGTGTGACGCGTTGCCGAGAGATTACGCTCGGCACGCTGACGCGATTGCCAAAGCCGGCTGCTGCATTGTCAGGGCGTTTGCGTCCAAACTTGAACGAAGTCGCTGGCGTCGAGCGGCATGGTCCAGCGAACCAACGTAGGTGTCGGTTGTTCGTAGTCCAACTCGCCGTGACGCACGGAAGTGATGCGAGCCACCGGTTGCTCTGTGGAAAGCTCCAGGGTGATTCGCTCTTGAGGCCGCAGCGTGTAATTGGCCAGCGCCACCAGCACGCCTTGATCGCAGGGAAGAGCTACGGCGTCCACCAGCGGTGTGTCGCAGATAAGCGGCGGGGCAATTTGAGTCAGGCGAACGGGTGTGAGCAGTCGCTCGCGAATTGCGGCGGGATAGCGCCAGGGGTTATAGGATCGCGTCAGCCGATCATCGTCGCCCGCGGAGTCTTCATCCAAGGCGGCCGTCGCAGCCGAGGCGCTGGTCGCTTCGGGTTGGTCCGCGTTGGCTGGCGCCTTGGCGTGTTTTGCTTGGGCTTGTTGTTCCAGGGGCAGCCGGTCGGCGAGAGCGGGCTTGATGTACGATAAGCCTGGCAAGAAACCAGAGACGATCACGCGCCCTTGTCCCGCGCGGCCGGCGATGACGGCGGGGTGACCATCTTCAAAACGAGCCAGCACTTCAGCCCCATCGCGCGCCGTAAGCGGCTGCGTAACCGAGAGCGCTTCTAGACTCGCTTCACCCCATGCGACGGTTTGGCGCGTTGGAAGGTGCACAAGGAACCGGCCGGCGCTTTGATACCGGTCGTGGGTCTGGAGGGCGCCGCGAGTGGCGGGAAGGAGCGAAGTGAGGGTGTCGAGCGGTCGGTTGAACTCGTCGCGCTCGGCGGCGCCGGCGGTGAGCCAAAGCGTACCCCCGGCTTCGATCCAGGAACGCAACTTTTCGGCGGCGGCGCGGGTCAGGTTGGGGCCCGAAAGATAGCAAACCTGGTAATGGTCAAGCCGTCCGTCCGCCACCTCTCGCTCGGGAACGATATCGACCGGCGTTTGTGCATGCGCTAGCGCTAACCAAGTGTGCATGCGGTCAAAGCCGTACGCTAAGTTGTCCCCCAAGGTCCAGGCGTCGGACGAGGAGCTATAAAGAATCGCCACATCGGCGGTTGACGGGCGCGCTGTGAGCAGCCAGTCTTCAACGGCGCCGATCTCGCGCGTGATCTCGGCGTTGGCTCGCCACAATTCGGGATGCGCGTACCAAAGATGGGTGCGCCAAGGAGGGCCGCCTTCGTGACTGCCCCAACTTGGTCCATACGCAAAGTTCATCCACAGCCGCACACCGCGGGTCGTTTCGCTGACGGCTTTCGTTTTGATATCCCAGGCGGTGCGGCCAGCATGAGCGATTAGATGATGGCCGATGGTTTGACCGCGTTTGCGGGCGGCGGCTCGCATTAGATCGACGTTATATGCGGAGCATTGGTAGGTGGAGGCGTTGTTGGCCCAGTCCTCGCCCCAGATGGCGTTTTGGCGGTCGTCGTCAAGCAGTTCAAAATAGTCGACTCCCTGGCTGAAGAAGTTCGCGTGGTAGACTGCGCCGTCGCTCAGATTGACCAGCGTGGGAAGCGACCGCCCGTAGGCCGCTTCGAGAATCTGACGCTGCACGGCCATGAAGTCGCCCAATGCCCGCGTGCGAAACAACTGCGTGTAGTAATGCAGGGCGGGGAACTGATGGCGGTCGGTTTCGGCCACCGGGCGAACGTCGTCCCATGTGTTGACCAGTAGCTCTTGAGGCGTCAGGCCTTTCTCTTGGAGCCACTGACGGAAACGCTCGCGATAGGCCGGATCGCGGGCGGTGAAGGCGGCCGGCTGCCCCGTTGGTTCATCCATCAGCATGAAAGCCGCCAACTCTTCCCACTTGCGTCCCGACTGGCGAAAAGCGTCGGCCTCTTGAGCGGCGCGGGCTTGCATTTTTTCCAAGTCGGGGCGGCAGTAGGAGCCGTCATGCATGTACCACAGGCCGTGCAACAACCGCTCGTGCCCGCCGTTGAAGCCGAAGTAATCGAGTGTTTTTTGTTCTCGCGCTCGCACCGCGGCGTCGACCGGCAAATCGTAGCCGCCGAGATTGGCGCTAACCAGGAAGGGAATCTTCTCGGGAAGCTGGCCATGGGTGGGCCAGTCAAAAGCATCGGCGCGTCGGCCGGTGGCTTCGGCGAAGTCACGGTCGCGTTGCAGGCGGGCAAGGTTCTCGGGCGATTCCAGGTCGGGCGGAGCGATGATCACTACGCCATTCGGCTTTGCGTCGATGTTAAACGTCTTGACAGTTTGCACTTGGGTATCGGCGGCTGAGGCGGAACGCCCAAATTCGAGCTTCGCCCTTAGCCGCGACGCTTTTTCGTGGTAGGTGTACCGTACCGAGAGATTCAATGCCGCGCCCGAATCCTGATAGATGGTGGGCGTCAGGTTGCACCAAGCCGTGGACTGACCCGACGTAAGCTTTTGATCCGCTGGCGGCGCGAGCGCGGCGTGGAGACCGTCACGCGCTAGGGCGAAGTGGGCGTACCACGGCGCCCGGTAATGATCGGCGAACAGGT
>CAYWIS010000010.1:0-46226 GCA_964458385.1 uncultured Pirellulaceae bacterium
TGCACGAAAGTGCGTTATGGGGCGGCGGCGTGCTGAAGCGTGGCGCTCGCGGCTTCGCGAAGCAGCCGGGCGGCGGCTTCGACTAGCATTTCGCCGGCGCCAGGTTGCAGCGTGGAGTTGGCCACTTCATAGCCGCCGCCAGCATAGGCGGCGCGGGTAGGAATATAGACCGTCTCCACGCATTGCGATAGCTCGACGATCAGAGTGGTGCGGAACGGCGAGGCCCGCTTAATGGCCAACCCCAACTCCACAAACACTTCGCCGGGCAGGCACACTAGGGCGACCTCTTGCCCCAGCGTGATGACGTGGACCTCGGTCGGCAAGGTTTCGCCCACTCCCTGCCACGTGTGCGACAGGCCCCATTGCACGTGCTCGGGCGCGGCCACGTACGACGGGCGGTTTCGATAGTGATCGCGCAGCACATACTGATAGGCGGCCACATGATCGAAGAAGTTCACCTGGACGCCTTCTTGGACCGCCTTTAGCATTTGCACGGCGCGGTTGACTTCCTCTTGGCTGACGGGCTGCACTGGAAGCGGAACCACCGCCGAGCGCGTTTGGAGCACTGGCTGCTTTACCGGCTCAAGCTGTGTGAGGTGTTTGCTGATCGTCTCGGCCAGCGCGTTGCCGATGAAGTCGGTCTTGTTGCGATCCGTGCTGGATGGGTCCGCGTGATTGATATCGCCGCAACAGCCAAGGCCAAAGAGCGAAATCACGTTAGGCCCGAGCGCCCTACGCACCGCCTGCTCAATGTAGAAAGGATAGTCGGCGCTCCACTCCAACCCGCCGACCGTGTCCAGATGGAGGGCGAAGTTGCTGATTACGCCTAGCGGCCGGTCTCCTTCGACGCTGCGAAATGCGAGCAAACCGATTTCGGGATCGATCGGTCCGGCTGAGCGGACCACTGCCGGATCGCGGAAATTGCGCCAGGTCTGCACGCTGCCGTCGCGCATAAGGAAACGGCGGTTGAACGACACCTGCGTCTCTTGTTGGGCCGAGCCGGCGTGAATGGTTACCGGCTGCGCCGCCGCATGGGCCTTCACAATGGCTTCGACCACGCGCTCGATTAAACGTCCGGCGTAGGCTTGCCGCGGTGTTTCGGCCTGGAGGGCGTCTTGGGGCTTCTTGGCCAGGTGGTCGTAAAGGTTCTTGGTGTAGTCGGGGGCGGTGTGGGAGTGCGTCGCCGCAACCACGATGTGGGCCGCAGGGATTCCGGTCTTCTCCGACGCACGGCGGCGGACTTCGGTCGAAAGGTCGACGGCGATTCCTGTCAAATCGCACACCACCAGAGCGGCTTGCGCCTCGGGTCCAAGGAACACGATGGCTTTGGCCTTGAGAGGGTCGCGCACTCCGGTCGCCAGCCGCTCGTGGTAATAACCCGCCATCGGATAGCCGAGCGGCGGCGTGATCTCGGTTTCCGCCATTCCCACGCGCAGCGCGTCTTCGGCATGAGCGAGGCCGGCGCCTGCCCCGATCGGCAGGGCGATAAGGACCAAGAGAAAATAAGCAAGCGGCTGACGAATCATGGTTCAGAGCAACAAGGAGGGATGCAACGGCAGGAGAGCGACGCCAATCATGCGGCGAATTGTGCACGACGCATGACTCATGCTCGGCCCGCGGCGGGCTAATTGCGGGTATTGTAGAACGAGCTTAAGGCGAATCGCAACGCACGAAGGCAGATTTCCGGCGTCCGGCCAAAGCCACGAAATGAGGCCGTAGCAGGGCGAGTTACTGTGCAGCGTTGCCTGCTGACGCGGAGAGCCAGAAGGGATGCCGCTGTGGGCATCCGTGAGTTTCAAAAATTGAAGCGGCGCATAGGCATGGCCCACGTAGCGCTTCGGAGCGAACAGCGGTTGTGCGGGACCGAACGATGAGAGAAGCCGCAAGAGCAAGACGCGCCAGAAAATAGAGACGGCAAAAAGAAAACGCCGCACTTCCCAGCAAGAGGAGTGCGGCGTTCGTCGCAGGGTTTCTAGCCGTTAGTTTGCGTTGCCGGCGTTCGGACGGCGGCGTCCTTCGCCGCGGTTCTGCTGAGCACGCTCGCGGGCGGCGCTGAGTTCTTCCTTGGTCACGGCGCCGTCATTATCGCTGTCGGCCCGCAGGATGAAGTTCGCCAGCTGTTCGGGCAGTTCTTCTTTGGTCAGTTTGCCGTCGCTGTTCTTATCATACTGTGCGAAGGTTTCATCCACGCTCGGACGGCGAGCGCCCTGGCCGAAACGGTTGCGCAGTTCGGCCGTCGCGGCTTGGAACTCTTCCTTGCTGATCGTGCCGTCTTGGTCCTTGTCGGCTTGGGCGAGGCGTTCGGCGAAGGGGCCGCGCAGCTCATCCTTCTGCAGCTTGCCGTCGCTGTTCTGATCGAGTCGTTGGAAAAGCTGGTCAAGGTTGGGGGCTTGCCGGCCTTGGCCTTGGCCGCGTCGGCGTTCGCCTGGTTGCCCTTCACCCCGCTGCGCTTCGCCGCGGCGTTGAGCAAAGGCTTCGCGAGCGGCGGCGCTCCTCCTCGCTCAGTTGACCGTCGCCATCCTTATCAAAGCGTTGAAGAAACTGCTGGCGCCGTTCGTTACGGCGAGCATCTTGATCTTCTTGGGCCAAAGCGGAAAGGGTCGTCACAGCCGCCAGCCCCATGGCCAGTCCCAGAATTGCAAATCTCATCAATACCATCTCCTTTTGAAATGTGTAGGGCCCCTAATGGACAAGGTTATAAACCCAGAGAACGGAAAGAAGTTTCGCCTCGTTGCGCGCAAAAGCCGTGGTAAACCCTTCCGTGGCTACGTTCTATGAGAATTGTTCGATGTATTACCCCGAACGGGCGTCCTGTTGCTCGTAGAAGTCCATCCAACCGCGGGGTGGGGAGGCGGCATGGTTGGGAATGATGGCGGTCATTAGCAGGATCAGCCCCGTGACGATATGGTTTTGCCAGCCCGGCGGCGCAGGGCGATCTTGCAGCCAGCCTGCAGCCACCATCGCCAGCGCTACGGCGATCGTCAGCAAGTGGGCCCATCGGGTGGGCCGCCAGTACGATAAGAGCGCCAAGACGGTTACAAGCGTAGCGGCCGTCCAGTCGGCATACCAAAGCAGGGCGTCGTCGCGCGAATGGTGGAACACAAAGGGGCTGATCGCCAGCCAGCAGCCCAACATGACTTCGACAACGCGCGCCCACATGGCGATTGGTTCTCCGGTTCTTCCTGGGCGCCGCGCGGCGACGCCATTCATGTCGTAATCTGGGCCGCGCCTTGGTGGATCATTTCTTCGGCGACCTCCTCGCCCACGGTTGTCGGCCGTCCCCACAGAGTCCGCCATACCGCGCCCAAACTGTGCGAGCGGCGCCAGACCTTCCATAAGTACAAGCACGAGAGCCAAACCTCGTCGTAGGCCCAATACACCAGAATGAGCGAAATGGCTGCCGTGACCAGGCAGAGGAAGCAGTATTCGCCGAGCACAAACGCCTGGATCGACACCAGCACGGCGCTCACAATTCCCAGCGGGATGACGTCGATGCCAAACAAGATCACCATCCACGGGCGATACTGCCAGCGACGTGTGGAGCCTGCCAAGCCAAACAACGCATCGCCCAAGTACGCCAGCGCGCCTAACGCGGCGTCGGGAACGCCAAACCAAGAATCCATGCGGCGGGCAACGTTCGACGTAAGCACCTTCTGGGTCTGCTCGCCAAAGATCGGGTCCCAGGCGTAAGGGATGAGCTTCCACTGGTACAACGCCATGTGGGCCGCAATTACCGCAGCCACCACCGCCAGCACGCAAATGGGAATCCGTTGGCTCCACGCCGACGGGTTATAACGAAACGGCGCAACGGCCGCGTTCCAATCGATGGTGCGGCGCTCGCTTTCCGCCTGGAGATTCATGGCGTTTCATCGCTCGAAGAGAAAGCTTGGCGATGAACGGTGGGTTGCACATCGTATGCCAAACCGGCCGTGTTGTGCTTAGAAACCGATACTAAGAGGCTATTTCTGGACCAGCAAGAGACGCCAAGATAGGATCGGGCCAGCGATCGTCTGGCCCCCATTCTTTAACGCCACAAGAAGAGCATCAGGTAAGACTGGGGCCGACGTCGGGCGTGGGGCCGCCAGGCGACACGCCCGGTTTGTATTTGTGAAAGCGACAGATTAACTCCCACGCTTCTTGGGGCGTTTCGGCGTAGTGAATCAATTCAAGATGCGCGTCTTCAATGACTCCTTCGTCGGCCAGGAATTGGAAGTCGATGACCTGATCCCAGTACTCGCGGCCGTAAAGGATGATCGGAATCTGTTGCATCCGTTGCGTCTGACGCAGTGTTAGGGCGTCAAACAACTCGTCCAGCGTGCCGAACCCACCGGGGAACACAACTAGCGCCTTGGCGCGCAACAGGAAGTGCATTTTGCGCAGGGCGAAGTAGTGGAACTGAAAGCACAGGCCCGGCGTGATATAGGGGTTCGGCACTTGCTCGGTCGGAAGAGTGATGTTCAGACCAATCGACTTGGCGCCCACATCGTGGGCTCCACGATTGGCGGCTTCCATCAAGCCTGGACCGCCGCCCGTGACGATCACGTAGTCACAGCGCCCATCGGTTTGGCAAGCCGACGAGACGATGCGGCCGAACTCGCGGGCAGCGTCGTAATACGGCGACTTGGCGACAATCCGCTCGGCCCGCGCCACCATCCGCTGCAATTGCGGGTCGTCGGGAGCAGCGCGGAGCAGCGCCTGGGCTCGCTTCAAGCGACGTTTGGCTTCGGCCGGCTCAACAATCTGTGTGCCGCCAAAAACAACAATGGTGGACGCAATGCCCGCCGAGGTTAACACCATCTCGGGCTTGAGTAGCTCCAATTGCATGCGCACCGGGCGCAATTCCGGCCGCCGCAAGAAGTTGGTGTCCATCTCGGCCAGCAAGTAGCTGGGCGAGTTGATAATGGCCTGGAGGTTCGCTTGGGCTTCGTCTCGTGGAGGCATAAGGATGGTATGGGCGATCAGTCCGCCGACGTTTCATTCGCTTCGCCCCAGCGGAAGGGATTGAGCGATGGCAGCGAATCGAACAGCGCGCGGCGACGCGCTCGGGGCGCCGGTTGAGGCTCAGGGGCCGGCCGCGGATGGGCTTCGGTGATTAATCCCGAATCCATTTCGGACCGCAGGCTCTGCTGGACCACATGCGGCGGTGGAACATACGGGGTGAACTCGCTCTTATCGAACGACGAGGACGCCGTGGAGTGCGACGGCTGCGCAGGCGTCTCATACGGCGCCGCTTCTTCTTCGTCACGGTCGAGGATTGCTGTAAGCGGCGGAAGCAAACTGCGCCGCCGCGGCGTTGAACGCATGCTGGGCGTTCGCCTTTCGGCTTCCGCCGCATGCAGCTTCACTTCTTCGGCCATACGCCCGTGGATCACCGGAGCGACCGGCTCGTCTGTTTCGGCCTCGCGATATTCTGGCGCCAGCGTTTCCACTGCGTTTGCTTCCGAAACGGGCGGCGACTTGACTTCATCAACCGCCGTTCTGGGAACATCGATGCGTACGTCTTTGGCAAGCGATGACGGGGACTTCGCATCTGTGATGCTATCCGGCTCTGACTTCGCTTGGGAAACCGGGGACACAGCAGGTTGGCTGGCGGCAGAAGCTTCGGCTAGCTCGTCGATGGGAGCTTCCACCAGTCGCACGACCGGCGCTTCACTACTGGCTGTTGCGGGGAACGCGGCACGCGTCTCGGCTGCGGCAGTTGCGATGGGCTTCGCAGTGGGCACATCGGCCGCTGTCTCGACGGCGACCGGCTCTACGACTGAGGCGGCGGCAGGCGGTGAAGACTCGGATTGTGCGGACGCTTCGTCTTCCACCCATGCCAGACCTTGCGAGGAAGAAGCAGGCGTTGCCTTGGGCGGCTCCGCCGCGACGGTGACTTGCAGAGGTTCTTCTTCGGCCTGCGGTTCAGGCTCAGAAGACGCAGGCTGGGGTTGCGCCAACTCGGCGGTCGCCTCCTCCTCCGATTCGAGGGTTGGCTCGGTTTCCATCGGCGCTGCTTCGCGCGATGGAGGTGTTTCGCTAAGCGTGGACTTGACGGCTGGCGCCGGCGGCTTGGCTTGGGGCCGTGTTGCAAGCGTCGCCGTGGTGGCGGCGACCGTTTGCTCTGCGCGCGGCTCAGGTTCGGCGGGTGCTTGGATCGCCGCCGGCGAGGCTTCGGTTGTTGATGAGGTCTTCGTTGGGGACGATTGGCTTTCATCGCGTGCAGCGAGCGCTTTGCGTTGACGCTCAACCAGCGCCAGGTTGCTACGAGCCGTTACGTGATCGGGATCGACCTCTAGGGCCTGACGCAGATAGACCTCGGCGGCCTCATATCGGCCGCGAAGGTAGCAGCAGTATCCCAGATTGTTAAGCAACTCCACGCTGGGCGATCCATACTCCAGCGCCAAACGCAGGTGATGCTCGGCGTTGGCCAAATCCTGCTGTTTGGCAAGCAACACCCCTAGCCGATGGTGCGTGAGGGCGTGTTGCGGATCGTCACGCAGTACCGCGCGATACAGCTTTTCGGCGTCGGCCAGTTCGCCGCGCTGCTCCAACTGTCGCGCGATGGTTAACCGACGGTCCGCGGCCGACGATTCGCCAAGAGATGACGAGGAGTGCGCCGCCACCGTCGTTGCGCGGTCGGCGTGTTCGTCGCTATGCGTCAAAGATTCGGAAGCCTTCTCTTTAGCGCGCCAGGGGAGTGCGCCCAGCACACGGTGCGAGGCAGGCTCTTCCAACTCGTCATGCAGTTCCGCCAAACGCGAAACCGGCGCGTCGCGGTGGCCGAGTCGCGAGGTGATGGGGCCGGCGCAGCCGCAGGCGGCGACGCCCAACACACCGCAAAGAATAAACCGTGAGGCGGGCAGGAGCATGCAGAGAGTCCTTTTACGAGGCAGGTCTAGGTATGTTCGGACCCTCTGTGGCGGTTTCTTTGGTCATAACGAGCAGGCCGGTTTTTTCAACCAATCCTGCCATGCCGAGCAGGCTGACCTTGCCACGTGTGCAGGCTAGAGGAAATGCGATGGGTTTGCCGGTTGCTTGCGCTCGCGCCGACGGGGAAGTTCTTGAGGCTTGCTGGTGGTTGGCGTCTTGCCCGTGGCGGCGCAAAAAGAAGGTCCCGCGCAAAGGGCGGGACCGGCAGGGAACCAATCGCTTAGTAGTTCGGGGTGGGGGCGCGATAGTGGGAGATGTCGATCGAGCGGAACCACTCGATGGTCTTCTGCAAGCCTTCACGGAGCTTGGTAGTGGGGCGCCAGTTGAGACGCTCTTGGGCCAGCGTAATGTCGGGCCGGCGGCGCGTCGGATCGTCCTCGGGCAGCGGCTCGTAAATCAGCTTTGACTTTGAGCCGGTCAGCTCCAGCACCAGTTCGGCTAGTTCTTTGATGGTGAATTCGTCGGGGTTCCCCAGGTTGACCGGGCCAATGAAATCGTCCGGCCCGTTCATCATGCGGATCATGCCCTCGATTAGGTCGTCGCGGTAGCAGAAGGACCGCGTTTGCGAGCCATCGCCAAAGATCGTGATGTCTTCGCCCCGCAGCGCCTGGCGAATGAAATTCGACACCACGCGGCCGTCGTAAGGATGCATCCGCGGGCCGTAGGTGTTGAAGATCCGCACAATGCGAATGTTGACGCCGTTCATGCGATGGTAATCCATGAACAGCGTTTCAGCCGCCCGCTTGCCTTCGTCGTAGCAGGCGCGGCGGCCAATAGGATTCACGCAACCGCGGTAGGATTCGGGTTGAGGATGAACTTCCGGATCGCCGTAGACTTCGCTGGTTGACGCCTGCAGGATCTTGGCGCGGCACCGCTTGGCCATGCCCAAGAGGTTAATGGCGCCCATGACCGACGTTTTGATCGTCTTGATTGGGTTGTACTGGTAGTGGCCCGGCGCGGCGGGGCAGGCGAGGTTGTAAATCTCGTCCACTTCCAGAAAGATCGGCAAAATCACATCGTGCCGAATCAGGTCGAAGTTGGGCCGGCCAAGTAGGTGGGCGACGTTCGTCTTCTGGCTGGTGAAAAAGTTGTCCAGGCAGATGACGTCGTGACCTTGGTCCACCAGCCGCTCGCACAAGTGCGAGCCCAGGAACCCTGCTCCTCCGGCCACCAAAATACGCTTAAGCGACGACACGCAAAAACCTTTCCATCGATCGAGATAGATCCCACCTGCGCCATCGCCGTGGGGGGGACCGCCGCACTACGATGAATTTTTGGGCGTTTCATTTGGCTTCGGCGGCAGCACAGGGGAAGGCCCACGAAAGATTAGCACCCCCTCGGCGGCGCGTCTACGCCGACGGCCGTGAATCGACCAAACGCTGGGCGGCGGCCTCGCCACTGCGAATGCAAAAGGGAATTCCCACGCCGCGGTAGGCGTTCCCCGCCATTTCGAGGCCGGGAAGTTGCGCCGCGCGCTCTTCAATCGCTTGCACGCGCTCCAGATGCCCGAGGTGGTACTGGGGCATGACGTTTCGCCAGCGGACGATCTCAAGGAATTGCGGCTCGCCGCGAACGCCCAGAAGTTCACGAAATTCCTGATTCGCCAACTTCCAAAGTTCCTCGTCCGACAAGTCCAGCAAGTGGGGCTGGCAGGCCCCGCCCATAAAGGCCCGGAAAAGTACGCACCCTTCGGGGGCCCGACCGGGAAACTTCACACTGGAGAAACTGATCGACACCAGGTTTCTGTTTTCGACCAGCGGCGCCACGCAGCCGAATCCGTTCAACGGATGGGCGATCTGCTCGCGACGATACGCCGCAACGGGAATTGCCACGCCCGCAAAAGGAATGCTCGCCAGCGAGTCAGCCAACGCGGCGTCGACCGGGCGGAGCAAACGCGCTGCCGCCGAGGCGGGAAGGGCCAGGATCACGCCGTCGAATGTTTCCTGACGCGGCTGGTCGTTCTCGCGCACCGTGAGCGTCCAACGGTGATCCGGGCCGCGCGCCAGCGCCTCGACGGGCGCGTTGAGTCGTACACTTCCCTCGGGCAGCCGCGCCGCCAGACGCTGAACGAGCGATTCCATTCCGTCACGGAGCGTAACAAACCGATTGTACCTAGCGCCCCCTGAACGGTGATCTTCCTTCTTGCCGCTGCGCCGCAGGGCGCGGGCTACGCCGCCGTATCGACGCTCCATTTCGACAAACTGCGGCAGCGCCGCCGCCATGCTTAGCTTTTCGGGGTCGGCGGTGTAGATTCCGCTAATGAGTGGTTGCACCAGACGTTCGTAGGCCTCTTGGCCCAGGCGGCGGGTGGCGAATGAGGCAAGGCTTTCATCTCCGTTGTCGCGGCGCGGGGGAATGAAGAACTCGCGGAACAGCCGCAACTTGCCGCGCGTCGAAAGCAGCGGTGTGGTCAGAACGGGCCAGACTCGGGCCGGCGCCATCAGGGTAAAACCTTCGGGCACGGGAACGAGCCGCCCACGGTGAATGATAAACGCCTGGCGATGATCGGGATTGACCCCGATCAGTTCATTCTCGATCCCTAATCGGCGGCAGAGGTCGACCGCCCACGGCTCACCCGTGGTGAACATATCGGGGCCGCGCTCGATCAAATAGCCGTCGCGGCGCTGTGTCTGTAAGACTCCACCTAACCGCGGTCCGGCTTCCAACAAGACGACGCGGCACGTAGGCGCTAGCTCTTGCAAGCGATGGGCCGCCGCCAGACCCGTGATCCCTCCACCCACCACCGCAAAGCGAAGTCCCGAAGCGCACAAATCAGATGTTGAAGGCGGGCTTGTCACGGGGAACTCCCGGCGACATGGCGATAATTTGGATTGGCGATCACTCAAATTGTATCGCAAACCGATCGCCTGCCGAGGCCGGAACCCAGACCGCCTAGCGGGGTTTTAAGCGTAGCCGTTCGCGACGTTGGAATTCATGCCGGCGCGGGCGGTTAGACGAGTCGCCTGCGTTAGGGGCGGCTCGTCGCTTTTCTTGGAATATTTGGGGGAGATTTTTCGAGAAAGTGCTCCCTTCTTGTGGGAAGGAACGGTTCCCTACTACCTCTCCGGCGGCGGTTCTCCACCGGTTTTTTCTTAGGGGGTTCGAGTTTTTCTAAGTTTTGACCTACTCGTTCTGCTTGGGGGCGGTTTAAAAGAGGCCGCCTCCGAAGCCGCCGCCGATGCCGTCATCCACCTTGTTGCGGTAGAGCTCATCCAACTCGATGGAGTTCTTGCCTTGGATCGATTGTTGCTGCTCCTGCAGGTTCCTGAGCAGTTCGGCTTTACCCCCTGAAGACGATTCCGACGGCGCCGCTGGCTCGGCGGCTGCCGGTTGATGGGCCGCGGGCGTTGATTCAGGGGGCGGGCCAAGCCACGTCTTGCCACGGTAAAACGCGTAGCGGCTTCCCTGGCCTTGGGCGATGACTAGCGCTTCGCCCCGGATTCCATCGGCCACGTACACACCCCGCAAGTCGGTTTCGCCCGAGGTGAAATCGTCGTTGGCCGAGCCGATCGTCTTCACATGCACATGATCGGCATAGCGGTCGGCGACGGCGTTGCGAACGGTGGTCCGCACACGGCCCGATGCGGCGTCTTCGTCCACTTCCATGACCAGCGGTGTGACTAGCGCCAGGCCGCTGGCGTACAAGTCGCCGCCGCGCACCACGACCAGGTAGGCGCCTTCTTCCTGAAGCGGAAGTTTGAGCCGCGTGGTGCGGTCGCGGTAGTCCTTGCCGTCGCCAAGCTTTTCGGTCGCATGGTGGAAGGGGCGAATGCCCGCCAGATTGATCTGAGTGACCTCCTCCAGGCTTCGCCGCAAGAGGCTGAACTTCATCAAGTCAATACGATAGACCGTTACTTCGCATGTGGCGATGTTACGGAACTTCAACTCCAACTGAGCTTCTTCGCCGGGCAGGAACGTCGTCACTTCGGGAAGAGCGATCTTCTGATGCAAAAAGTAGGCAATCGCTTGCCGGGCGTCGGGAAAACGCTCTTCAACGCGGCGATATTCGCTAATGGCCGACTCGGCTTGTCCCAGGCTGTGGTAGATCTGGCCCAAGATGTAAATGGCTTGCCATTTGTTGGGGCTTTCGTCGATGCGGCGGCCGTCGCGATCGGGCGGATCGTACTCCGCCACCTTGCGGCACATGGCCAAAGCTTCCTCATGGTGGCCTAGCGCGTAATGACAAAAGCCGATGATATACCAGTAGCTATCGAGAAAGCGGCTGTCGGGGTAACGTTTGTCAAAACTCTGGCAGGCGGCGATGGCCTTTTCCCACGCCTCCAGGTCCAACAGCGCGTTGGCCACCGAGAACGAGGCTTCATCCGCCGCCGGATCTTCGGGCCAGGCCGTCAGGAACTGGTCGAGCATCGTCAGCGACTCTCGCACCAGGTCGACCCGCGTGAGCTTTAACTCTTTGAGTTTGTCGTCGGTTGCCGCTTCGGGCGCCTTGCCGTACACCCGCTGCGCCAGCGCGTAGTGGGCCGCCGCCAGGTACGGTTCGGGCGGATACTCGCGCAAAAGCGACGCCATAATCTTGACGCTGCGGGGAAACTCGCCTTGGCTTTCCAGGAACCCGGCCACGCGGCTTTCGCGCTGGAAGCTGGCTTCCACCGTGGCGCGGAACACCAGGTAGCTGCGCTCGTACTCGCCGATCTGATGGTAGGCGTCGCCCACTTGGAGCAGCTTGGCGAACGAGATCTCCAAGTCGGGATACTTTTCAATAATGATTTCAAAATAATGCACAACTTGCTCAGGCGGGCCCACGGCCAAATGTGCGTCAAGCAGCATGCGCACCGCGTCCTTGTAGACTTCATCGCGCAAGGTCCACTGGGTGACCAGTTCCGCCAGGTGTTCGATGACCTGCGGATACTGTTTCTTGGCGAAGTACCGCGCGCCCAGATCGTACAACTCGTGCGGCGTGAGCCGATAGGGATCCTCGCTAGCGACGCCCTGCGGCAACACCGTAAGGGGTAAGGGCTTGGAAACGGCCATCTGATCGGGACGATAGGCGTTGCGCACCACGGTCGGCGCGGCGCGGTACTCGCCTGGCAGGTATCCGTACACATCGAACTGCACGGCCCCGCCCCAGCGGCGGTTGCCCAAGTAGAACGTTACCGCTCCTGGGGCGATCTCGTAACGGTCGAAGTCGCCATGAATGGAGTCTTCAACCACCGTTACGCCGGCCGGCAGCGGTTCGGTGACGACCAGATACGGCAGTTCCTCTTCGGGCGTATTGCTCGAGACGTTATGCCGCGCAATATGCAGCGATACCGTTCCCCGCTTGGCCACCGGCAGTTGCGTCAGCACGTTGCGGAACGAACGGTAAGAGCCGGTCACCACATCAAAACCACGCGGTACGGGGCGGCCGTCGAATTCACGCGGAGCCGGCTCGTAGTACCGCACCACGCGCCAGTCGGCGGTTGAATTCTTCAGCCGCTCGCTCGGGACAAAGCCGCCCAGAATCACCTGGTAGGTGTATCGGCCGCGGCCTTCCATTTCGATCCGTACGCGTTGCCGGCCGGGAACCAACATGCGGGCGGGCACATCGAGCGTTTGCGTCGAGGCTGCTTCGCGGATGTCCAGCGTTTGCAAGAGCAGATCGTTCACGTAGAGGGTGAGCTGATACCGCTGTCCTGCAAACCGTGTGCGCGCGTACCAGCTTCCGAGCACAAGCATGGCCGGTCCGGTCGCCTTGTCGGGCGACCAGCGATGACCCGTGCGATGCGCCAACAACCAATCGACCTGTTCTTTCAACCGCGGCGAAGCCGGCGTGGTCTTATCAAGCGCCAGCGCGTAGATCGCCCGCAACTCAACCGAAGATGCATTCCAAGGAAGCGCTTGGACGGCGCCCTCGCCCGCATCGGCCCGAGGCATGCGTTCGGCCACCAGCGTGAGTAGCTCATCGGCTGTTGGTTTGCGGTCCATCTCGGCGAAGGCCAAGGCGAGATACGCCAGCCCGGCGGGCGAGAGCGAAGGTCGGTTGCGGTACAACTGGTTGGCGAGCGTGAAATCGCCCCGCCCGGCGACGCTCAAAGCGTGCAAAAGGACCGCTTTGGTTTCGTAATCGTTCACGCGCGTCTTGGCCAGTTCGCTCTCTAGCCACGTGAGGGCCTTGTGGTAGGCGTCGTCATCGACGCGATAACCGGCTTGGCGGGCTAGGGCGAGCGCCCAGACGGCGCGGGCTGTGCTGTAGCGGTTGCTTTGTCCCTGGCCGGCCCAACTCCAACTGCCATCGTCGCCTTGCTGGGCGACTAAAAGGCCGATTGAACTCCGTACGCGGGCGTCGATGGCGTCGATCTGCGGGTGAGCGGCGTCGCGGGTTTTCTTGTAGAGTTGTTGCAGGGCCAAGCCCGCCATCAGGTCGCTCGCGGCGCTTTCAATTCCCGACGCTACGTTGAACACGTCAACTTGGCAAAGCGCCGGAGGCGCCAGCAGCACATCGAGCAAACTCCGTTCGACCGACGGGCCAATCAGCACTTGCAGCCGCGGAGAGTCCAGCTTCATGTTGGCCGGCTCTTCCACAAACGCGGTGACGCTGCTTTCGGCCGAACCACCCGCCACGGCGAACACCGGCAATCCATCGGGCTGAATGGGAATAGTGCGTTCGATGACGTCGCGCGCCTTATTGGAAGCGACGGTTAGCTCCAGTGTCACGGTCCCGCCGGAAGTGGATTGGTCCTTGGCTTCGTCGGGCAAGTTCATCTTGAGGGGGAAGGCCAACTCACGCACGCCCTTCTTGGTCAGCTCCAGGTTGCGGGTTTGCGTGAGAGTCTTATTGCCGATGGTGGCTTTGAGCGTCACTTCCACCTTGGCCTGGTCCAGCGCCGCGTTGTGTACGGTGGCTAGAATGCTTGCCTGGTCGCCGTCGGTGAAGGCCAAGGGGAGCTTCAATTCGCCAAACAAGTCCTTCTTGACGGTGAACGAGTGCTTGTCCTCGCCCGCAAGGGTTTCCAGCGTTACGCCTTTGGCTTGCAGCGTCCAGGCGGTGGAGCGGTCGGGTAGTTCGAACTCGACGGTCGCCTTGCCGGTTTCGTCGGTCGTCAGCGCCGGGTTCCAGTAGCCGGTTTCGTGCGGCGCCAGGTGCGGCAACAACAACGCGCCGCGCTCGGCCAACTGTGTGGCCAAACGACGAGTTTCGGCGGCGGCGCGATTGCGCGCGGCCAGGTTTAGGTTGAACCACTCGCCGTTTTTGGCCAGCACTTGTACGTCGTTCGTTGGAGGAAGCAAACCGCTTCCCTGCGAGTCAAAGAACGTTTGCGGCGCCACGCCCAACAGGAGTTTGGCTTTTTGGTTGGCGCGGCCGTACTGGTAGTTCGTCTGGTCGCCCGCTTGCCCCTGTGGGAAGTTCCAACGGACGTCCGCATGTTGGGCGAGCATTGGTCCCTTGGTCGGCGTGCCGGCAAATGGGGTGAACTCGGCGCTGGAGAGGCCGGGTTGCGCCGCTGGCGCTGCGAACGGATCGCTGGGAATCGGCGTCTGTTCGCCATAGGCCCCAAGTTGATCACCTGCCGGATTGGTCGTTTGCGCCGCCTGTCCGCCGAGCCCAGCGCCGAAGGCGCCTCCGCCGAATCCACCCAAACCACCGTAGGCTAAGCCGGAGCCGTAAGCCGGCGCGGGCGCGTCATCTAGAGCGAGCTGTTCTGCACGATCCGACAACGGTTCGCCGTTTCGATCGACTTCGTCAGGACGCTCTACTTCTCCGGCGAATGCTTCACCGTGTTCGCGGAACTCGTCCCGACGGCGGCGCTCCATCGCTTCCAACGCTAAACGTTCTTCCTCGGCCAGCAGCCGGGGATTGATCGCTTGCGTGGCAGGGCGATAGGCAAAGGTGACGCTCGACGTGGTCCGCATGGCCGACTGCCGCAGCGCTCCGCGGAAGAACGCATCGATTGAAGGCAATGACGAGGGGAACCGCTCGAGCAGCGATTGCTCGACCAAAGCCAGGCTCAGTTCGGCCGCCACGGGCTGACCTTGCGGGGCGGTCACGGTCACGGTCGCCTTGACGGGTTCGCCCGGCCGAAGCGGGCCTTCGCCGTCGCCAACCCGGGCAAGTTCCACTTTCACTTGCAAGTCGCGCGTCACCACAAAGGGGCTTGTGGCTTCGTGGAAGCGGCGCGGGCGCGGGGATTCTTCGGTGGGGCGGGTGTCGGTCATTACCGCCACCGCCAGTTCAAAGTTCGGCGCCAGTTTGGCGGACATCGGCACGGGCAGCCGATTGGCGCCGGTTTCTAGTTGCACCAGCCGGTGCTCTAAAATGCGAGCGCCTTGGTAAACCACAAGCGCCAGCGCCGGGGCCTCGCGCCAGTGAATTTGGACTTGGGCTGTGTCGCCGACCTTGTACGTATGCCGGTCGGCCAGGATGCGCAGCCGCACGGCGTCTTTTTCGTCGGAGATGTTCACGTTCGTCTGCCCGGTGACCGGATTACCGAACTGGTCGATTCCTTCGGCCCGCAGAATGTACGCGCCGCCTTGTGCAAGCTTGAGCGTGACGCGCGCTTCGCCCGTGCGGGCGTCGGTTTGGAGCGGGTGGGATTCCACCTCTACCTCGCCGGTCTTGCGGCTTGTGGTGGTTTGCCGGAGTACGTGCAAGGTCAGGTCGCGAGAGGTCGGCTCGCCTTCGGCGTCGCGGGCCGTTACGGTCACTTCGAAGGTTTCGCCTGCGATGTATACGTCGCGCACCGTCGAGAGCGACAGGCCGTATCCCTGCGTGGCCAGGAAGAATTGCTTGCCCGTTTGGAGGCTGCGCTCGGGCAGAAGCACGGTCATCAGCAGCGTTTGCGATTCGCGAAACTCACGCGTGGGAAGGCTGAAGCGGACTTCGCCATCGTCGTTCGTGGTGGCGGTGTACGTGCGGCCGTCGGCTAGTTGGTACTGGATCTCGCGACCGGCCAACGGAGCGCCGTAGTAGAACGTCGCGCGGATCACGCCTTCGATGTTCTCCCCGCGGTAGTAGACGGAGCGCTCGGTGTCGATCTCTAGCCGAACCGGCTCCAACTGGTATGAACGCACCAGGAACTGACCTTGATAACTTTCCCGGCCGCCGTCTTTGTCTGGCTCGCGCACGAGGATGCGGAACTCGCCCTGGGGCGCCGCGGGGGGCAAAAGGAAGTGGGTATGAAAGCCGCCAAAGGCGCTAAGCTGCACGGTCGCTTCATGCACCAGGCGGTTGCGGGTGTCGAACACTTCGACCTGGTACTCCTTTCCTTCGGCGACGGCGTAGGTGTCGTCCGCCACTTGCCGCACCACGCCGCGCACGTGGACGACCTGCCCCGGCTGATAGGCAGGGCGGTCGGTGTAGATGAAGCCCTTATTCGACAGGCCCTGCGCCACGCCCACGCCGCGGAGGCTGACCACATTCGAGGCCGTATGATTGCCATCGATGGCGAAAACCCGCACATCGGCGGCGTCGCGCAGCTCGGGGTAGGACGCTTGCAGCACGCCGTTGTCATTGGTTTTCCCTTCGGCAAAGACCTTGGCGCCGTCAGAGATCAGCACTTGCACGCCTGGCCACGGTTTCCCCGTGCGGAGGTTTTGGGCAAAGACGAAAACTTCGTTGCGCGAACTCTTGACGATGATTTCCAAGTCGCTGCGCACCACGAGTGTGGTGGCCTGGAACGTGGGGCTGCTTACGGTTACGGCCAGCACGGCGCCGTGGTTGGCGCCTTCTTCCTGGCCTGGGATGGGAATTTCGACGTCGGACTGAAACTCGCGGTGCTTCTCGTACTCGGGTACATGAAACTCAAAGGTGCGGTCCGGGTCGATCAGTGAAATGTCGAGCCCTTCAACCCCCGTGGCCAGGTGCATTTTGCGGAAGTACGTTTCCAGGTCGACCGAGTAGACATTGACGGTCAAACATTCGAGGTTGCGCGTCGTTACGCGGATTGTGGGCGTTTCGTGCGAGCGAAAGACATGTTCCGTGGCAATCCGCAGGTACGGCGCCGTAAGTCGGTGAATGCGCGACAACGCGCGGGCGTGCATGGCGCCCGCTTCCACCTTCTTGTATTCCTTCAGAGCGTCTTCAAACTGGCCTAGCTTCTCTTCCAAGGTCTGGGCGATGGCGTACTGCGCCCGCCAGGCTTCTTCCGTGCCGGGGTGCTTCGACACCAGCCGCCGCCATTCGGCGACCGCCGCGTTCCACTGCTCTTGGGCGTGAGCCATGCGGCCGAAGAAATAGAGGATCAGCCGGTTGCGATCGTCGAGCGGGTGCCGCGAGAGAAACGCCTCCCACAGCTTGCGGGCCGCGTCGTAATCCTCGTTCTCGTAGCGATCGTACGCCTTGAGGTACTCCACGTTGATGATCTCTTGCTGCGCTTCGGCCCAGCGGCGATGCGTGGGGTGCGCGGCCAGAAAGGCGTTCAGCGTGGCCGCCGCCTCGTCAAACTTCCTTTGCATCTTGTAAGCGAAGCCCAGCAAGAACTGAGCTTCGGCCGCTTCGTCGGTTTGGGCGTAGCGCTTGTCGGCCAGAAACGTCTTGAACGCGTTTACCGCGTCTTCGTACCGGCCAAAGTTCTGATACGCCTGCGCAATTTGCAGGTGCGCAGGCGCGGCCAGCTTGTGTTCGGGATGTTTCGCTAGAAAGTCTCGCAGCGCCGCCACGCCTAGACTCAGGCTTTCTTCATCGAGGGGCGCAGGAATCTCGTAGGTGGCCGCCAGGCGGAACGCGGCTTCGGCCAGACGTGGCGAGGCCGCCTGCGGGTGCAAGTCCAATAGGTCACGCCACGCGCGGCGGGCTTCTTCAGAGTCGCCCGCGGCAAGCAGCGATTCGCCCAAGCGGAAGCGAGCTTCGATCACAAGCTCGTGGTCGGAGTGGTCCTCGATGAATTGGCGATACAGCTCTGCGGCGTCGGAGTACTGGCCGAGCTTCTCGTGGCTTTCGGCGATCCGCAACTCGATTTGGATGCGGCTTGCGGGAAGCGGACCCACATCGAGCGCTTGTTGGTAGAACTCCAACGCTTTGGCGTAGTCGGGCTCGGGGCCGTTTTCGGGTGGTTGGAAGTACGCGTCGGCGAACTCAAGATAGATGTCGGCGATTTCTTGCTTCCGTTCCTGCGACAAGAGATACTGCGCCTCGGCTCGGTAGATCAATTCGGCCTGTTGGAACTCGCCTTGGCGAGCGTAAGAGACACCCGCGGCGAACCGGGCGCGCCGGGCCCATTTGCTTTGAGGGAAGTTCTGATCGACCTGCTTGTAGGCCGCAATTGCGGCGTCGTACTTCTGGTCGAAGTGCAGCGCGCGTCCCTTGAGATACGTCAGATAATCGCGTGAGAGTTTCTCGCCTTCGGCGGGTGGGGATTTGAGGAGCCCATCGATCGCCGCGACGGCTTCGGCGTACTGCCGGTCCTTCATCAGCCGGGCGATATTCTCGGGCACATGCGGCTGCGGCGCCAAGGGATCGGCAGCCATCAGCGCCGTAGGGGCAAAGAGCAGCAAACTAACCGCGAACGCAACCCGCCGGACGACGTACATGGCGAAATCTCCTGGTGCGAAGCGCGAAAAGAAATAGAGAATAGAGCTATTGGCCGCGCATCAATGAGCGTTGGACGTTTCAAGCTGCATTGTAGTGAGCGGTGTTTCGCCACCGTGAGCATTTTTCGGCGCACTCCTGCCGGAATAAGACGAGCAACGCCCCAAGATCGTTGTCTTTGCCCAGGAATTTCCTGGCAACCCGCAGCGGTGCAACGAGTTTGTAACAAGCCGAGGGAGCGACTTGGGCCGGGCGCCTGCGAAGCGACGCCAACGCAGTTTGAACGGGGGTCACGATCGGTGTTGTGGTTTTCAGGGAATTGGCGATTCCGCGTGGAGGACGCAACATGACCACCTCCCACGCCGCCAAGTGGACGGCGTTCTACCTATCGTTGGCGGTTCCCGGCGCAGGGCAACTTTGGGCGGGCAGCGCCTGGTGCGGGCCTTGGTGGCTGGCCGTGGCGCTGACAGTGTGGGCCTGGAGCGTGGCCGCAGCGGACGGCGACGCTGGGTGGATTGCGCGGACCGCTTGCCTGGGAATCTTGAGTGTCTTGAGCGCGGAGCACGCCCGCCGACTAGTCGAAGTGAAGGGGCCAGAGCGCCTGGCGCCGGCAGTTATCACGAAAGTTCGTCTTGCCCCGCGTTGCCGGCGGCGGGTTATTTCTTCCATCGAGGCCGTTGTGCCAGCGTCGGTCGATGCGGTCTGGGCGCGTGTGGCCGACGTGCCGCGGTTTCTTACCATCGACCCCTTTCACGAACGGGTGACGCTCATGCGCCCCGAAACCGCCGCGGGGGTCGATCTGGTGCTGGCGCATAATGCGTTTGGCCATCGCTTTTACCGTTGGGGACGTATTCTGCAATGGCGGCCAGGACAAGGTTATGCGTTTAGCGACCTCTCGCTGCGGGGCCCGCAGTACGGCTTCCCGCATGTGTTTTTCCTTGAGCTCGAGCCGATGGCCCTGGACGGGCAAGAGGCGACTCGTTTGACGATCACGGTGCGCGGCCGCTGGAGCAGTCGTTGGATTCCCGTCACACTCGGCCGCTGGTGGGTGTACGCCGTCATGTGCGACCACGCCCGTCTTTTGCGCAAAGCGCTATGAGCGCATTTCTCGGGTGCGTCGGCAAGACGCTCAGCAGGTCGAAACGCCTCCATCCACTTCATTGCTTCGAGCCGCGCAAGCGTGCGGACTTGGCCAAGTTCCCGCAAGTGGATGGGCGAGAACGCGGAAAGGGAGTTAAAGGCGCCTCGCTTACGTGTAGCAACTCGCAGCGGCACCGGGACACTCTGGGCGCCGGCCCGTTGCGGGCTAGGCGGCGGGGGGGTGGGCTCGGCCGATACCGGGGTTCTTGGGGCGCACCAGGAACAGGGTGTCGGAGATGGCGGGGGTGGCTAGGCATTCTTCGCCCAGCGGGTTAGCGGCCAGCACTTCACACTTGGGGCCGGCGCGCACCACGACGACCACGCCTTCTTCGCTTGGGAAGTAAAGCCGGCCGTCGGCGGCCACCGGCGAGGCCGAATAGCTGGCCGCGCCTCCTTTACGCAGGCGGTAGCGGTACACCTGTTTGCCGGTCTTGGCAAGGTAACAAGAGAGGATGCCGTCGTTATCGCAGATATACAGGTAGTCGCCATACACGAGCGGTGTGGGTGTGTAGGGGCCTCCCCAGTGACGACTCCAGGCGATGTGCTCGTTTGTAGTGGCGTCGCCCTGGAGCGAAATGTCGCCGCGGGCCGTGGGGCGAATGGCGTAGATGGGCTTGATCGGCCGGTAGCCGCTGGCCACGTAGATCAGCCCGTCGGCGTAGAACGGCGTAGGAATGGCGATCTCGGAATGATCGGCCAGGCGCCACAGTTCTTCGCCGGTGTGCGGGTTGTAGCCCCGCGCGTAGTTCGTGCCGTTGGTCACCAGGATCGGGCCGGCGGACGTTTCACATACGGTGGGAGTCGACCAGGTGGGGATCTCGTCGCGCGGGGTGCGCCAAACTTGCTCACCATCGGACAGGCGATAAGCGGCAATGAACGAGTCCTTCTGCACGTCGCATTGCACGATCACCACATCGTTGAAGATGATCGGCGAGCTGGCGAAGCCCCATTGATAATCGGCGTCAAAGAACCAGCCGCTGTCGAGCATGCCCAGGTTCTTCTTCCACAGCAGCTTGCCGTCCAGGTCGTAACAGTACAGACCCTCAGAAGCGAAGAACGCCACCACTACTTTCCCGTTCGTGACGGGCGTGGGGTTGGCGTGCGTCGACTTGGCGTGCCGCTTGACGCGCGGAACTCCCTCGTATGCCGTCTGCTCCCAAAGGATCTCGCCGGTCTGCTTGTGCAAACAGTAGACGCGCCACGCGTAGGGCGAATCGTCCTCCACCGAATCGACGTCGCCGTATAGGCCGGTGCGCACGTCGGCGGCGCCTTTTAGCCGCACGGCCGTGGTCACAAACACTTTGTCTTGCCAGACGATGGGGCAGGAATGGGCCAAGCCGGGAATGGGCGTCTTCCAGCTGACGTTGACATTCTTGGGAACGTCCCAATGCGTGGGCGGATTTTGTCCCACGGCCACGCCCCGTGCGCCCTCGCCGCGGAACTGCGGCCAATTGGATAAGGCGGCAAGCTCCGGCGAAACAGCCGGTTCGGGCGTTTCGGGCATGACGGCGGTTTCGGGGAGCTCCAATGAAGCGACCCGCTCAAACCGCGTCGCCTCGTCAGCCAGTCGCCGCACCATCGCCACCGGACGGCCCTCATCGGTTTGGAAGGTGAACTCCAGTTCGAAGTAGTAGAACGTTGTGGCGTCTTTCGGCTCAACGCGCACAAGAGTGGCGCCCTTGCGGCCGATCCGCAGGCTATCGCCGTCGCGTTGGACTTCGTACTCGCCGCCGCGTTCGCTTGCGTACTGGCCTTCATACAAGGCGAGCGTCGGTTCGGGCACAACGACCGGCGGCGGCGCTTGGGCAAGCGCGGTTTTGAGCAGGGTTTGAATCTTTTCGTTTTGCCGTGACTCGGCCAGCCGCAAGGCGCTGCGGAGCGACTGCGGACGCAGGCCGCCGGCCTCGAGAATCGCCGCGACGATCTCTTCCGAACCGCTGTAAATGGCGTTCTCCAATGCGCCATCGCGATGCTGCGCGCCATGGGCGAGCAACAGCCGGACGATTTCGGCGTGTCCTTCCGAAGCGGCCGCCGAAAGCGGCGTGCCGTGATAGAACCGGTCCGCCGCGTTGACGTTGGCGCCGGCGTCTAAGAGAAGCTTGACAACCGCGGTGTGGCCATGCCGGCTGGCGTAGGTCAAGGCGGTTACGCCATAGCGCGTGACGGCGTTTACATCGACACCAGCCCGGAGCAATTCCGACACCGCTTGGGTGTCGCCGCGCCGGGCCGCCGCGAACCATTGTTCCTCTCGATCATCAGCAAACACCGCCAAGACGAGAAACAATACAGCGAACGCAAGGAAGGGCGATGAGCGCATCGAGCGGTTCCTGCGGCGTGAGAGAAGGGAGGCCGACGATCGGTGACCGTCGGGCTTATCCCAATATAGACCGTCGCCGCAAGGTTTGCAGGGGAAGACCCAAACTGTGTCGCTAGGCTATACCCGTCGCGCTTGCCCATAAGGGGGGCGATGAGAAGATGTTTACGATGCGCGGGGGCGGACGATGTAGTTGCCGCGGCGCTCGTCGTATTCTAGGTCGATTAGGCCGCGGGCTTTGACGTCTTCCAGAAAGTCCGAAAAGCTGCGGTAGCCGTAGTAGCCTTCGTTGAAGCCCGGATACACACGGCGGATCACCTGCTTGAGCAGCGAACCCCAGACGGTGTCGTAGTCCTGCTCCACCGAGTGCAGCACCTCCAAAAGCCGCTCGGCCGCTTCTTGCTTCTTGTCTTCTTCGGTCTTGGTTTTGCGCTGCACCGTGCGGGCGGTCTTCTTGGCGGCTCGCACTAGGTCGTCGTAGTAGATGAACTCGTCACAGTTGGCGATTAGCAAATCCGACGTGGAGCTTTTTACCCCGCAGCCAATGACCCGCTTGTTGTTCTCTTTGAGCTTGGAAACCAGCGGAGAAAAATCGCTATCGCCCGAGAGCAAGGCAAACACGTCGATGTGGGCTTTGGAGTAACACAGGTCCAGAGCGTCGACCACCATGCGAATGTCGGCGCTGTTCTTGCCGCTCATTTTGGTCTGGGGAATGTCGATCAGCTCAATCCCTTGGCTGTGAAACTCTTGCACCGCGTCTTGGTAATTCGACCAGTCGCAATAAGCCCGCTTGAAGACGATCCGGCCTTTCTCTAGCAGCCGCTTAAGGACCAGATCGATCTGGAACTTACCCGACTTCATATCGCGGACCCCAATCGCCAGGTTTTCAAAGTCCACAAAAACTGCGATCAAGGGTTCAGCCGACATGAAAGCGTTTGGGTTAAGGGAGGATGTTTTCTGGGCCTTCGTGTGCGAAGTACGCACGGGGAAAAGAGAAGGCTCGCTTGGCGCCTTGGGCGTTTCTTGGTCTTGCGTCTTCAGGTGAGGCGCACGGCTCACGATACGCGTTTCAAACCTTGACCGGCATGTGGCCGGCATTGACTTGAAGCTCCACCATCTCATGATATCGGCCGCCCCGGCGAAGCAGCTCCACGTGCGTGCCAGTTTCCAGAATCTGGCCGTCCTCGAGCACCACAATCTGATCGGCGTGGACGATGGTGCTCAAGCGATGGGCGATTACAAAGCAGGTGCGGCCTTGCATCAAACGGGCCAGACTGTTTTGGATTAACCGTTCGCTCTCGCTGTCCAGATTGCTGGTGGCTTCGTCCAGGATCAAGATTCGCGGATCGGCCAGCACCGCGCGGGCGATCGCCAGCCGTTGCCGCTGGCCGCCGCTGAGTCGCACGCCGCGTTCGCCGATGACGGTATCGTAGCCGTGCTCTAGTTGCTCGATGAATTCATGGGCGTGGGCCACGCGAGCGGCTTCTTCAATCGCCTGGCGCGAGGCGTTGCGGACCGCGTAGCCGATGTTCTCGGCCACCGTGCCGTCAAAGAGGAACACGTCTTGTTCAACAACGCCTAAGAGCCGTCGATAGCTGTCAACCTGAATGGTGCGCAGGTCGCGGCCGTCGAGTTCAATCGCGCCGTGCGTGGGATCGTAAAAGCGGGCCACCAGGTTGCACAGCGTGGTCTTGCCGGCGCCGCTGCGGCCAACCAGAGCGATGGTCTGGCCAGGCTTCACATCCAAGTTGATGTTGCGCAGCACCGGGGTTTGTGAGCCGGGGTACTGAAAGCTGACGTTGCGAAACGTGATCCGCCCTTCGACCTCAGAAGGATTCACCACCGTGGCGTTGGGGCCAGGAGGCATCTCGCGCGGCTCGGCCAACAGGTCAAGCATCCGCTCCATGCCCGCCAGGCCGCTTTGGAACTGCGTGGCGCTGGTGGCCAACACCGAAAGCGGCCCCAAGAGCATCGCCAGGTAAAACAGGAACATCGTCAGATCGCCCAGCGTCAACTCGCCCCGCAAGATGAGGGCCCCGCCGTAGAGCAACAGCGCGGCCGAAGCGATCGGCATAAGCACTTCCCAGACCATACCCACGGCCCGCGCCCACCACCACACGTACAACTCTTGGCGGGCCATGAAGTCGTTGTTTTTGACAAACCGCCCCGACTCGCTCCGTTGCCGGCCGAATGCCCGGACGACACGCATGCCGCCGAAGGTTTCGGTGGCTTGCCCGTCGATGTCTTGCCGTTGGCGGTGGATGTCGCGGTAGAGCGGGCGAATGCGGCCGATCCAGGTGCGATGGGTCACAAAGATCAACGGCAACAACACCAGGCACCCCAACAGCAGCCGCCAATCGACATACGCCAAAACGACCAGACTGCCCAGCAGTTGAATGACCGCGCTCCAGGGGTTGTAGATCATGTTGAAGATCAAGTCGGCCGTGCTGGCGGCGTCTTCACGCAGCATACTGGCTAGACCGCCCGACTTGAGTTGATAGACCCGGTGCAGCGGCAAGTGTAACACATGATCGAACACCCGCCGACGCATCGCCACGCGCACCCGCTGAACTGTTTTGGTCGCGTACCATCGCCCCCACAGGTGAATCATCGTTTCCAAGAGCGAAACCGCCAACACCCCGCCGGCCAGCCCGAGCAGAAGCGTCCAGCGATCCAAGCCCGGCAGATAGCTCCACCAGCCATCGGACGGAAGCGGCTGATCGGCCAGGGCGTAATCGATGGCCACTTTCGTGGCGGCTGGCGGAACGAGCCGGAGGATGGTGGCCACGGTCAATGTGGACAAGGCAAAGACAATCGCCCCTCGATGGCCGCGCAGCAGGCGGAAGAACTCACTTAACAGTCGGCCGATCGAACGTTGCCGGGCGGACTCTAACTGTTTGGCCGCTGCGTGACGTGAAGAGGTAGGATCGCCGTGCCGCTCTTTAAGAGTGCCCCGGTATTCGCGAAAACGTCGTCGGCTATTCAGCATGGGCCCAAGTGCGGGGTCAGAAACTATTTGTTTGATTATAGGCGCAAACTGCCGAGCCGACGCGAGGGCCCCCATTGGCGGCAGTCGGTCCACTCGCAGCATTCCTGCCCCCCGCGGCGCCCGCCAGGCGCGGAGGGGATCGGGCCAACTCGGAAGACAGGCTTTGGCGGCGCAGCCGGAGAGTTCAGCCCGGAGCGTCCTTTCGCCCTTGCGTTTGCGGTTGACGCCGCTGATGGACAGGCCGTGGCCTTATTGCCGCACGAGGCCGGGAATGGCGTCCAAATCCAGCGACTCGGTAATTCCCGCCTTGAGCTTTTCCACGGCGATGGCGCCCATGACCGCGTTGTCGGTGCACAAATTGAGCGGTGCGATAAAGAGCCGCACCCCGGCTGCGGCGGCGTCGCTTTCTAGACGCTCGCGCAGTCGGCGGTTGGCCGCGACTCCGCCGCCGACGCATAAGGTCGACAGGCCGGTCTTTTGGAGCGCCAGCATCGCCTTGCCCGCCAGGCAATCGATGACGGCTTGCTGGAAGCTGGCGGCCACGTTCGCGACGGTTGTTTCGTCCAGCTCCAGGGCCGAGAAATCCTGCTTGCCTGGGCCGGCAATGGCGTACCGTACGGCGGTTTTCAGGCCGCTAAAGCTAAAGTCCAACCGGCTCGGATCGTTGAGAAAAGCGCGAGGAAAAGCATACGCCTGCGGATCGCCCTTCTCGGCCGCGCGAGAAATGGCCGGACCGCCGGGATATGGCAGACCGAGCATACTGGCCACTTTGTCGAAGGCTTCGCCTGCGGCGTCGTCGATCGTTCCGCCCAAGTAGTGAAAGTCGGTCGGGCCGTCGCACCGGTAAAGGCTGGAATGACCGCCGCTGATAATCATGCCCACGCACGGGAACACGTCTTCGCCGCTGGCGATGCGGCAAGCGTAGATATGGGCGTGCAAGTGATTGACCGCCACCAGCGGCAAGTCCTTTGCTACGCAAAGCGCCTTGGCGGTGCATAGGCCGACCAGAAGCGAGCCCGCCAGGCCAGGGGTGTTGGCGACCGCGATGGCGTCCAGGTCGTCGAGCGTTACGTTCGCCCGCCGGAGCGCTTCGTCGATGACGGGCAGGATCCGCTCGACGTGCGCGCGGGCGGCGATCTCGGGCACCACGCCCCGGAACCGTTGATGCAACTCGTCTTGGGAAGCGACGACCGACGACAACACCTCAAGCCGGTCGTTCACGACCGCCGCGGCGGTTTCGTCGCAGGTGGTTTCTATTGTCAGAAGAATCATAAAGGGAAAATTCAGGCGTGCGGCGAGTTCTTACCGCTTTCGTTTTTCTACGGCGACGCTCTACCTTTCGGCCGCCCCGCACAACAACGAAAGCGGAAGGAATTTCCGCACCCCACAGCGCGGCTACTTCTCGGGCTGAGGCGAGGCTTGGGCGGTCTTGGTTTCCGAAGGGCCGAGCTTCTCGTCCAGGTAAGCGAGGGCGCGCTGTAATTGGGCGTCGATCGACTTGGGCAATCCCTCTTCAATCGAGACTTGCTCGGGACGGCGGGCTACATCGTGCTTCTTGCGGTATTCACGCAGTTGTCGCAGTTCATGGGCCGAGAGCGCAACCTCGTAGCCTTCGTTCGGCTGAACGCCCCATTCATCGGCCTCGGTGGCGTTGGGAAAACGGTGAATGTTCTTGCCGCTAGGACGCTGATAGCCCGCGGTGGTGAGCTTCAAGGCGCTCTCGCCGTTTTCTAGCTCAATGATATTCTGCACACTTCCTTTGCCCCAGGTGCGCTGACCGACGATCACCGCCCGGTTATGGTCTTGCAGGCAGGCGGCCAGAATCTCACTCGCGCTGGCGCTGTAGCTGTTCACCAGCACCGCCATGGGGAAATCTTCGAAGGTGCCTTCGGCTCGGGCGTCCCAGACCCGCTCGGGGGCGGCTCGGCCCGACGTGCTGACGATCCGGCCTTCGCGAATAAACAAATCTGCGACCTCAATCGCCGCCGAGAGCAGCCCGCCGGGGTTGTCGCGCAAGTCCAGCACTAGGCCCCGCATGCCGCGGTCCAATAACTCGTCGATGGCCGCACGCAGTTCATCGGCCGTGTGACGGCTGAAGGCCACAATCCGCACGTACCCGATCTTCTTTTCGGGATCGAGCATGAATTCCCAAGAGTGATCGCGGCGGCGGTGGTCGCCCATGACCGTGTCAAGTCGCACGATCTCGCGCGTTAGCGTGACGGTCTGCGTGTGGGCCGAGTCGGGCTGTTGGACGGTGAAGGTGACCGTCGTGCCCAGCGGGCCTTTGAGCTTTTCGATGGCGGCGGCGCGGGTGATGCCCTCGGTGCTTTCGTCGCCAATCTTCACAATCTTATCGCCCGCCATGATCCCAGCCCGATAGGCGGGCCCGCCGACCAGCGAGCTGGAAATCGTCAGTTGGCCGTCGATCACTTCGATCTGAATGCCGATGCCGCCAAACTCGCTTTCGACCCCGCTGCGGAACCGCTCCAACTGTTCGGGAGCGATGTAGTCCGAATAAGGATCGAGTTTAGAGAGCATGCCTTCGATGGCGCCTTCGATCAGCTCCCGCCGGTCCACTTCCTTGACGTAGTTGCGGTCGATCTGATCCAGCGTATCGGCAAACAGCTTGAGCAGTTGATAAAGCTCCCGGCTGGATTCTTCCGAAGTCTCGGTGGCGGTTGTTTGATCTGAGGGCGAAGCGGTGTCGTCGCTCCAGGCGGCGCCGGGACCCACAAGCCATGAGAACGGCGTCAGCCACAGCAACGCCAGCAGCACCAAGCGCGGCACACCATGCGACATAATTTCTTCCTTGGAACGTAAGCCAGAAGCGAGGAAAACCTCGGCGCCGGCGCCCCCGAGGCAGGTGGGATTGGGGAAGATCGGGCGGAGAGGCAAACTGTGCGCAATTATAAGTCCCCCCACCTCTTGCGGCAATGTCAACTCAGACGGCCTTCGATGGCGGTTTTTTCGCTCTACGGCGCCGGTTCTCTCTGCGTCCCATCAGGATGCGTTGCAAGTGCTGAATAAGAAACAAGATAGTAAACATCTAGGGAGGATTGGTGAAAAATTTTGTCGAGTTTGGACATCTGTTCGTTATAATGGAGCGTGGATTTTCCTCGCGGCGCCGGGCTTGCGCCCGCGGCCGGGCCGGCTTAGGGCGGCCAGGAGCCAGCTGAGGGAAAGGAGGGATCGGACCACAAATCGACCGCGTACCGGAGAGGTTTTGCATGACCCAGCGTGTGGACGGCTCGCGGGGCGCCTCGCGCCGCGCTTTCTTGCGTCAGGGAACACTGGTGCTTTTAGGGGCGGGGATGAGTCTTCGCGGCTCAGCGGACTTGCTGGCCGACGAACCGGCGGCTTCGCCGCGCGTGCGCGTGGGAATGCTTACCGATCTGCATTATGCCGACAAACCTCCGGCCGGAACGCGGTATTACCGCGAAACCTTGACCAAGTTGGAAGAAGCGGCCCAGCAGTTTGAGCAACAACGGCCGCAACTGGTGATTGAGCTGGGCGATTTGATCGACGCGGCCGACACGGTCGAAACCGAGCTAAGCTACCTCAAACGCATTCAACGTTCGATGGCCGCCCTGCCCGGCCAGAAGCATTACGTGCTGGGCAACCATTGTGTCGAGACGCTCACCAAGCAGGAATTTCTGGGCGAGGTGGGGCAAGAGCGATCGTACTACTCCTTCGATGCGGGCGGGGTGCATTTTGTGGTACTTGACGCCTGCTTCCGCAGCGACTTCGTTCCCTATGGCCGCAAGAACTCGCGCTGGGACGACGCGAACCTTCCCGCGGCTGAGTTGGACTGGCTGCGTTCCGACCTGGAAGCCGCCGCCGGCCCAGTCATTGTGTTGATCCATCAACGCCTCGACGTACAGAACCACTATGGCGTCAAGAACGCCGCCGACGCACGCAAGCTGCTCGAGCAAAGCGGCAAAGTGCTGGCCGTATTTCAGGGGCACAGCCACAAGAACGATTACCGCGAGATCGAGGGCATCCATTACGTCACGCTGGCGGCGATGATTGAAGGCTCGGGGCCCGAGAACAATAGCTACTCGGTGCTCGACGTGTTCGACGGCGGCGCCCTGCGGCTCACCGGCTTCCGCCGGCAAGCGAACTACGCCTGGTCCTAAGTCGGCGTGGCGATCAACCGGCCGCATCCACCCGAGTCAACTTTTCCAGCGGCACGTAATAGGCGGCATACCGCCGGCCGTTGTTATAGAGTCGGCCGGCGGGGTCTTCCACCAGCACCGTGGCGCGTTTCGTAATGCGGTTGAGGATCCCCTCGTAGTGTCGGCCGCCCATCTGGAATCGTACAAGGCTTCCCGGCCGCAAACCGTATTTCACCACGGCTCGTTCCTTCGGCGTGATTAGTTGATGGCGGTGATCGGTGTGGCCGAAGAACCGGGCGGCGATCGACTGAAACCGAGCGGCCGAACAATTCGAGGCGTTCCACGCCATCATTTCGATCAGGTGGATCAGCTCATGCTCAAACACGCGCTGGAGGGCCTGCAACCGATCGTGGCAAACCACGCCGGTGACCACCACTTCGCGCTCCACGTCGTGAAATGTTTGGAAAAGAAGCGTAGTCGAAACGGCAATCTCATACCGCGGCGTCCCCCGGCCACGCGGCGTAATACGGGTCGTCTTTCCTCCGGCGCTGGTCATTCGCGGCGAAAGGCGAAAACTCAACTTCGCCTCGCCCAGCGCTTGGCGGCAGCGTCCGCCGAAAAATCGCTGGTCGTACTCCTCGAACAACTGCGTCAAATCGTCGCAATGGAGGGAGCGAAAGTTCCCCGCGTCCAGGTGGCGCGACTTTTCCAAGACCGCTTCGTATATGGCCGCCGATCGCGCGGCGATTTCGCTCGGCTTGCACTTTGTGGTTTCCAGAAAGGCTTGAAATTCAGCAATCAATGCGGCGGACGACATACAAGCGATTCGGGGCCAAGCGAAGCGGAAAACGAAAGCTGCGCCATTTTATCGAAATCGGCCGTTGGGCGTCGCCGTCCGCGCCGAATAGTTGCCGTCACCGAGAAAAAACGGCATGCTGTTGCGTGCCCTGGAATGCGGCAAGCGACGAGCCTAAACCCTCCGACGCCCCAGGCGGCGGCCGATGGGACATCGGTCGCGGGCCTTTGGCTTTGGCGAGCTGGCCCGTCACCGCCACGGCTGGCCTCACCGCGAGCGCCGGCACGCGGACTTCCCCAACTGCCGTATTCCCTGGTGACTCGCCGCAAGATTCCCTCTTGAACGAGGGAATCACCGGTTGCGGTTTCCCTGTTCGTTCCCTTGCTTTGCGGAGGATTGCCCCGTGGCGATGACGCGACTTTTGCCTTCGTTCTCCGTGTTGTGCCTGGCGGCCGTAATTGGCCTGGGCGGAATCGCCCCGGCAAGCCGCGCGGCCGAACTGCATATCGGCGGCGCCGTGACGAGCATCACGCCCGACCGGCCGGTTCCGCTTTCCGGCCAGATGCACACTCGCATTGCGGCTAAGGTGGAAAACCCCGTTACCGCCAATGTTCTGGCGCTCGAAGCGCGCGATGGCGACCGCGTGGTGGACCAGGCGATTATGGTGGCTTGCGATCTGGTGGCCATTCGCGACGGCCTGGTGGAAGAAGTCCGCGAGGCGATTCGTGAACGCATTTCCGACTTTGATCCTCAGAAGCTGTTCCTCAGCGCTACGCACACCCACACCGCCCCGGTCATGGTGGAGGGGGTGTACGATTTGCCCGAGTCGGGCATTGTACGTCCCGACGAGTACCGCAAGTTCTTTGTAGCGCAGGTGTCCGACGCCATCGAAAAGGCCTGGAAAGCCCGTCAGCGGGGCGCTGTCGGCTGGGGCTTGGGGCACGCCGTAGTTGCGCAGAACCGCCTGGCCGTGTATACCGACGGCCGCGCTCAGATGTACGGCCCCACCGCCACGCCGCGGTTCGAGCGGTTTGAAGGCTACGAAGATCACGGGGTTGAGGTGTTGTTCTTCTGGAATCCCGAAGGCAAGCTGATCGCCACGGCGGTGAACCTGGCCTGTCCGGCGCAGGAGGTCGAAGGTCGCAGCGCGGTGAATGCCGACTTCTGGCATCCCGTGCGCGAGACACTTCGCGCCCGGTACGGTAACGACCTGGTGGTGCTGGCCTGGACCGGCGCCGCGGGCGACCAGTCGCCGCACCTGATGTATCGCAAGGAGGCCGAAGAGCGGATGCGGCGCCTCCGCAAACTCGACCGTCTAGAGGAAATCGCCCGGCGAATTGTCGCCGCTTGGGACGAAGCCTACGAAGGCGCCCAACAAGAGAAGTTCGCGAACGTGGAGTTTCAGCATCGCGTCGAAACGCTTGCGCTTCCGGTGCGTCTGGTAACGCAAGAAGAAGCGTTGGCAGCCGAGAACACCGTGGCTGAGTTGGCCAAAGACCCGGCCGCCAAGCGTCGCATGGAATGGCAAAAAGCGGTGGTCGAGCGCTTCGCCCGGCAAAAGCCCGACGACACCTACCCCGCCGAAGTCCACGTTATCCGGTTGGGCGACGTAGCCATCGCCACCAATCCCTTTGAACTCTTTACCGACTACGGCGTGCAGATGAAGGCTCGCAGCCCCGCGCTTCAGACGTTCGTCATCCAACTGGCCGGGCCGGGCAGCTACCTGCCGACCGCCCGCGGCGTGGCCGGCGGGGCCTACGGCGCCATTGTCCAAAGCAACAAAGTCGGCCCCGAAGGCGGCCGCGTGCTCGTCGATCAGACGTTGGAGCTAATTAACTCCCTCTGGCCCAAGCAGCCCTAAGGCCGCCAGCGCGGTTGCCAGCAATTGCGTCACGGCGGGCGGCAATAGTCGCCCGCCACGCTTGGCCTTGGCCCAAGCAGTCACAGTAAACTGACCAAAGAGTGAAGCGGCCGTTTCGCTTCACTCGCACCGTATGCGCCGATGCGTTTTGCTTGCCGGCTGTAATCCTCGTAACAGGTTCTTTCGCCATGCAACGCCTGTTGATTCTCTGGATTGTGAGTTGGGCCGTTGGAAGTTTGGGGATGCGGTTGGCGCTGTGCGATGAGCCGGGCGCCAAGGCGCCGGCGGAGCCCTTGGAGTGGATTCGCGTTAGTGACGACAAGACGCATTTCGTCGGTGCGACGTCGGGCAAGCGGATCGTCTTGTGGGGCGTCAACTACGATCACGATGGCCCTGGCCGGCTACTGGAGGACTACTGGGAAGAGGAATGGGCCACGGTGGTCGAAGACTTCGGCGAGATCAAAGACTTGGGGGCCAACGTGGTGCGCATTCACTTGCAGCTTCCCAAGTTCATGGACACCGCCGAGCAGCCCAACACGGCCAATCTGGAACGCTTGGCAAAGCTGGTGCGTCTGGCCGAAGAAACCGGCCTGTACCTCGATATAACGGGTCTGGGCTGTTATCACAAACAGGATGTGCCCGCCTGGTACGACGCCTTAGACGAGTCCGCCCGATGGGACGTGCAAGCCCGCTTCTGGCAGGCGGTGGCCAAGGTTTGCAAAGACAGCCCGGCCATCTTCTGCTACGACCTGATGAACGAGCCGGTCCTACCCGGCGCGAGGAAGGAAACCGAATGGCTTACCGGCGAACTGGGCGGCAAGCATTTTGTGCAGCGGATTACGCTTGACCTGGCGGGCCGCTCGCGCCAAGAGGTGGCCGCCGCCTGGGTCAAGAAGCTCACCACCGCCATTCGCGAGGTCGACGATCGCCACCTGATCACCGTGGGCGTCATCCCCTGGGCGCAAGTTTTCAAAGGCGCCAAGCCGCTCTTTTACGCGCCCGAGGTGGGGGAACCGCTCGATTTTGTCAGCGTCCACTTTTATCCCAAGAAGGGCGAGTTGGAGCACACGCTGGAAGCCCTGGCCGTGTACGAAGTCGGCAAGCCGCTTGTGATCGAAGAGATCTTCCCCCTGTCGGCCGGACTGGAGGAAACCGCCCAGTTCATTGAAGCCTCACGCAAGCACGTCGACGGCTGGATCACCTTCTACTGGGGCCAGACCATCGAAGAAAACGAAAAACGCAACGACATTACCGGCGCCATTATCGCCCAATGGCTCCGCTACTTCCGCGATCACTCTCCCCACCAAAAAACCCAGTCCCAGCCCTGACGCTACCCTGCCTGGTATCGCCACGGCGCGCTTCTCAACCAAGGCTTGCGTTACGCATTAAGAACCGACACAACCGGTGAACGCAACGAACGCAACCGAAGCCGCCAAAGCCAAGTTGCCACTGTAGTCCGCCTTGTTAGGCGACTCCTGCGGGGCGGGGCCGTGTCAACTTGAGCGATTCGTTAGGTGGGGGACTTGGATACCCGCTTGAGTCACACTTGGCCCAACAGGAGCGCGTTGGGCAAGATTTTCCCGGGAACGCCAACCTCGCGATACGTAAGGTGGGGCGAAATCTTGACCTTGCGGTAGCCGCCTTCCTGCATGCCAAGGATGGCCTTTTCAAGGCCGGCGATGAGTTGTCGCGAACCAAGAAGGGATTGAAACTCTTGGCGTGGCGTAACGATCTCGCCATGGTGCAATGCAATTTCCAAATCAAACCAAACGGCGTCTTTCTTTTCCGCAATGGCGCCGGCGCCCCGCCGTTCTTCAAGCACTCGAATACCGCGCGTCATGCGACCACCTAACCGTGAGTTACCTTACACGCACGCCGGAGACACGCTCGGGCATTGAATAAATCCGTTATCGGCGGGAGCGGAAACGTGAACGACTTCGTTCGTCGTTGCGTTGGCGTCTTCTACCGAGCCGCGGCTCCACTTGGCGGGGGCTCCGAGATGCTCCGTTAGGCGCGGAAGAATGGGGGCGTCAAATTTCTCGACATCGAGAAATATTACGGCTCGGCCGATCATTAGCGCAAAGCCGTAGAGCAACATGCCAAACATGGCAGCGCTAAGATCATCTTGCTCGCAGCGGGGATCAGCGCGAACGGCATCGGCCAGCCCTCCGAGTCGTTTGGCTTGGGGGGCTTTTATCATAGGAATATCTTGGCGCCTAACGACCCAACTCGCGTGCCCGGCGGGCGTGGGGACCTTCACACCAGGGAAAGCCTACATGTCCGCCGGGACGCGGAGAACGCCTGGTTTGGCGTCCTGATCAACGTGCAGCCGCGAACGTACCAACGCCCGCAGTTCGGGCGCCGACATCCACGGTCGCCGGTGCAGCATCCGGTGGCAATTGGCGCACACCACAGCCAAGTCGGACAGGTTTGTCCGCCGGCCCGGGGCTGACTCTGCTATGGGCTGGATGTGATGGCGCTCCGCGAACCCCTCACCCCGCGAACCGTATACCGCTGAGAAATCGAAGTCGCATACCTCGCAGGCCAGCCGGCCAAACGTAGACAGTACCAACCGTTTCTTGCGAGCGACCAGACCCCGGTTGCGTTCGCGGGTGCGGTGCATCCGGAGGAGTTTGCGGCCCTCGGCTGCCGACATCTCGGCCTCGGCGAGAGTAACCTCTGGCAGGGTATCGGGCAGAAGGACGTGATCAGGCTGCACCCACCCCAGCTGCTCGAGCGCCTCAGCAACCTGTGGCAACATCTGCCAGACGAAGCCGTTGCGGGTTCTCCAGCCGCGGGATCAGACCATCCACCAGCGATACGAGTGGTCAGAACGCACCTCCGGCTTGATGTCTAACGCGTCGCAGAGGGCGTGGCCCAACTTGCCGTACAGCTAGTTCACGACGTTCCACCCGCCGGCGATGCCCGCGAGCGCCGCGATCTGCTTCGCGGTTGCCGTGCGGCCTTCGGCGGCGTAATGGGCGCGAAACGCCTGTCGGTGGGCGTCGCGCACCTGGGAGCGGATGGCCGTCAACCCCCGGACATATTTGGCCATGGTGGGGGCGTTCTGCATCTCATGGACGCGCGGCATCATCTCGCCTCCTGGGGCCTAACAATTGAAATTGACTAGACAGAATCCGCAGGTCTCCCTGATTAGGGAGCCACGCGAATTAGACGAAATTTCTGGCGATTGTTCGTTATGAGCGGCGGAACGCCACGCGGGGGTAGTGTTTTCTTTATCTATTGACCTATGTATCTGGAATCGGCTTATCTACGTAAGCTGGTGGCCGCGAGGCCGCTCCTTTCAGAAAGGTGTGCTCCTGAAGGGTGAGGCGTGTGCGCCTCATCCGCATGACGGGGCCGCTGGTGTGGCGGTAATTTGCATTTCGCCGTTGAGAGACGTCACATTCAGGGAGGTGACGCTTTTCACGATCACCGTGGCGCCTTCCAACTCGGCTGGGGGATAGGTTCCTAGGACCGCGATGACGCGCATGCCGGCTTGTCGGGCCGCTTCAATTCCCGGCGGCGCGTCTTCCACCACGATGCAGTCGCTCGGATTCACCCCAAGCCGGCTCGCCGCCGTCAAATAACCTTCGGGCTCGGGCTTTCCAGCACGGACGTCGTCCGCACACACCAGAACCGGCGGAAAAGGAAGCGCGGTATGCCGGATTCTCAGCGTCGCCACGGGGCGCGGTCCCGAGGTAACCACACCCCAGGGACCAGAGATCGAGGAAAGCAGTTCGCGCGCGCCGGGGATTTTATAGATCCCTTCGGTTTGGAGCGCTTCGTGGGCCGCGAGTCGGGCCGATTCTTCTTCCGCAGGAAGGTGCGGCGCCACAAGGCGAATGGTTTCTAGAGTGCGACGGCCATGCGCCACGCGAATGACATAGTCCGGGTCAAGCTGATTCGCCTCGGCCCAGCGCCGCCAGGCTCCCTCAACGTATTCCCCGGAATCGACGAGTACGCCATCCAAGTCGAACAGCAGCGTTTTGCAGGTCAGAATCATGGAATTGTACAAGGCTTCAGACGCAAGCCCACGCTGCAACCGAGCTGCGGCTTGCGGGTTCGTTACGCCGATGATTCGTTCACATCAGTAGACCAGCAATGCGCCGCGCGGCCAATCGCCCTGCCAACCACAACAACACACAAGCCCACTGGACGCGTACGTGGGGCGTTGCGGAATAGGGCTAGGGCGGCTGGGATTACCCTGGGGGGCGGTTAAGGGGCGTCGGTCTTGCAAGACTTGACCGCGTTGTTAGCTAAAGCGCGGATCGTATTTGGCGCTTCCGGACGGCGAGGACATTGATGAGCCAGACCGGGACGACCGTTAAGCCGAGAAAGAGAAACGCATTGCCGATGGCGGATAGGAATGGTGCGGGAGTAATCAAGTTGGTCCAACGACTGGAACCGTTCGTGTAGGTTTCAAGAACATGAAAAGCGCTCGGGACGGGAAAGCCGTCCACGATCAGGTGTGGCGTGGGTTGGTAGGAGAAGGCAAAGCCAGACCAAGCGCCAACGCCAAGGCCGATGACGCAAGTAGCGACCAAGGCGGTCCACCATGCGAACCCTCGGTGATGTTTGCGCAAGGAATTGGCGGTGGCTAGGACCAGAGTTATGGCAAACGCCAACTCGGCAAACGCAAAAGCCGGAGCCAATTCAAACATCGAATGTTTCCGCGAAGTTGGGCGCCCCGGAAAGGGCCTGATCGAAAATACCCGCGCCGATGGGCCGCATCAATTTGAGCGGGTGGTTCAGCGATCCGTGCCGACGCGATGCACGTCACAAGAGGTCGAATTCTTCTTCGAGTTCCATGACCAATTCTACTTTGTCCAGTGAATCCGCTCCCAGGTCGTTTAAGAGCGTTGCGTTGTTCAGGACCTTGGCGCGGTCGACGCCTAATTGGTTGGCAACGAAGGCAATAATTCGCTCTCGCGTCGGTGAGGAATCGTGGAAAGCGAAGAACCGAGTCGTTATCGGAGATTGGATAAACCAAAGAAGTTGGCCGCACCGCGGACAGGTTGCATCGCCGAGGAAAATGGAAGGTTCGACAACCACGTTCGCTCCGCAGAGCGGGCATGAAGTTGGTTGGCCTTCGGGAGTACGCGATGAGATTATCATTTTTGATCCGCCGAAGGACCAAGTTAACTCACACGACGCAAGACAACACTGACAATGTCCCTTTGAGGAAGGTTCGGCCATGAACGGCGGGCGAGGTTCCGCCGCCCGCGGCGCTTCGATCCGCCTCGCCGCCTCTCTTGGCTATTCCCGACCGCGCATCGAGAAACTACCTTGTTCTGTCTGCCCGTTCCGGGAGAATGTAGCTAGGCACGGTTAGCAAGAGCGGTGCGAAGTCTTTGTAAAGTCGCCAGCGCCGCGGGGCAAGGAGGTTAGCTGGGCCGAAGAAGTTCGTCTGGATCGCCACGCCCGCGAATGTTGATTCCCTTGGCAAGTTCACCCACCCAGCACCGACGTTAAGTTGCTGGTTTGCGGCTTACTTGGTGCTTAACTCAATGCGGCCCAGATCGACGGGCTTGCCTGGTTCGACCTTCACGCGGAAGGGGGTGGTTTGGGGATCGCTGTATTTGTTGCCGAGCTTATCGGGCCCACTGTATTGGAGGTTAAGCGGGTTTAAGTCACGCCATTGGAAGGTGATGGTGTATTCGCCTGCGGGAACGCCATCGCCTTCTTCATACGTCGACAGCGCAAAGGAGCCATCGGCCTGGGTGAAGGTCATCGAGAAGGTCGGATTGTTCACATCGACCCCCGCCTGGTCATGCAAGGTGACTTGCACGGCGCCGGCAGGCTTCTCGTCGACGTAAACGCTCCCTGTCACGGGGTAGGTTTCTTTGCGGTTGGGATCGGTGCGCGAGCACGCCTCCAATCCCGTCAACCCGATGGCCAACCAAAGAAAGAGTCCCTTACGCCAATTCATGCGATTTTCTTACTGGGGGAGGACTTCGCCCTTTTGCCGCGTGATGCGACCGGCAATCGCCAACGCCGGCGCCGACTCGGTAAGAAACTGGACCGAAGCATCAGCCATCAGGAAATGGCACCCGCCGGGATGGAAACTATGAAACCCATAGCTGCGCAAGTTGGTGCAGTTGATTCCACAGGGGCCTTCCTGAGGTGAGCTCGGTAGGCCGCTATGCAGGGCGCCGGCAAGCCAATGTTCGCCGTTCAGGGCGTCGCCCCATCCACCGCCATTCAGGGCCGCCAGTTGAGCGGCGGCTGGCGATTGCCAGGGCTGCCGCTTGCTGTAGATTTGACCGCCTCCGGTTCGCTCGCCCAAAAGGAACGTGTTAGAGGTTCCATCGGTGATGGCCGCCAGGGTGCTAGAGCGGTTGCTCCCTTGATACGCCCCGACGACGGTGATGTGCTCTTGGATGGCGCCGTGCCGGTCGCCTCCCTGGTTGTTGGCGTAGGCCACGTCGGCGAAGACGCCGCGCACGCCGGTGGTAATGCAGTAGTCGGAAGGTGCGGCCCGCCATGTCAGGGCTGGCAAGGGGAGCCCGTTAGCGCCGGCGGGAAGACTGCCGTCATAGATGCGTCCCGAGCCGGCCGGCGCCGAAGGGCAGATGAACACCTCCAACAGGGTTTGGATCAACTGAACATTCGCCTGGCCGGCCGCCCCCATTTCATTGCACGCAGGAACACTCGTGTTGTAACGGTCATAGAGCGCCCCTTGCTCCAGAAACGGCAGCACCGCCACGCCCCAACTTTGTATGTTCACGTTGTTGTTGGTGGGGTTGATGTGCACAAAGTACGCCATGGGCAGGGCTTTGTACGTGTCGTGGTAGTTGTGCAGAGCGACCCCGAGTTGCTTGAGATTGTTGCTACACGACATGCGCCGCGCCGCCTCACGCGCGGCTTGCACTGCCGGAAGCAGCAATGCTACCAGAATGCCAATAATGGCGATGACGACTAGGAGTTCGACCAAGGTAAACGCCGGCCGACCACCACGTCTTAAGCGGATGCGGTTCACGTGCTGTTTCCCTGTTTGGAAGCTGTTCGCGCTAACTGCCCTCAAAAGAAGTATTTTGTCGTTTTGAGCCGATGTGACAAGATTTTGGTCATCGAAATATTACGAAATAGCTTTTCTGTTTGACCGACTGAAAAAAAGTTAACCTGGTTTGTCTGCGCCTTATTGACCCGATTTTGGATAGTTGCTTCCACGGAAGTGTGGCAATTGGGTAATTTTCGGCGTGTTTAGGTCGTTTCCTCTGCGCCTAGAATTGCTTACGTGGGCTCACGTCTCGGTTCGTCGACCCGGAGGGAGTGCGAATGAACATCAAACGGAAACGTGCTTACGAGGCGCCGGACGCGGACGATGGCTTTCGGATTTTGGTGGATCGTGTGTGGCCGCGGGGAGTGTCAAAGGATGCCGCGCGAATTGATTTGTGGTTGAAAGAGATTGCCCCCAGTACGGCCCTTCGTAAATGGTTTGGCCACGATCCTGCCAAGTGGGATGAGTTTCGGCGGCGCTATGCCGAAGAATTGCGGCACAATCCCGACGCCGTGCAACAACTTTGGGAGTACGTGGATCGCGGGCCGGTTACACTGGTGTACGGCGCTAAGGACGAAAATCACAATCAGGCGGCCGCCCTGCAGGAGTATCTTGCCCGCGAAGCGAAAAAGAGAAACGCAGGTTGAATCCAAATCTTTGGAAGTATCGGCGCCAATCCAAGCATTAGCGTCATCTCCCAAGATGTGCGTGGATAAGTCCTGCATACGATGGGGAGCGTAGCAATTATCGCCACAGGCTCCTGCGCGCAGGGCGCGATCAAAGCGGCACAGATAGCACAACCGCGCGCGCCAAGGAGCGCGCTAGGGGAGAAAGGTTTTCGCCCTTCTAGAATTAAGGCGAACCTGATAGAATACTGGTTCATTAGTGGATGCAATTCCGCGGACGAGGCTCCCCGGCCGATTTGAAGACTTTATTCCGCATTTGGCCCACAGCTTGCATCCCTCAGACTATGCATGCCCGACGTCGACTGCACCGGGCTAAGTTCCGGTTGTCCCTCCCTTCGGCGTCACCATCCCGCTAGTAAACTCGTCAGACGGAGCAGAGAGAATAATGATGCGACAATGCGCACAGATATTGTGCGTAGGTTTAGTTATTGGTGGCGCCGTGTACTTGGCTCAAGCCAATCGCTCGCCTGCGCTCATGGAGGATGCGACGGAGCCGGCCGCCTACAGTGAAATGTGGGCGCCAACAAGCGAGATGAACGAACAGCTCGCGGAGTTCCTGCAGTCGCCTGCCTATTCCGAGTTGCGCGACGCCGTTCTCCATTTGCATGCAGCCCGGAAGCAACTCTTGGCGGCTGCGGCCCAAAGTAACGGGGAAGGCGCGTCGGCCGCCATGGAGGCTTACAACGCGCGTATCCAGCGCGTCCAAGCCGCGCTGGAGCGAGTCAAGGATCGTGTCGCGCCGGGCGAACTGGCCGTCGTGCTGCAAGATCTGGACACGCAGGCGCAAATGCACGATGTGTCGCTTCCTGCTGGCCATGCCCTCTACCCTTGGGAACTCGGGCCTCATCAACAGGAGCTTGCGCCGTGAGGTTGTGGTCCCTCGCTTTCGCTTTCTTCGTGTTGGGATGGTGCGCGCCGGCGACGACCGTTTTCGGTGGTCCGCCCACCCTGGCGGTCGGTTCGATTGAATCGCTGACAGAGATGATCCGCAGTCCCGAGAATCCGGCCGTGCGCATGCGGGCCGCCGAATCGCTGGCGTTGTACGGAGCCGAGGCCATGCCGGTGGTCCACGAGCTCCTGGCTGAGCGCGATCTGAGCATTCAGTACGCTGCCTGTCTGACGCTGACGCGGATGGGACCTGAAGGGCGCGCCGCAGTTCCCGAGTTGATCAAGATTGCGTCCGATTCGCAGAATCCGTTGCGGGAAACGGCGGTCTTCGCCTTGGGCGCCATGGGGCCCTACGCAGCGCCGGCTGCTTCGGTCTTGCATGAACTGGCTAAGGGTGAGCCAAGCTCACTGCGCGACGAAGCGCTAGAGGCGTTGCAAAGGATCGGTCCTGCGGCTATTCCGGCGTTGGCGGACTTGCTAGGGCACGAAGAAGTGACAATCCGACGACAGGCAGCGACCACGTTGCGGGACCTGGGCGCTGCGGCGGCGGGGTTCCCCGGAATCGAAGTGGCCCTGGTGCGCGCACTGAACGACTCCGATCAACGGGTATGTGATCAAGCGGCGTTGGCGTTATCGGCGTTGGATCGCCAAGGCGCCGAGGCGTTGCGTGCGCTACTGGACGATGAATCGCCCGACGTGCGTCGCCGCGCCGCGATGGCGCTGGCGCAAATGGAGGCGATTCCCGCCCATTTGGCGCTGACCTTCCATCAGGCCCTGTCCGACACCGACGCAGCGGTGCGATTCTGGGCCGCCAAGGCGCTGGGCGCAATTGACGATCCTCTGGCCAGTGCAAGTTTGATTGTCGCCCTAAGGGATGCTGACGCCGACGTGCGCTGGCAGGCCGTTGTCTCCCTTGCTCGGCAAGGAGTGACCGAAGCAGCCCTGGCGCCGCTCTCCGAGTTGCTGAACGACCCCAACTCTGCGGTGCGCACGCAGGCCGAAAAGGCGCTGCAACAGTTTCACGCGGCGCCTTAGATCGCCAGCGGCCGGCTTCTTCTTTGCTAAGCGAGGTGTATTCGCGCCCTGCGGCGACCAAGAGAAATCCGAAAGCGGACGCGCCGTCGCCCAACTGAGGTTCACGGAGAAGACGGCGCGGCTGCGAAGGCCGCATTAGAACAAAGTTCCGCCAGGATAAGTGACTTGCCCCGAGTGGACTCGCGCGAACTCGGTTAAAGGATGTTCTTTGACCACCCTGGGACCGAGAATGTCGAGCACCTTCCAGCCTTGCGCAATCAGGGCGTCGGCGATCAGGCGGCGATGACACCGCCATGGCAGCGCTTCGGCGCACAGAATCGCGGTGCGCTGCCCCGTGGCCAGATCCATCAGTTCTTCGAGGGCCGCCGCGAACGCAGGCGACTGCATGTGGTCGGCGTAAGCGTTGAACGCCTCGACATCCCAGGCGGTGTTCGGGGAATTAGGCAAACGCTCCGAACGCCGCCCGCCCAAGTCGGCGAAATGCTGGTAACCGATGCTCGCTGCGGCGAGCGCCGCTTCCAAGTTTTCACGGCGTAACTGCGGCTGGCGTTTTGAGCCAGGAAAACGCCGCACATCGGCGATCAAGCGGATCGATTCGCCCGCCAGCAAGTCGAGCAACTCCTCGATCTTGCGGTTGGAGTGCCCGATGGTCCAGATCACGCCGCGGGAGGTCATGGCGTTGTCGTAGGCCCCGCCTGTCTTGCGGGGCCTCTTGAATTGACAGGGGGCAAGTGGAGAGAGCTTGCGCCTAGGAAGGGCTTACTTGGCGGCCAGCGCGTCGAGCTCGGCCAGCGTCAAGCGAACGCAGAGGATGTAGGGCGGTTGTCCCGGGGTCCAATGGCCATAGGTCGTGGTCACAAAGGTTCCATCGGGGAGCACTTCCACGCCAGGGTAAGCGCAATCATAGCTGTGATGGTTATCCTTCAAACGCACGCGGTATTGCCCTTCACGCCCTTGCACTAGGTCGTCATACGTGCCGACCCAGGCCACCCAGTCGCCGCGGGTGGGGCTTTCGTGCGCCATGTCGCGGAAGGAGATGAAGAGCCGGCCATCGGGTCCGTACTTGCCGGTATGCCGGTCGCCTGTGAGCGAGCCGGGCAACTCGCGAGGTTCCGTCCAAGTGCGGCCTTCGTCGTCGGAGAACATGATGTATGAGTTTCGCACGCGGCGATTCTCGCGAAGAAGCATGGCCAATTGTTTACCATCGGGCGAGCGAATCAGGCCCGGCTCGCAAAGGTGAATCTTGTCGCTTGAGTAGATGGTTTCGGGTTCGCTCCATGTCAGGCCGCCGTCGTGCGACCACGTCTTGTACAACGTCATGAAGGGGGAAACCTTGCCGTTCTTGGTGAAGAACCGGCCGTCATCGTGGAACAGGGCCAGGTAGCGCCCCTTGCCGGTGCGGACCGGTTCGACGCTTCCCATGGTCACAATGCCGCCGAAGTCGCCAATGGGCTTGAGCGGAGTCCAGGTCTTGCCGTCGTCTTCCGAAACGGCCATCCGCACCGGATACAGCCCCGAGAACACAATCAACCGTTTCTTACCTTCGGCGTCAATCACTCGGTGAATGGTGGGCGTTTCCAACGAAGTGGCCCAGTTCTCCGGCGTTGGCAGCCGCTCCGACCAGGTTTTGCCGCCGTCTTCACTGCGCTTCAGCACAATGGCCCCGCGGCCGTGTCCTTTGGGATAGACGGTGATAATCGTCTTGCCGTCTTCCAAGAGAACGGTGGTGGGGTGCCCCAAGTACTGTCCCGGCTCGCGGTCGACGATCACCTGGCGTTCGGTTTGGTCGTTAAGGTCAATCAGCGGAATTGTGTAGCCGCGCGGCTGCGGCTTGTCTTCCGCCAACGTCTGAGCGGTCAGCGGCGCCAGCAGCAAGGCCGTGGCTAGCGCTAACAAACGATGGAAGGAGAGCATGGGTCGTGGCTCCGGTGTTCTGGATTACAAGGGGTGTATGCGCCCGAAAGAATCCGTCCATCATAACCCAAGACCGCCGCCCCGTGACGGGCCCGGACAACACAAACGCCGTGCGGCAGGTTCCCTTGGAACCTGCCGAGGTAGGGGTGCTAAACGCTACTCGACGATATCGCCAAGGACGAGGATTTGCCCCACGCGGACGTTCGTGCCTTGGTACTTGGGCGACTTCAGCTCGGTTTCGGGGTCTTTCAACCGAAAGGCGACGGGGGTGCGGTCCGGCTGTTCGGGGTGGACCTCCACCGTGACCGTGTGGACCTCGTTGGGGTCCAATCCTTCGGCAAGTGAGAGCGTCGCCAGACGGTGATAGGTGCAGTAGCTATCAAATCGCGGCACAGGCTGGGGACGCGTCTGGCCGTCCACGGTAATCACCACCTGGCCGCCGTCGGGGCCTAGCAGGTCGTACAGTCGGGCCAGCGAACCGCGAAACTTGAACGTCAACCGGCTGCCGGGTTGGGTCGCCTCCCAGATCGTTCCCATCCGATTGCTAAAATGTCGTGATAGATCAGCGTCGGGGGGGAGCTGGGTCCATTCCGCCGAGAGCATGGCTTCGGTCACGGGGACCATCTTGGCCGCTTGCCAATGGTCGGCCACAAACGGGATAGCTAACTTCGGACGGTGATCGATCGGCTCGGAAGCGGAGAGCATTTGCTTGATTGCTTCGGCAAAGACCTCGGTGTAAATCTGGTGCCCTTCGTCGAGCGGGTGTACCCCGTCTTGCGAGAAGCGGATTACGCCTGGCTCCGTTGGCTCCTCCGATTGAAACACCAATTTGCCTGCTGCTTCCAGTTCGACAACCTTCAAGGCGAAATTGATCGAGGGAATGCCATAGTGGTCGGCGAGCATCTCCATGGCCGAGGCGGCCCGGGGGCACAACCCTTGGCGCAAATCGTTTTCGTAGCCGGTGCGGAAGGTGTAGACAAAAGCGATATCGGTGCGCGGATTCTTGGCCCAGGTTTGCCGTACGATGCCTTCCATGGCTTGCCAGATCCGTTCGGGCGATGCTCCGCCGTCGTTCACGGCGAACTCCACGAGCAGCAGGTCGGGGTTGTGACGCAGCGCGTCGCGCTCCAGCCGAAAGACTCCCAGATCGCTGCCTGTGCCGCCAATGGCTGCGTGGATCTCTTCAACCTTGGCCTGGGGAAACTCGCCTTGTAGCCAAGTGCGGGTTTGCACGCGCCAGCCGGGGGCAGCCGTAATCGAGCCGCCCAGGTACGCCACCTTGACCGGTTGGCCTTCGCGCAACTTGGTTAGCACATTTCCAAGACCGTCGCGCGGGCGGCCAAGTTGCGCGGATACCGGCGCATACTCCGGCGTGACGGCTGCATGGCGGGCAATGAATTCGACAATCGGCGTGGGGTCGTCCAAGCCGTGGGGATGATGCTTCACGCCCGGCTTGGCAATAAGCGTAATGTGGCCGCCCAGCTTGCGGTAGCGTTCGGCTACAACACCGGTGTTCTCATCCCAGGGAACCACTTCGTCGGCGTCGCCATAAACATGCAACAGCGGCACGCCCGCCTTGGCGAGTGGGGCCAAATTGTCAACCGGGTTTTTGTCGTAAGCTAGGGCTTCCGCTTCGTCTTTGAATCCGTAACACTCCAACACCAGCTTCCAGTCGTGCGGAGAGCCAGGGCCTTTCCCCTTGCCGCCGGGCCAGCTCTTGAAGTCGCACACTGGAGCGTCGCCGTAGATGCAGGCGACCTTGTCGGGGTTTGCGGCGGCCCAGTTGTAACAATACAACCCGCCGCGGCTTAAACCCACCAGCGCCGCCTTCTTGGCGAAGCCATACTTCTCGGTCAATTCACGGTAAAAGGCGTTCCAGTGCGCCACCGCGGTTGGCGAGCCAAGCAAATTGGGGACCTGCATATAGACGATGTGGAACCCTCGCTTGAGCAGTTCGATGTCGGGCGCCGGCTTGTGGCCGAAGAACTCGCCGTGCCACACCCAGGGACGCCCCGGCGCCGCCTTGTTGGGCGCGACGACCAGAACCGGTTTGCCGTCCACTTGGAAGTCGTAACGGGCGAACCCGTGCCACTGGCTCTTGGCGCCCGGGAATGGAGCCGCCTCGTCAGCTCCACGGGTGGCCGTACAGGGCCACAAAAACGCCAGCCAGACGATACTGACCGGGCCTAACGCAAGACGCAAAATGGGTGATCCGGGAAGAGGTAAGTTCATCGAGACGTTGGGCAAGTAATAGAGTGTAAAAGGATTACCGATACGGGCGAGCGATGCGAACGGCTGGGGCTTGGTTTCTCCACCGCGACGCTTACTGATGCCACTCGCCGACAAAGGGAGTATAGAACGTCCGCCACTCGCGCCGGAACCATACTGGCGACGAGGGGAGCCCCTCCTGCCCCAGGGCGTCGACGGCAACCACATAGTATCGCCGCGTTGTGCGGCCCGCCGTGGGGTCGGAAAAGGTGGTTGCGGCAATCGGTTCGGTGGTCAGACGCGACACAGGGTCTTTGTTCCACCGGCCATCTATGCGGTAGACGCGGTAGCCAACGATTCCCCGCTCGGGGTTCGCAGCCCACTTCAGATGGCAGGTTTCGTCGTCGTCGCGGCTCAACAAATGCTGAGGCGACGTGGGAATGGTGAAGAACGCGGGCGAAGGGCCACTTATGGCGCCCGATTCATCCACCGCCCTTACACGATAGGCGTAGACGGCCCAGCGATACGGCCGCCCTGTCGGATCCAATTGATCGTTAGGCAGTTGGCGGTCTTCTACGGGGGCGCCTTCCACCGTTTGCGGAGCCTCCAGGTTGACCGTGTCGTCAAGGAACTTGGTTTCGGCAAGGGGTTCGGTGGTTATGGGCTTAAAAGGGCCGATGCGGCGGATCGCGCCGACTACTGGTTGCTCCAGGGGAGGTGTGTTGTCTTTCAGTTGGCGAAGTTGGTCGTCGCTCCAGACTTCGACCACTGCCCGCTCGATATGGTAGCCAGCAATCTGAGCGGCTGGGGCCTTCCATGTTAGCTCAATGCGGTCAGGGGCAAGGACCGAAACCACGATGTCTTCGACAATCGGCGGCCCGGAACGCGGCTTGGACGGTGG
>CAYWIS010000010.1:46236-58863 GCA_964458385.1 uncultured Pirellulaceae bacterium
TTCTCTCGAATCGCCGCAGCGTCGCGCCGTTCGGCTTGGAAGGTGGCGGAGAAGAGGGCCCATCGCCTTCAGCGTAGCGATAGGTCCAGATCTGTTGTTCGCGCGGCTGGCTGGTGCAGTTTTCCAAGATCGCCAGATTCAGCTCAGGGGCGAAAATCAGGTTCCGCGTGCGATTCCCAGCCCCGTCAGACTCGCGGGCGGGGTGCATGCGCGTCCAGCGGTTGGCGCCCGCGTCGTAGGCCCAGGTTTGTACTTCGTGATGAGCCGATTCGTCGTCGCCGGTGCTGACCTTCACCAGCGCTAGCACCACCTGGTGAATGGGATCGTAAGTCAGTACGGCATCGTTGCGGTCGGTGGGCGGCATGGTTTCGGGCTTCATGTCGCGCCAGACGTTGTTTACTACATCGTAGGTCCAGGTGTGCGCCTCGTTCGTGAACTGCGAACCGAACAGCACATGGACTTTGCGGGCCGCGTCGTAAGCCATGTTGCCGCCACTGCGCGGCGCAGGCTCGTGTTCGGGCTTCGGCCACCGCCATTCATTGCGCCAGGGATCGTAGATGAGGGTTCCTTCGTAACTGCCTTCACCGCCAAAGACCACAACCACTTGCTGATCGCTGTCCCACGACGCGCAGCGATAACCCGCCAGACGCGGCGCCGGCAACGGGCGGCGGTTGAGCCAGTGGTTTTCGGCCAAGTCGTAAGTCCAGACCGAAGAATCGTTCAGGTAGAGTTCCCGATGCCATTGCCAACCGTGACCGCCGCTGAATTTTGGGAAGCGAATGTAGCGTCCGATCGTTGGATCGTACACGTTTTGCGCGTTGCAGCAGACGCCCGGCGGCGAGAGATTCGGCTCGTGGAGCGTCCAGCGTGCGGTGCGTGGATCAAACGTCCAGACTTCCGAGCCTTGTTCTCCTCCTCCGCCCTGGTTGTGGCCGCCGTAGCGCACCAACACCTGATGGCGACTGTCCCAGACACATGCTCCCTCGTAACCCAGCCGTGGCGAAACGGGGGCTTCGGGCAGAGGACTGCGTTTAACCCAGGTGTTCAACGGATGCTGTTCAAACGTCGCCGATTCATCAGCCGCCGCCGTGTGCGGCAGGGGGGCGAACCCTAAGACGACGGCCAAGGCGAAGAGAGACCTACCACCGCATCGAGAAGCAAACAGGGAGCGCATCGGTCGAAGGGGGGTTAGACGTGTTGGCCGCCGCGCCTAAAGCGTGGACAGCCGAAGGACGAACGATAGACGCATGGGTTGCCGCGATTACTGCCCGGGGGAAATCTCTAGGCGGCCCTGGCGAAAGGCCTCGGCCATGGCGCGGGGGACTTCGGATTCGGCCAAGATGACCTGGGCGCGGTTAGCGGCTACTTTGGCTTTGTTCTCTTGTTCCAGGGCGATCGCCTCGGCGCGGCGCTGTTCGGCGCGGGCTTGGGCGACGCGCGTGTCGGCCTCCGCCTGATCGACTTGCAGCCGGGCGCCAATATTCTCGCCGACGTCGACATCGGCAATGTCGATCGACACAATCTCAAACGCCGTTTGCGCGTCGAGCCCGCGCTCCAACACCGCTTTCGAGATCCGGTCGGGGTTCTTGAGCACATCGGTGTGTTTCTCGGCCGAACCAATGGCCGTGATGATTCCTTCCCCCACGCGGGCGATGACGGTCTCTTCGGTGGCGCCGCCAATCAACTGCTCTAAGTTGGTGCGCACGGTAACGCGCGCCTTGACCCGCAGCTCGATGCCGTCTTTGGCGATGGCGCTAAGCGTTGACTTGCCGCTACGGCGCGGGTCGGGGCAGTCGATCACCTTGGGATGCACGCTCGTCTGCACGGCGTCCATCACATCGCGGCCGGCCAGGTCGATTGCCGCGGCGCGGTCAAAGTCCAGGTCGATATGAGCTCGGTGCGCCGCGATGATGGCCCGAATGACCCGATGTACGTCGCCCCCGGCCAGGAAATGCTCTTCCAAGCGGCGTGTGGTAATGCCGTTCTGACGGTTGATGTCTAGCCCAGCCTGGGCGGCCGTGATTTTGGCGTCGACGATCAATTGCTTGCGAACGCGGCGCATGTCCATGCCGATCAGGCTCCAGAGGCTCACGTCAGCGCTGGACATATACGCCTTGAACCACAGCTTGCCATAGTTGAGCAGGATCACCGCCATCACTACCAGCGCAAGCGCCAAGACGGCAATGCCCAAGTAGATCCAAAACTCATAGCCCAACTCTTGGGCAGGGGCGGCTTTTTCGGCTTGAGCCAGAATCGGCGAGAGCGTCATTGCGGCAGACTCCTTGGAACAGGACGATGGAACCTAACGCCCGCGCGCGTTCCCGTGGCCGCGCGCAATTAGGGGCCGCCGTTGAAGTCGGCCTTCTCAATCCGGTAGAGAGCACGCTCGGTTCGCAATACCAATGACTTTTCAACGACCGCGGGGGAGGCGTAAAACGCGCTCTCCAAGCGGTTCTCGGCTAACAATTGGAACTTGCGGCCGGGAGCGATCACCTTGGTCACGCCGTCTCGGTTGAAGAAGTAGATGCGCCCATCGGCGTAGAGCGGCGAGGCGTTAAAGTTGCCGCCCAGGCGTTGGCTCCAGTAGACTTCGCCGGTCCGCGCATCAAGGCAGGTGGCCACGCCTTGATCGCTCACCTGGTACAAGTCGTCGCCGACCAACAGTGGCGAGGGCAGCTTGGGCGCCTGCCGATCGTTCCGCCAAAGAATGTGCGATTCGGTCACATCGCCCTGGCCATCGTAGCGAACCGCGAGCATCGTGGGCGACATAAAGCACGTCGAAATATAGACCATGCCATGCCCCGCCACGGGACGCGGCGCGTTGGAGAAGCCGAGTTTGCCATAGTGAGCCCGCCACAGTTCGCGCCCTGTCGCCGGATCGTAGGCGTACACCCAGTCGGCGCCCGGCGAGATGAGCATCGGCTGGCCGGCGTGTTCGACGATGAGCGGCGTACTGTATGCTTTGCGGAATGGCCCATTGGGGTTCATTTTGCCGCTGCGGTCAGCCTTCCAAACCTGCCGGCCCGTGGCCTTATCCAGCGCGACGACATACTGCACGTCGATTCCATCGAAGTGCACGATGAATAGGTCTTGCCAGATGATGGGCGACGAACCCGGGCCGTTCTGATGGTCGCAATTCAGTTCACGATTGGTCCACACGGTTTCGCCGGTAACGGCGTCCAGGCAGGCTGTGCCGTACGTGCCGAAGTGGACATAAACGCGTCCTGCGTCTATCACGGGCGTGGGCGAAGCAAAGCTGTTTTGCGAATGGACCGGGTCGGGGTTATCGACCGAGAATACCTCGAGGTCGTGAATCAGTCGCCCGGTGGCGAAGTCGACGCACAACGCTCGTAAGGAAACGTGCCCTACCACTTCCAAGCCGGCGGGATCGGGCGCTTCCGCCAGCTTCTTAGCGCGCTGTTCGGGTGTGGCGGGCGTCTCAATGGCGGTGGTCATCCAAATTCGGCCATCCTGCTCCACCGGTGACGACCAGCCGCGGCCGGGGAGAGCGGTCTTCCACACTACGTTTTCGGTTTCGCTCCAAGTTAAGGGAAGATCGGTCGCATCGCTGTGGCCTTGTCCACCAGGACCGCGAAACTGCGGCCAATCGGCCCAAGCGCCAGCCGGCTGCAACAAAAGAAGCAGAAAGCCCGTTAACACACCAAAGAAGCAACGCACTGCGATCATACGGTCGGGAATGTCGGCAAACGTAGTAGGAAAACACATCGGCGCTCTGGCCAGACCGGGGCGCGACCCCATCATACCGCGCCCAATTCCCTACGCATCATCTGCGGCGAAATTCTTGAAACGGCTGATGACGTCGGTTTGCGTTGCCAAGACACGCCTTTCTTAGGCGTTGTGTTGCGGATTCCGCTACAGGATGACAAGGAAAGTAACTACGCCGATTATCCGAAACGCTTGCATCCTGAGGCGTTGAAGGGCACAATGAAGCAACGAGTTGAAACGAGGGAGAACGCGCGCCCCATTTCCCGTTGGTTCTCGTCTTTGCCGCGGGCGCAACCCACTTATCTTGTCTGCCGTGCGTTTTGCGAGACTCGCTACGTTCTCCCCCAACTCGCGAAGTAATGTGTGGCGGAAATGAATTGAAGGAACGGAAAAATTCCCGTCAACTCAGAGAGACTCATGGCTGGCCGACGTGTCCTTGTGGTGGATGATACGCCCGGCGCCGCAAAAATCACGGCCAAATTCCTGGAGCTGTTGGGCCACACGGTTGAGATCGCCTACACCGGGCAAGCCGCGATTGAGCAGTGTCAGGTGTTTCGTCCCGAAATTGTGATGCTGGACGTCACCCTTCCCGATATCGACGGGTTTGAGGTCGCCAGGCAAATGCGTCTTCGGGATGAAACCAAAGATGCGCTGATCGTCGCCCTCACCGGGCACGATGAGGATTCGCACCGAGCTTACGCCCAAGCCGCCGGCATCAACGAGTACCTGCTCAAGCCGGTCGACGTGAACTCGCTGCGGCGTCTGGCCGACCATCCTAAATTGCTGGTGACTACGGCTTAAGCGCAGGCGTCAACCGCGGCCCACGTATTCCTGGTCGCGCGGAAGCACAATGGCTTCCAACATTTCGACATGCGGCGGAAGCGTCGCCATAAGCAGCGCTACCTGCGCCACTTCCTCGACACTCATCATCGGCTCCTGATCTTCGGGGGCGTCGCTGGTGGCTCGGCGTTCGACGCGCACATTGCCGGGGTGCAGGCAACAACAGGTAACGCCGTAAGCTCGACCCTCCAACGCCGTAGCCTGGGTGAGTCCCCACAGTCCATGCTTCGACGCCGCATAGGCGGCGGAGTTCGGACGCACTCGCTGCGCCGAGATGGACCCAATATTGAGAATGCGCCCGCTGCGCTGCCGCTTCATGATTTGCAGTGCTGCCCGGGTGCAGAGAAACGGCGCCCGTAAATTAACGGCCAACACATGGTCCCACGCTTCGGTGGAAAGCTCGTCGAGCGGTCCACCATCAAACGCCCCGGCGTTATTCACAAGCAAGTCGAGCCGCCCAAAGCGATTGAGCAGTGTTTGAAAAAGGGCGGCGATGTCTTCCTCGCGAGTCACATCGGTAGGGCACGGTAAGGCTTCTACGCCTCGTGAGCGAGCTTCGTCGGCTACTGCGGCTAGGTGTTGCGCGTTGCGCCCGGCCAAGACCAAGTGGTAGCCTGCGCCGGCCAGGGCGAGGGCAATTCCGCGTCCCAAACCACGGCCGGCGCCCGTCACAAGCGCGTACTGCGTCATGTTAGAAATCTTTCTTTCGGAAGCGGAACGTCGTTGCCAAGCCGAATTGCCGAGTAATTCGACAAGTACATGTGCATGCGAAATGGCTCAGAGGCGCCCCACGCGCCCAGGCGTCGCTACGGCGCTGGATATGCGAACTTAATCCAGGAGTGATGCGTCTTTCCAACGCTTCGCTTTACCGCCAAACGCCTTTTCATGAAGGGGGGCGTACAGGGCGGAGCATCGCGGCAAGCTAATTTGCTTCTTGTGCAATTGTCAACTGGGAGCACGGGGCATTTTCTATCGAATTGCGGATCGCTGCAAAAATGGTCCACGGCGGCGATCATCGCGCGACGCCCGAGGGTTTTTGAAGTAAGGTTGTGATACAAGGCGACGCAAGCCGACGCCTTTTGCCGGCTTAAGGCCGGTCTTATCCTTTTGCCTCATCCTTTCTGCATTTGCGGCCCGCTTGCTTTCCCGCGGAAGGGGAAGCGGCCGGCGATGTTCCTCGCACGCGGCGCGTGCGCCATCGCGCGGTTTCGGCGGACGCTCCTATTTCTTGTGAAAGGTCACGCCTTTTCCTGTTTCTTGCCTGGAGAATCTGAATGCCTTTTCGTTGTGTTGCTTTCTGCGCTGTCGCGGTGATCCTGACGGCGGCAGCGCCGATGTTCGCTGGAGAGGGTTCCAAGTCGCTGTGGCGCCCCGACGCGTATACCGCCTGGAAGGCGTCGCAAGCCAGCGGCCGGCCTGCTCTGTTCTACGTTACGTCGGCCCATTGCCCCTACTGCGCCCTCATGGAGCGCGAGACGCTTTCGCACCCTGCGGTTAAGGCGATGTTGCGGGAATCGTTCGAAGCAGCCAAGGTGCACGCCGACCGCCAACCGGCGTTGGCTCAGAACCTGCGCGTTCACGCGTATCCCACCACGGTTGTGGTCGATTCACAAAACCGGATTGTCGGTTTGATTGAAGGCTACGTTCCCCCGCAGGAGTTCGAACGTCGTCTGACCGAAGTCGCGTCGCGCTAATGCATGAGCCGTCAGTAGTAATGCGCCGGGCGAACGTCGCGCCCGGCGCGCCAAGGAGGCTTCCTCGCTTCTGCATGGGGGGTTAGTACACGTACGAGTAGCCAAAGCGGCCCGTAAAGCCGGTGCCGTAAACGCCCGAGCCATGCACCAGGTACGGTTGGTCGGTAATGTTTTCCAGGCTCAGGCTCAAACGGTGTTGATCGTATTCGCCGAACGTGCGGCCTAGCCGTAGGTTGAGCGTGGCGAAGCCGGGCGTGCCGCCGATGGGAATGCGTTCGTCGCTGAGGTCGCGCACCGGATCCAATCGGTCCTGTCGCCGCGACATCCACGTGTAAAGCGTGGCGTAAGCGCGGCGGTCGAGGGCTCGCCACCGCACGCCCAAGATACCTTGTGTCGGCGGGATGCGGCTCAGTGGCGCGCGGGTCACTTCGTTTCGACCGTAGGTGTACCAGAAGTTGCCGTACAGGCTCCAGGTGTCTGTGAACAGATACTCGCCGCTCGTCTCAACACCTTGGATATACGAGTCCTGGTTGGCTCGCTCAAACAGGTTCGCCCCGGCGGGAACAGCGACGATGTTATCGCGCAAGTCGGTCCAGAAAACAAAGGTTTGCGTCCGCAACGCTTCGTGATTGGTCTTCACGCCCACTTCGTAGGTGATCGAGTGTTCGGGCGTAAGCCCCAAGCTGGGCAGGTCCATGCCTTGCTGAAGCACGTTCGGATTGTTGGCGGTCAACTCGTCCAGGTTCGGAGCGCGGAAACCTTCGGCGATCGAACCGACCAGGTGAATGTCTTCGTCCAACTCGTAGACCAGGCCGATCTGTCCGATCCAGTCTTGATAATGCGGATCGATGAACACCGCCTGATTGCCCACCACGGGGGTGGCGGCCAGGTTGATGTGTTCGTACCGCACGCCTGTGACGGCGGTGAGGCGGTCGGTAATCGCCAGGTCCCACATCAGGAACCAGCCGATCCGTTCGTAGAAGGCGTCGTCAGGAATGATCGGTCCTGTGGCGGCGCCGCCAAAGGGTGAGTCGACGTCGTCGTGATACCAGTCCACGCCGGTGGTCCACTTGCCCAGGCCGCCCAGGTCGCGCACGCCAACCAGGTTCAGGCCGGTCGATTCCACATCGATCTCTTGATACCGTGTGGTGGGGATTCCGCGCGTTTGTACTTCGCGTTGCCGATGATACGAAGCGGTAAACGTAATCGCGTCAAACACCGCGATCGGATCGGTTGTCTGGTAGCGAATGTAAGCCAGGTCGCGCTGCTGTGGATCAAAGAACCGCACGTTACCGAACGTGTTGCTGTTGTTGCGGTCGCCGGGCCAGCCGGGGAAGGTGTCGCTTCGGGCGACGTCTTCTTGCTCGTGATGCTGCACGGCGATGGTCAGCAGTTGACTGCTATCGATCAGGTAATTGAACTTCAGATCGCCCGAATACTGCTGGTAGTTGGTGCCTGGCTGACGCCCGAAGTCGTCGTAGCCGGTATCCAGGTCACGCACATTGTGGAACGACCCGCCGCCGAAGACGCCCGACTGCCCCGCCCAACCTTCAACATTCAAACGGCTGTAGGATGACGAGTCCGACGTGTTGAAGTACTGCGTGAATTCGCGCTGGCCGTAATTGCCTAGGTATTCGCTGCCGGGAATTGAGGGGCCTCGCGTCACAACATTAATCACGCCGCCAATGGCGTCGGAGCCCCACAGCACCGAACCTTGCCCCCGAAGCACCTCGATATGGTCCACCATGCCCGGGTCGATGGTGTTGAAGTACTGGTTCGGGCCAAGACGGAAGATCGAGTTATTCAGCCGCACGCCGTCGATCAGGATCAACACTTGTTGGCCGGTCAGACCGCGTACAAACGGCGAGGCCTGCCCTGCGGCGGTGCTTTGCATGAGCACCCCCACCTCGTTTTGTAACGCGTGGAACATATCGGGCGCTTGGCGTTCTTCGATCTCCTGGCGCGTGAGAATCGACCCTGCCACCGGCGCATCGAAAAGCGACATCGGAGTGCGCAATATGCCCGTCCCCTCGCTAAATGGGCCGGCCTCGCCGAACTGCAAGTCCGACAAGTCCGGATACGAGAGCGAGGGCGCCGCGTCTGACATGGCCTCGCCGTCGTAAGGCGAGCCATCGTAAGGCGGAAAAGGGGGCTGGTTTGTGGAAGGAAACGCCGGCGCAACGGGTTCATCACTCAGAGCAGGCGAAGGCTCCGCTGATTGCGGCGGCTCCACGATCACGGGCGGCAACGTGCTTTCAGACGGAGCGTCCTGCTGGGCGGCAAGCGAGGTAGAAAACACCAACGCGGCTGTCAGTGCGGCGGCGTAGTTCCTTATGAACATCGAGAAAGCTCCCTCATGGCGCTCGCCGCGACCGTCGCCCGGAGCTAAGGTCGTCGGCCTAGCGCCGTACTTTCCTACCGGTCGGCTTTCATCAATTGTGAGGTTAACTCTGTTTTTAGCCGCCGCCCGGTTTAACAGACGCTACCGAAGACGCGGCACGAAACGGCGCCGGTTGTGTCGATTTTTTCGCGCCGTCTGTCGGAAAAAACACATTCTTGCACTTCCCAGGGGGAGTCTCTGCGGTGCATCGTGACGAATTCCCGCAATTTTCGCTGCCGCATGGGGTGGCGCCCCATTTGCGTTACACGGGGCGCGTTGATTGGTCCTTGTCACTTTGACCGCCTAAAGGGGGTATGATGGAACAGGTCCCGCTGGACCCGCCGCCAAAGACAAACGCGCCGGAACGGGGCGATTCGCCGCGTGTGATTTTTTCGGAGGAATTGTTTCAGGGGCGACGTGAGGTCTGGATCGAACATCGCGGCGAGATGTATCGGTTGCGGGTCACGGCTTCTGGCCGATTGTGTTTGAATAAGTAGCCTTCCCTCCATCCCGTGGTTTTCGCCTTCCATGAGTCTGCGCCGCTGTTCGCTCTTTCGCCGCCCTTCGCCCGTTGCGGGCGCTGTGGCGTCGTTGGCGATTCATCTGGTCGTGACGGGCGCGGTGTTGGCGCTGGAAGCGTGGTTTCTCTTGGGCGTTACGCCTCCCGAGTTCGGCGGCAAACGGACCGTGGTGCAACTGGAGTTGGCGCCATCGAGCTTTCAGCCTGCCGCGCCCGAGACGGTTATTCTGCCGCTGGATGAAGTCGCCCCACTGCCGGAGAGCTTCCGTGAACCGCCCTCGGAAGTTGCGCAGGAGTTGTTGCCACCGCGGGAGAGGTTACCGCCAGAGCGTCATGCGGTTGAGCTGCCGGTCGTTACACAGACGCCTCCCGAGCCCGCGCCATTCGATGAGCCACGAGAGCTGCACGTTGCTGCGCCGCCACGTCGCTCGTCGCCCATACCTCAGCCGACGACGCCTCCCGAGCCGCAACCTCATCCGCCCCAGCGCCGCGCCGAGGCATCATTCGCCTCGCTTCCCCAAGTGGCGATTCCCCAGTTGGCAGGAACCGATGACGAAACTCCGCCCGATCTGACGGGCAACCGCAAACCGGAGTATCCCGTCGCCGCCTATCGGAAAGGCTTGGAAGGAGAAGTGCTTTTGCGGCTGTGGATCAACGCAACGGGGCGGGTAGAGCGAGTCGAGGTGGAACGCTCTAGCGGACACGCCATCTTGGATCGGGCCGCCGTGGATGCGGTCCGCACATGGCAAGGCCGTCCCGCCGTGCGCGGCGGTCAGCCGGTAGACACGGTCGAACTATTGCCCATTCGATTTGTGCTCTCACGCCGCGGATAACACCCCGCCGTTGAGCGAGCAAACAGCGGACGTATGCGAACGAGGGGCGGTCGTTTGATAGGCGGCTTATTCGATTCTGGCTTTTGGGTGGATTGATCGGGCAGAGATGTGGGGAAATCGCGGGCAGATCGACATTCTACGGCAAGCCGAAGATCGTTAGAATCTCGCCGTTCTGTAGCCTGTCATCCAGCCCGAGCATCGCCATGTCGAGGAAAAAGCACCGCGACCGCACGCCGCATCGACCCGTTGCCGCCGCCCCTTCGTCCAGCGAAGCAATGGAAACGCCTGTGCAGCCTGAGATGTCTGTGGAGCCGAAACCGGAGGCGCCGGTCGAGGCAGACCCGCCTGCTGAGCCGCTCATGGAGGAAGTCCAGGCATTTCTGAACAAGCGCGCTGAACTGGCTCAAAAGTTGGCCGAGGAAATCGAAGCCACGGAAAAGAAGCTGGCCGAACTACGCAAGACGGCCGCCATGTTGTTTCCCGAAAACACTCCCCCTGGCGCCAAAGACCGCAAGCCCAAGAAGGCCAAGCCCAAACCCGCCGCCCGTGAAGAAAAGGTCGAAGCGCCACCCGCCGTCGAGGCAGCGCCTCCGGCGGTCGAGAAGGCCGCTTAGGGCAAATCGGTACTTGCGCTGTGTCGGTCCCGCCGGCGGGACGGGACCTGCTTCTATTGCTACGGCGCCGTGCCGCGGCATGCGCCTTCTTACGGAGCTTACGGGAGCGGAAGCAATGCCGCTCTCTTGAGCTAGCGGACGGAGTGTGCTCTTGGGTTCGTGGCCGTCACTACGGCGCGTGGTTCCGCCGGGGTGCGGAATACAAAGTTGGCTGGCGTCTCCGTTTTGGTAGCCGCGCCTCGCCTTGCCCATGGCTAGAATAAGGCCAACCTCTTCTAACGTGCTGGTTCGTTTGGACCACACGAAAGGAGCAAGGAGGCGCAGTTGGCGCGTCACGCAGTCGCACGGGTCAAATCGGCCAAACGCGGATAGCGGTAGAGAGGGTTATTGCGCCCTGCGCTGGCGAGCGGTTTGAAGATCATGGAAACCGATTACTATTCGCCCGACTTTGCCACCGCGCAGCGGCGGTTTCGCGAGGCGGCTAACGCCGCCGGTGCCGAGTGGGAGTCGTTGCCGCTAGCGGCGCGCGGGCCCGACGGGGAGCCTCTGGCGATTGACGTGGCCTGGCTGGGAACGCGCCAACCACGGCGCATACTGCTGCACACCACGGGACTGCACGGGATCGAGGGTTTTGCCGGGTCTGCGGTTCAGCTTTGCTTGTTGGCCCATCGGCCGAAGCCGCCCGACGACGCAGCCTTGGTCTTCATGCATGTGCTCAATCCCTACGGCATGGCGTGGCTGCGGCGGTTCAACGAGAACAATGTCGACCTGAACCGCAACTTTCTGGCGCCGGGCGAATCGTTTACGGGCGTGGCCGACGCCTATCGTGTGTTGAACGGATTGTTGAATCCGCCGACTCCGCCGCGAAGCAGGGATCTGTTCTTACTGCGGGCAGGGGCCTACGTTGCACGGTATGGTTTTGCTCGCCTCAAGCAGGCGATTGCCGAGGGGCAATATGAGTATCCGCAAGGGTTGTTCTTCGGCGGCAAACAAGGGGAGCCAACCGCCGAGGCCGTCATCGCCTGGAGCCGGCGGTGGTTAGCGGGCGCCGAGCGGGTGTTTGTTATCGACGTCCATACGGGGCTTGGACCGTGGGGGCAAGACTCCCTGCTGACCCATTATCCGCCCGGTTCGGAACGTGTCGAGCGATTGAGTCAGCGCTGGGGCCGCCGCGTTCACGCCTGGAGCCCCAGTGGCGTGGCGTACAAAATTCGCGGCGGTTTCCTTGAAACGCTCGAGCGCGAATTGGCGCCAGCCGACGTTACCACCATTTGCCAGGAGTTCGGCGCATACCGTCCGCTGCAAACGCTCTACGCGTTGCGTGAAGAAAACCGCCTTCATCATTGGGGCAATGCGCGGCAACTCGATCATTCAGCCAAGCGTCGCTTGCTGGAAGTGTTCTGCCCTTGCGACCCGAATTGGCGCCGACAGATCGTGCAGCGTGGGGAAGCATTATTCCAAGATGTATTGATGGACTTGCTTTGATCTGGGCCGCCAATCCTGCCTTTGGTATCCTCGCGCGCCGGCAGCCTTGGAGCTAAGCCCAGCGCAAGTCGCCGCGTGTTGGGCTTCTCTGCTGCTTGCTCTGAGAACGTAGCGAAATCCACTTGCGGGCGAGCGAAAAAGCTTGCAGATGACGATGAAAAATGTTCTTTTTCTGTGCAGCGGAAACTATTACCGCAGTCGATTCGCCGAGCATTTCTTCAACGCCCGCGCCGAGGCGACGGGCTTGCCCTGGCGGGCGACCTCGCGGGGGTTTTTTCTGCACGAAGGAAATGTGGGCCCAATTTCAGTACACGCCCGGCGCGGGCTGGAGGCGCGCGGCGTGATGCTCGGGCCGGAGATCCGCTTTCCGCTGGTGGTGACCGAACAAGATTTTGAGTCGGCGCATCACATTGTCGCGGTCAAAGAGGCGGAGCATCGGCCCAAAATGGAGGCCCAGTTTCCGCATTGGACGTCGCACGTTGAGTTCTGGAAGATTGACGACATTGATTGCGCCGAACCCGAGGTGGCGCTGAGC
>CAYWIS010000011.1:0-35186 GCA_964458385.1 uncultured Pirellulaceae bacterium
CGTGGTGCTCAAATTGGGCGGCCCGGTGGCCGTGGTGCGTGATGCGCTTGAAGCGGGACGCGAAATGGCCGAACGCATGGGCGGCAAACCGAGGGCCTTGGTGATCAATCGTCCCGACGCGGAAGCGTGGAAAGCCATTCAAAGCCGCGTGGAGTTCAACCCGCTCATTCAACAAAACATCGTTTTTGTCCCCGAGGGAGAATCATCTGTGGCCAGTCACGAGACCGACGCTTTGGGCTTTATTGAGACGCAGGGCTTTACTGCTGTGTTTGCCGCCATCGACAGCGCGTGCAAGGCCGCCAATGTGGAAGTGGTGGGCAAAGAGAAGCTGGGGGGCGGTTACGTGACGGTCATCGTGCGCGGTGATGTCGCCGCGGTAAAGACGGCCGTGGAAACCGGCGCAGCACAGGTGGAAGGACTAGGTAAGTTGATCGCTTCCTACGTGATTGCTCGCCCCAGTCCCGCCGTACTGCAGCTCTTGCCGAAGTAGCTGATCCTTCGTCAGTGATGCCGCACGGCGCCTTGGCGGCGCCATTCACGGTGAAGTTGACCTTGGAGTCGTATCGCGACGCTCGCGACCGGGAGTTGCAGGCTCGCAGGAAGGGGAAAAGGTTGCAATGCCGCCCCGACGCGACTAGGCTGTAGCCATGGATTGATCCCGCCTTGGTTCATCCCCCCGCCATCGCGATTCCCGCCATGCTTCGATTTTCATTTGGGTTTCTTCTCCTCTGTGGGATCTCTTTCAGCGCGCGAGCCGAGGATGACGGCTTCGTGCCCCTTTTTAACGGCCGTGACCTTTCGGGGTGGGTTAACGTTAACTGTGCTCCTAACACGTTCACGGTGCGCGATGGGATGATCGTCTCCACCGGTGTGCCTACGGGCGTGATGCGCACCGAGCGGATGTACGAAAACTTCGTGCTGGAGTTGGAATACCGACACATGAAGCCGGGCGGCAATGCCGGCTTGTTCGTATGGAGCGACGCCTTGCCGGCGCCGGGCGTGCCGTTCACGCGCTCCATCGAAGTGCAGATTCTGGATGGGGTGAACACCGACAACTATACCAGCCATGGCGACGTATTCGCCATTCACGACGCCACGTTCCAACCCGACCGCCCGCATCCCGCTGGTTGGATGCGTTGTTTGCCGTCGGAGCGGCGCGCTAAGCCGGCCGGTGAATGGAATCACTATCGTGTCACGTGCAACGACCGCTCCATCAAGCTGGCCGTCAACGGCAAAGAAGTCTCGGGTGGGACCATGGCGAGTCCCTGCAAAGGCTACATTTGCCTGGAGTCCGAGGGTTCGGAATGTCATTTTCGCAATCTCCGCATTAAGGAATTACCCTCGACGAATCCTCCGGCTGAGAAGGTCGCTCGCGCGGCGGAAGGTTTCCAATCGCTCTATACGGGCGTCGATCTTTCGGGGTGGAAGCAGGACGAAGGCCACAAGGGCCATTGGCGGCCGCTGGACTGGCGCCTTGACTATGACGGCAAGAGCGAAGCCGCCGACAAGGATCTTTGGACCGAAAAGGAATACGGCGACTTCACTCTGATTTGCGACTGGCGTTTCACGGGGCAGCCCAAGCCGACATTACGTCCTGTCATCTTGCCGAATGGCGATTACGCCGTAGACGAGAATGGCCAGCAGAAGATGGTCGAAGTGCCCGATGCGGGCGACAGCGGCATTTACCTTCGTGGCGATAGCAAAAGCCAAATCAACATCTGGTGTTGGCCCATTGGGTCAGGCGAAGTTTACGGCTATCGCACCGACAAAAGTCAGCCGCCTGAAGTGCGGGCTGGCGTGACCCCCAAGGTTCGCGCCGACAAGCCGATCGGCCAGTGGAACCGTTTCGAGATTACCCTTCGCGGCGATCGCTTGACGGTGGTGCTAAACGGTACAACGGTTATCGAAAATGCTCAGCTCCCCGGCGTGCGCGAGCGCGGTCCCATCGCGCTCCAGCACCACGGCGATCCCATCCAGTTCGCCAATCTCTTCATCAAAGAACTGGACGGGCCAAGCGAATAGCGTCGCCTACCGACGTGCTAGATGCGGGCCTTCTATACCGTCTTAGCCCGCAATGTCGGTCATCTGTTCTCGGGCTTTCACGAGAGGCAATTCCGCCGTATCCACAATCCAGCCCCGACACTTGCTGGAATTGCAGAGACAGGGAATCGCGGCGTCGGCCGGCCAGGCGTAATCGATGGTCATTTCCTCGCCCGGTTCAATCGTGCGAATGGCGGCGAGCCACATGCGACGCCCCCAATCTTCGCCATCGTCCTCGCCGTCCTCGCTTGTCCATTGGAATAACTCGCAATTGGGTTCGCACGAGTGGTTGAGAAATCGGAACGGCGGCGCAGGCTCCAACGTAAGCGAACCGCCCAGGTCCATTCCATACGGTGAGGAATATTCGGGGTCGTCGATCACTTCTCCGAAGATTTCACCAATGACCTCGCCTTGAACGAACCGCCGTTTGGCAAAGACGCCCTTCCCCAACGGCGTGGGACGAACCGTGACCAGATCCGAATAGTCGCTCATAAAGATCGCATCCATGGATTGTCACCCGCGTTGCCCAACGCGGGCGTCGCCTAATCCATCGGCGTTGTATTTGCGGTGAGTGCAGAACCATTCGCTACCTTACACCAATCGCCACAAGCGTTAAACGTTGGTTCGCACGTTGAGGATGCTCACTCCCCTGGTTATGCTGTCCGTTGGATGCGAGGCAATCTTGGATTGACGTTGATCGCTCTTGAGGACCTTGATCATGTTCGTTTTGGGCACACTGCGACGCGCTTTCGCCTGGGGTGCGCTCTTGGCTCTCACCTCAAACGCGGCGTACGCTGCAACGATCGAGGTGCTGGTGCAAGGCGGCAATCAAACGCTTGAGAATGTCCCATTTTGCGCGCCGTTATCTCTTGCCGACCATGACCAGGCCGATCTGAAAACCATTCGCTTGACCACCAATGACGGAACGGAGATTCTTGGTCAAATTACACAGCCCGGGTTGCGCTTCCTTGCGCAGGACAAGAAGGGGGTTCGAGAATTGCACTTCGTGATTCCCCGGATTGAGAAGGGCGCCAAGCTCCAACTTCGCGGCGAACTGCGTAATGCGGATGTCTCTGGTCCGACGTTTCTCTGGGAGGACACTCCGGGGAAGCATGCCGAGTTGCGTCTAGGCGATAAGCCGGTGCTGCGGTACATGTACGAGGCCGTCGACGATTCTTCGAAGGAACGCCGCGCGGAAACTTTCAAGGTCTACCATCACGTCTATGATCCCACGGGAAAACGTCTGGTGACGAAAGGCCCTGGCGGCTTGTTCCCGCATCATCGCGGCGTGTTTTATGGGTTCAATCGAATTACATATGACGGCGACAAGCGAGCCGACACCTGGCATGGCAATCAGGGAGAATCGCAAACGCATGAGGCGTTTTTGGCTGTCGAGCAAGGACCGGTCTTGGGACGCCACTGCGTGAAGATTGCTTGGCGCGGCCAGGACGGAAAGCCGTTCGCCTTCGAGAAACGCGAGCTCACCGTATACAACACTTCTGGTGGGCGCCTTCTTGAGTTCGCTTCGCGATTGGAAAGCGCGGGCGGACGGGTCAAGCTGGACGGGGATCCACAGCACGCCGGCGTTCAGTTCCGCGCATCGCAGGAAGTTCCCGATAAGACAGCCAAGCTCACATATTACCTCCGTCCCGATGGCAAAGACGAGCCGGGCCGTTTCCGCAATTGGCCGCAGCACAAGGATCATGTGAATCTGCCGTGGAATGCGATGAGCTTTGTGCTTGGCGAGCAGCGCTACACGTGTGTCTACTTGGATCATCCACAGAACCCCAAGGAAGCTCGCTTTAGCGAGCGAGATTACGGCCGGTTTGGCTCCTACTTTGAAGCGGAAATTGACGGCGAGAAAACACTCGACGTCAACTATCGCTTCTGGTTGCAAGAAGGGGAAATGACTGTCGAGGAGGCAAACGCCGCCAGCGCCGCCTTTGTCGATCCGCCGAAGTGGGCATTGAACGTCAGGTCGTAAGCCGTCAAGCGAACCAACACGCCAGAGCCGCTCAGACGCCAACAAGAGCGCTTTGCGAGTCGCCGGTTGTACGGGCGCGGAATCCCTTCGGTGCGTGAGGAGGGGACCAGGAATGCAGGGGATTTGCTTGGCGGAAAAATTGCATGAAAATTTGCTTATGCTTGACTTGCCGTGGGGCTACCTTAAAATGTCGGGGCGCTGATGTCCCTCAAGCATTTGCACATCCCTTAGACGTTCTCTCCACAGAAAAAAAGGTTCGCGAGTTGAACCATCGCGCTTCGCCCCGCGTAAGACTGGCGATCAAAAGAAGCCAAGTGGTTGGCGGCGTGTTGTAGCGCTTGATCCGAATTCCGGTTTCACCCTTGTTTCCCTTGGTAGGAGTACCACGATGAACCGAGTTTTTAGCGTAGCGGTTGCTCTGGTCGCGGTCGCGTTGGTCACGAGCGTGGGCTTGGCGGTTGATGTCGGCGAGAAGGCGCCGCAGTTCAAAGATCTTCCGACGTGCGATGGTAAGAAGGTCAGCCTGTCGGATTTTGATGAAAAGGCGGTCGTTGTGTGCTTCACTTGCAACAACTGCCCTGTGGCGGTGGCGTATCAGGACCGCTTTGTGGACTTCACCAAGAAGTACAAGGGCAAGGCTGCGTTCGTGGCCATCAACGTGAATGTGGGCGAGGATCTCCAGAAGATGAAGACCCGCGCTGAAGAAGCCGGCTTCAACTTCCCCTATGCCTACGACGCCTCGCAAACGACCGCCAAAGAGTACGGCGCTCGCGTCACTCCGCACCTGTACGTGTTGGATGAAAACCGCCAGGTCGTCTATGTTGGCGCTTTCGACAATGCCCAGAACAACCCCACCGAGCACTACGTGGCGGAAGTGGTCGATGCGGTCCTCGCCGGCAAGAAGCCTGAAGTGCAAGGCAAGAAGGCTTTTGGCTGCGGCATCAAGTGGAAGAACTAACCGCACGGTAGGAATACTAAACGTCGCCGCGCCGTGGTTGGCCGGCGACGTTTTTTCGTTTTCGCTTTACACCAGGGAGAAACAACGTGCATCGTATCCGACAAGCGGCTGGCGGACGGGCATGGCGGGCGGCTTTTGCTTGTGCCTTGACCGCCATGATCATGGGCTGTGGCGCTGCGTCCGACGGCGATCCTTCCGCATCTTCTACGACCGGTGTATCGAACGGCGATTCCGCTGCGCTATCATCCTCGGAGGCCGAGTCGTTAGCGTCCGACAATTCGGCAGGCCAAGATATCACGCTGGAGGTCGTGGATATCGAAGGCTATCAGCAAGCGCTGGAGCGGCATAAAGGAAAGGTCGTTTTTGTTGACTTCTGGGCGACTTGGTGTACTCCATGTATGGAGAACTTTCCCCATACCGTCCATATCCATCGCGCCTTTCCGCAGGATCAAGTGGCGGTGATTTCCGTCAGCTTGGACGACCCGGAAAGTAAGGATGCGGCTCTGGCGTTTTTACAGCAGCAGGAGGCGCGCTTTGACAACCTGCTAAGCCAATACGGGGCGGGTGTAGAGAGCTTTGAAAAGTTTGGCATCGACGAAGCGATTCCGCACTACAAAATCTATGACCGGCAAGGGCAGTTGGTGAAGTCGCTCACGCCAGGCCCTGATCTCAAAATCACGTTGGAGTTATTGGAAGCGGAGGTCCGCGCCGTATTGGAGCAATAGGAATCGCTCCGCGTGACCGTTACGAGGCGCATAATCGCTCTCCGCGGCAAACCGCTTGTAATGCGGAGAACCGGCTAGGGCGGCGGTTCGCGAATGACGTGCTGGTGCCTGAAATACGGGAGCGCAGGGCTTTCTGCATTACGGCGCGAGTGACGTGGCCTCCTCGCGCCTTGCGAAAGGGAACGCAATTCGCATTGCGACGTTCCGCCTGTTCGTTGACAGGCGGGAGCGACAACCCTAGACTTTTCTCTTGACTCGGTGGTAATTGCGAGTCCCCAGGCTCCCAAGTTGATCTTGGGGCGTCCCGAACACTTTGCCAAGCAACTCCCCCTCGCTCGCTCCAGCCTTCGATGTAACGCGGGCGGAAATGCAAAGTGTGAACGACTCGTTGGGGCGCTAGTGAGGCGAAAAGTAAGGCTGTGCCGTGGTGAATCCTCGCGGCCTTCTGAGCCGTGCTCTGGGAATACCTAGTTGTAGTGATTGTTTTCCTCAGCGCGCGAAGGAAAAAAGGCATGTCCGATCGTTTGGAGACTTTTGTTGAGACGGTAATGAACGAGGCTCGCGTGTTCCCGCCGAGCCAGGAATTCGCTTCGCGCGCTCGCATTAAATCGATTGAGGAATATCAACAGCTTTGGGACGAAGCCAACCGCGATCTGGAAGGATTCTGGGACAAACGCGCCAAAGCCACATTGCATTGGTTCGAGCCGTACACCAAGGTGCTCGACTGGAATCCACCGTTCGCCAAGTGGTTTGTCGGTGGGAAGACCAATGCCTCGTACAATTGCCTTGACCGGCACTTGAGCACTTGGCGGCGTAACAAGGCGGCCATCTTGTGGGAAGGCGAGCCGGGCGATCAGCGCACGCTGACTTACCAGCAACTGCACCGCGAGGTCTGCAAGTTCGCCAATGTGCTCAAGGGACTGGGCATTCAAAAAGGCGATGTTGTTTCCATCTATATGCCGATGACGCCGGAACTCGTCATCGCCATGCTCGCTTGCGCGCGGATCGGCGCCGTTCACTCGGTGATCTTCGCCGGCTTCTCTTCCGAGGCCATCGCCGATCGCAACAACGACGCGAACGCCAAGCTGCAAATCACCGCCGATGCGGGCTGGCGCCGCGGCAAACAGTTGCCCTTGAAGGCGACGGTTGATGAAGCGCTGGCCAAGTCCCCTTCGGTGCAAAAATGCGTGGTGTTGCGGCGCGTCGGCGTCGATGTGCCCATGCAAGATGGCCGCGACTATTGGTGGCACGAACTGATGGCCCAAGCATCAGCCGACTGCCCCGCGGAGCCGGTCGACAGCGAGCATCCGCTCTACATCCTCTACACGAGCGGTTCGACCGGCAAACCCAAGGGAATTCGCCACACCACGGCTGGCTATAACTTGTATGTCAAAGAAACCTTTGAGTGGGTCTTTGACTATCGCGACGAGGACATTTTTTGGTGCACCGCCGACTGCGGTTGGGTAACGGGGCACAGCTACATTGTCTACGGTCCGCTTACGGCCGGCGCCACGCAAGTGATGTACGAAGGGGCGCCCAACTGGCCCGCGGAAGATCGCTTCTGGGAGATTATCGAAAAGTACCGAGTTAGCATTTTCTACACCGCGCCCACCGCAATTCGAGCGTTCATTAAGTGGGGCGACCATCACGTCGACAAACATGACCTTTCGAGCCTGCGTCTGCTTGGCTCCGTGGGCGAAGGGATCAATCCCGAAGCGTGGATGTGGTACTACCGCAAGATCGGCGGCGAACGCTGCCCCATTGTCGACACTTGGTGGCAAACCGAAACCGGCGGGATCATGATGTCGCCCTTGCCCGGCGCAATTGCGCTCAAGCCGGGAAGCTGCACCAAGCCGCTCCCAGGCGTTGTGCCCGCCATTGTCAAGGAAAACGGCGAGCCGGTCGAACAGGGCCAAGGCGGCATGTTGTGTATTGCCAAGCCCTGGCCGGGAATGCTCCGGGGAATCTGGGGCGACGATCAGCGATACAAGGACCAATACTGGACCCGTGTTCCCGGCATGTACCTGACGGGCGACAACGCACGCTGCGACAGTGACGGTTACTACTGGATCATGGGCCGTATTGACGACGTGATCAATGTTTCGGGGCATCGGCTCAGCACGATCGAAGTCGAAAGCGCCCTCGTAAGCCATCCCATGGTGGCCGAGGCTGCCGCTGTGGATCGCCCCGACGAAATTAAGGGGCAAGCGCTGGTCGTCTTCGTCACGTTGCGTGGGGGCGAACCGAGCGATGCACTGCGCGAGGAGTTGCGTCAGCACGTCGCCCATGAAATCGGTTCGTTCGCCAAACCCGACGAAGTGCACTTTGCCGCCGCCCTGCCCAAGACACGCAGCGGTAAGATTATGCGGCGATTGCTCAAAGACATCGCCTCGGGCAAAGAGACCGTGGGCGACACCACGACTCTGGAAGACTACAGCGTGCTTGCCAAGCTTCGCGCTAGCGAGGAGTAGTCATTCGGCGCAGTAGTCGCCGGGAGGATCGCGGCAGATAGGCGCCGCGACAAAGGGTGAATTTCATTGCGGAACTCGGAGCCCCTGCGCTGGCCTCTGTGAAACCAGCGCAGGGGCTCGTCGTTTTGGATTAGAACCGTTAGGCGCGGACGAACCCTGACGCCCAAAACAGATACGCTACAGGGGCTGTCGCCAACAGCGAGTCGAGCAGATCGAGGATTCCGCCCAGCCCTTTGAGCCAGGTGCTGGAATCTTTAACGCCCAGGTCTCGCTTCAGCAAGGATTCTGCCAGATCGCCGACAATACCCACGGTGGAAAGAACGGCGCCATAAACCACCGCTCGCCACCACGGAGTCGCGGGCGACTCGGCGGCTGTGAGCCAAGGGACGAGGTATTGAAACGTCAGCCAAGCGCCAACGCAAGAGAAGACAATCGCTCCGGTGGCTCCTTCCCACGTTTTCTTAGGACTCAGAATAGGCGCCATGCGCAACGAGCCGAACACCTTGCCGCCGAAGAGCCGGCCAAAGGTATAAGCGCCGGTATCGCCAAGTTTCGTGGCGATAATCATCGACAAGAGCGCCGCCATCCCCACCGCGTTACTGCTGAATAGGCGTAGTGCAATGAGAAACGTCATCAGCAGTCCGATGTATGTTACCGCCAGCACCGCCAACCCGAGGTTTGCCGTCACACCGCCGGGGCCGCGATAACGCTGCATTTCAGCAACGAAAATCAGAAGCACCGCCAAGGCGGTCGCTGTTAATGGCAGTCCTAAGGCTCCCAGCGGGCAGTTCGGCGGGTACGGCAGACCGCGCAAGGACCATGCCACGGGCGTTATGGCCGCCAATAGAACCAGTGCATTGCCCACATACATTGCCCACGCGGCCGGATTGTGTCCGCCGGTGCGATACATTGCCAACAGTTCCCCCGTCGCCAACATCCCTAGCAGAAGCGACAGCGGCGCCAACCATAACCCCGGAGCGCCGAAGTTGTGAGTGTAGTCGGCCCAAACCAATGTCAGCAGGATCGAAAGGACAATCGCCGCAGAAATCAAACGCCAACGTAGCACTAGCCAGGATCCTTCAAAAAGCGCATCGTCGATCGCGAGCCGCGCCTGGGGAACCGAGTCGGGAATGCTCACCCGGTTGCGCTCCAATTGGCTACTTGCCTTGGACTCGCTTAACTGAGGCCGCCGAACCGCCGGTCGCGGCAGGCGTAATCGCGGATCGCCTGGTGCAACTGCTCGACCCCAAACTCGGGCCAGCAAAGGTCGGTCACCCACAACTCGGCGTAACTGATCTGCCAGAGCAGAAAGTTGCTGATCCGCATTTCGCCGGCCGTGCGAATCAGCAAGTCGGGGTCGGGCATGCCCGAGGTGTAAAGATACCGAGCGATCGTCGCTTCGTCGATGGCCTCAATGGCCAACTGCCCTTCACGGACATCGCCTGCAATGCGACGGACGGCGTCCACCATTTCCGCGCGGCCGCCGTAATTGATTGCCAGACATAGACGCGTGCCCGTATTGTTGGCCGAAAGCGCGATGGTTTTATCCATTTCTCGCTGCACGCTTTCGGGAATCCCCTCGCGACGGCCGATAATCCGCACCACGATATTCTGCTGCATAATGACCGACCGCTCCTCGATCATGTACTGTTCGAGGAGGTGCATCAGAAAATCGAGTTCCGAGGGGGGCCGCTTCCAATTTTCGCTTGAAAGGCAATACAGCGTCAGTTGTTCGACGTTCAAGCGAGCGCATTCCTCAACCGTATTGCGCACACTGGCGACCCCACGGCGGTGCCCCTCGATGCGCGGCAGTCCTTGCCGCTGCGCCCAGCGGCCGTTGCCATCCATAATTACGGCGATATGCCGGGGTCGCCGCTCGGGCGGAACCTCGGACAAGGCGTCAGGTTGAGGAGTGGACGACATGGCGTGAGATGTACCAATTTGCGGCAGGAGGGAACAGCCGCCAGGTGCGCGGGGGCGTCTTCCTTTCTCCGTCAGCGGATCAGGGTGGGAGTTGCGAAGATCGTCTGTTGCCGGTCGGGACCCACCGACACCACTTCGACCGGGCGGCCAAGGAGTTCGCTAATACGCTCGATATACGCTCGGGCGTTGGGAGGAAAGTCCTCCATCCGGCGCACATGGGAAACATCGGTCTGCCAGCCGGGGAGCGTCTCGTAGATTGGCTTGGCGCGACGAAGGTCATCCACGTGGCTGGGGAACTGCTGCGTGCGGCGGCCGTCAATTTCGTAGGCGACGCAGATCTTGATTTCGGGTAACTCGCATAGCACGTCCATCATCATGAGCGACAGGGCGTCAACGCCGCTTAACCGCGCCGTATAGCGGGTGGCCACGGCATCGAACCAGCCGCACCGGCGGGGGCGGCCCGTCGTGGTGCCGTACTCCCGTCCGCGATCACGAATATGATCGCCCACCTCATCCTTTAATTCGGTGGGGAAGGGGCCGCCACCCACGCGCGTCGTGTATGCCTTAATAACTCCGATCACCTTCTCAATCCACCGGCCGGGAACGCCCGAACCAGCGGAGACACCGACTCCAGAACTGTTACTGCTCGTGACAAACGGGTAGGTGCCGTGGTCGACATCCAAGAGGGCTCCTTGAGCGCCTTCAAACAACAGACGTTTGCCTGCTTCCACCGCGTCAAGCAAATAGGCGGTGGTGTCGCCTACGTAGGGGGCCAGTCGCTCGGCGTAGCCGCTGTACTCTGCGTATATCTTTTCGGGGTCCAACTCCAGCGTCGCTTGGCCGGGAAAGCCAGAGAGCATCTTGGTCTTGGCCTCGACGATGCAGGCGATGCGTTCGCGGAGCGAGTCGCGGTAGAGGTCGCCTAGCCGGACGGCGTAGGAACGGCCAACCTTGTCACGATAGCACGGGCCAATGCCCCGGAGCGTGGTGCCAATGCTTTCGCCGTCGGCGGTGCTCTTGTCCATTACCTGATCTTCGGCAATGTGCCACGGCAACACCACGTGCGCCCGATCGCTCAGCATCAGGTTGTTTTCGAACTTGACGCCTTGGGCGACAAGACGGTCCATCTCTTCGATCATGACCGCAGGGTTGAGCACCACACCAGGGCCAACCACGTTCATCACCCCCGGCGTCAAAACACCGCTGGGAATCTGGTGCAGCTTGTACGTTTGGTCACCAGATACCACCGTGTGTCCCGCATTGGCCCCTCCCTGGTAGCGGACGACAATCTCAAACTGCCCGGTTAATAAGTCAACCAGTTTTCCTTTGGCTTCGTCGCCCCATTGCAGGCCAATCACGCAAACGCCAGCCACAGATTCACTCCACGAATATAAGGTGAGAGAGGCCAAACAAGCTAGTTTAGGCGGGCCGGACCAAAGCGGTCAACCATCGGGAAACTGCCGGCAATACTCGTACAACGCTATCGCCGCGGCGGTCGCCACATTGTGGGCGAAGGGTTGCCCGTAAACCGGAATTTCCACCACGTAATCTAGAAGCGCCAACACGTCGTCGGTCAATCCCTGGCGTTCATGGCCAAGGATCAAGGCGGTGCGGCGAGGAAAGGCGAAGGTGTAGAGACACTCGGAATTGGTGGTTTGCTCTAATCCCACCAAAGAGTAGCCTTCGTCGCGCAGCTTTTTCAGAACGGGCGGCAAACTGCGGTGCGAAATGATTTCCACCACGTCGAGAGCGTCGCGCGCTACTTCGCGGTCAAGCTTAGGATTGCCGCAAGCATAGATTTGGCGCACGCCGCAACAGCCTGCGGCGCGCACAATTCGCGACAGGTTGACATTGCTCCGCAGTTGCGGACACGCCAGCACCAACTCCCGCGGTCGGCTTAGCGCCCGCGGCGGTTTATGGCGAACATGCTCAAAGCGAGCCATGTACGATTAGCGCACGTCCTCGTCGGGAGTGGTGCGCGCCAGCGCAAAGTTCTCAAAGCGAATCACGCCCGTGGAGTCGGCGCCCAAGCGGAAGACCAAGTCGGCGAGATCTTCAAATCGCTCAGGAAGAACCCGATAAAAGTTGTGCTTGCCATCGCGGCGGCACTCAATCAGGCGATTGGCCCGCAACAGCGCCAGGTGATGACTCACGGCCGGCTGGCTTTGACCGAGCATCTCGCACAGCGTGCGAACGTTCAGCTCGCCATGCTGCATGAGGTAGACCAGGATCCGCAACCGCGTTTCGTCGGCGAAAAGCTTGAAGAGCAATACCAGGTCGGCAATCGTCTTGTCGTCGGTCTGTTCGCGGGTGCGAAGCGACGCGCCGGTCAGGAATTCCCCATCGTCCTCGCCGGTCAAATAGTTTTCTCTGTTCACGTTAGCTTTGGTGAGTAACTTCACCATAGTGGCCTCTAAATCAAGTTTGAGTCACGTCTGCGCCTTGGTGAACACCAAGGACTTGCGCCGCGTAACGGGTGTAGAATGAGCCGTTGCCGCTAGGCGGCGTTAAAGAGAAGAGAGCTTTGGAAGTGTACGTGTGCGGCGGAATCGCCAAACTCCCACAGAACGTGGGTCGTGAAAGGATAAGATGGTCAGCCCCTTTCACGTCTCACGGTATTGTAACCGATTGAACCCCAGAAAGGGAGCGCCGGTTGTGGAAAAATACGCGTTTTTCACAAGGTTTTTGCCCAGTTTTGCCTCACAACGACCCACGAGACTCTTTCGGTACACAAACAAATTGCGCTCCGAATTGACCTGAGGTTGTTTCCTGTCGGCGGCCCTCGTACCATAAATTCGTAATCCGTCGTGACTTAACCCGTTGAGGACCGCGATGCATCATCCGGCGCGCCGGCTTTTTCCCTATTTCGTGATTTTGGTCGGCTTGGCCTCCCTGGCGTGGGCGGTTACCTTTGGCACGCTCCCCAAGGCTGACTTTGCCTTTAACAACGGCGACGAAGTCAAGACCATCGATCCGGCGAAAGCGGAAGGCTCGCCTGAACACCGCATTCTCGAGGCGCTTTACGAAGGACTTTTTCGGCAAATGCCGGCCGCCGAGGAGCCGGGCCCAGACGGGCTGATGCCCATGGCGCCGGCTCAAGGCGTGGCTGAGTATCCGCCCATCATCTCGGAAGACGGCAAGACCTATACGTTCAAGATCCGGCCCGTGGCGAAGTGGAGTAACGGCCGGCGCGTGACGGCGGACGATTTCGTCTGGTCCTGGCGCCGTACGCTGCACCCGGAAACCGCCTCGCAATACGCATATCAGCTCTACTACATTGCGGGCGCCCAGAAGTACAACGAGGGCGTCGTCGAAGTGGGCGACCGAGTAGAGGTCGAATACGGTCCGCGAAAATTTGAACTGCACCCCTTCCCGCGGGGCACGATGGTTTACGGCGTCCTTGCCGAGATTATCAAACCTCCGCAGCCCAAGGGCATGGATGAGGTTGCATGGAAGCGTAGCTGGGTTTACCGCGTTGATACGAAGCCGGAGCGCGAGGGCGTAATCGATTGGGAGGCCGCCGGCGCGACTCGTTGGTTCGCCAAGCAACGTGCTCCAACCTATGACGGCGATTTCGATCCGCAAAAGGTTGAAATCGTGCGCCAAGTCTTGCCCCATTTTGAGTCGGAAGTTGGCGCCCGCGCCGAAGACGAATCAACGTTGGTGGTGACACTGAAGAATCCGACTCCGTACTTTCATCACCTGGCGGCATTCTATCCTTTCTACCCGGTTAATAGGGAGTGCATCGAGGAGCACGGCTCCGACTGGTCCAAGCCCGAGAACATCGTCACCAATGGGCCGTTCAAACTCCAAATGCGGCGGATTCGAGATCGCATTCGGCTGGTCAAGAACCCGCACTACTGGGATGCAGAGAATGTAAAGCTGGAAGTCGTCGACGCGATGCCCATCAAGTCCGAAACAACCAGCCTGAACATGTATCTTAAGGGGCAGTTGGATTGGACGATCACGGTTCCGAACTCCATGATCCCGCTGCTCAAAGAGCGGCCAGATTTTCGATCGGCTCCGGCCTTGATTACGTATTTCTATCGTCTGAATGTCGATCGCCCACCTCTTGATAATGTGCTGGTGCGTCGGGCGCTGAACGCCGCCATGAACAAACGCGACATCGTGGAGAAAGTTACTCGCGCCGGACAGATCCCTGCCCGGGGTCTCGTTCCGCCCGGCATGGCCGGATACACTGGCGCGCAATGCGGCGAGTTTAACGTGCGTGAGGCTCGCCGACTCTTGGCCGAAGCGGGCTATCCCAACGGCCGCGGAATGCCGCGGCTTGAAATTCTTTACAACACGAGTGACGCACACCGAGCAATTGCCGAGGTGATTCAACAGCAATGGAAGCAGCACCTGGGCATCGACGTCGAGCTACGGAATGTCGAATGGGGCGTCTATCTAGACACGGTTACGAGTAAGCAGTTCCAGATTGCTCGCGCTGGGTGGATCGCCGATTATCCCGATCCCAATACCTTCCTTGACATGTTCGTCACCGACGGCCCCCAGAATAACACGAATTGGAGTAACCCCAAGTACGACGCGCTCATCGAACAAGCGGCGACGGAAGCCGATCCTGAGCAACGAATGGAGATCCTGCGCGAGGCCGAGGAAATCTTGATGGAGGAGTTGCCGATTATTCCCATTTACTTCTATGTGACGACCAACATGGTTCAGCCGTACGTTAAGGGATTTCATCCCAACGTGATTGACACCCACCCATTACACCTCTTGCGGATCGAGAAGGAATAAGCGGTGAGCACCCTTTGGTATTTGCTCAAACGTCTGGTGTGGATCGCCGGCACGCTGTGGGTTGTCTTTACCGTCACATGGTTTCTGATGCGCGCCGTTCCAGGCGGCCCCTTCGACGCAGAGAAGAAAATCCCCGAAGAGATCAAACGCAACATCGAAGCGCGATACAAGTTGGACCAGCCGCTTCTGGTTCAATACTTTGACAGCCTGGCTCATGTGGCGCGCTTGGACTTCGGTCCTAGCTTCAAGTTGCTTGACTATAACGTCAACGAGATTATCGCTCAGGGGTTTCCTGTGTCGGCAAGTCTTGGCGTGTTCGCGATGGCTTTCGCCCTAACGCTGGGATTGACGGCCGGCGTGGCGTCGGCGGTTGGACGCGGCTCGGCGTATGACTATGGCTTCATGGTTCTGGCCACCATTGGCGTGGCCGTGCCGAGCTTCGTACTGGCCAGCCTGGCGATTGTGGTGTTTGTGTTTTACCTGGGTTGGTTTCCGGCTGCCGGGTGGGGGCGATTGTCGCAAATCATCCTTCCGGCCATCTGCCTTGGCGCTCCCTTTGCCGGATACATTGCCCGACTGACGCGCACGGGGATGCTCGAAGTGCTCAGCCAGGACTACATTCGCACCGCCTACGCCAAGGGATTGCCGCATCGGAGGGTTGTGGTGCGTCATGCGCTTAAGGGCGCGATTCTGCCCGTGGTATCGTACTTAGGACCCGCCATAGCGGCGATACTGACGGGCTCAATCGTCATTGAAAAGATCTTTGCGCTTCCGGGAATGGGGAGCCACTTTATTGAGGCCGCCATTCAACGCGATTACACCCTCGCCATGGGAATGGTGCTGATCTATACGTTTCTCCTGCTCGTCATGAATACGCTGGTCGATCTCTCCTATGGATTGATCGATCCTCGCGTCAAGTTGAAATAACGGCCAGATATGGCGCCTGTGGAAGCAAAACCCGAAACGAAATCGGTCAAGGCGGATTTGCCGCCCGCGGAACGTTATGCGAACCTGCTGGAAGAAGCGCGCCGTTTACATGGCGTGTCGCTAATGCAGGACGCATGGCGGCGGTTGCGCCGCAATACGCTCGCCATGTTGTCATTAGCGTTCCTCGTGTTGATGTCCCTGGCGGCCATCATGACGCCGCTCGTGCCGCTGCAGTCGCCCATCTTGCAGCAACTCGAGACCCGGCAATTCTTGCCGCCTAATGGGAAGCCGGTCGTCTTGAGCATTGAAAGCGAGGGCGAGGTCAAGACGCTAACCCAAATGCTGGCCGAATTTCAACAAGAGATTGACGAGCTTGAACGCCAACGGGCCGCTGCACGCGGCGAAGAGCGCCTAGCCCTCGAGCAAGAGATTGCCGCGCGCTACGCGGTTGACCACCCGTACCACAAGTTTTGGCATAAGCCCAATTGGCTTACGCGCCACCTGATCGACCTGCGAGTGGCGGTCTTTGGCGATTGGTGCATTCCTTCAATCTGCGGGACGGACGCTCTAGGACGCGACCTATTAGCCCGGCTGTTTTGGGGCGGACGCGTGTCGTTGATCGTTGGCGTGGTCGCCACCTTGGTGTCGCTGGTCATTGGCGTTAGCTATGGCGCCATAGCCGCCTATGCAGGCGGCGCGGTGGACGATGTGATGATGCGTTTCGTCGACGTGCTATACGCGGTTCCGTTCCTGTTTGTCGTGATTTTCTTGATCACCATCTTGAGCGAAGAAACCATCAAAGCTCAGTATCTGGAGCCATACGGAATTAACCAGATCGTGATCTTCTATATTGTGATCGGCGCCATCTATTGGCTGACCATGGCTCGGGTGGTGCGCGGCCAGGTGATCTCGCTAAAGAATGAGCAGTTCATCGATGCGGCGCGCGTCATTGGCGCGGGACCAGGCCGCATCATCTTTCGCCATCTGGTGCCCAATGTGATGGGCATTGTGATCGTTTATCTAACGCTGACCATTCCCGCGGTCATGCTGTTCGAGTCGTTCCTTTCGTTCCTGGGGCTAGGGATTTCTCCGCCCGATGTTTCATGGGGGCTGTTGGTGAACGAAGGAATCCAAGTTATTACGCCCATCAAGATTTACTGGTGGCTGGTCCTGTTTCCCAGTCTTGCGTTGACGCTCACCTTGTTTGCTTTGAACTTCTTTGGCGACGGGTTACGCGACGCGCTCGATCCGAAGATGAAGAACCGATAAGCTGAGCGACGCGCGTCGCGCCAATGACGCATCTGTGAACAGTACAATTACCCGTGGCGTTTCATGTCTGAACCGTTGCTCCGTGTTGAAAACCTGGTTGTTGAGTTCAAAACCGACGATGGTCGGGTCCAGGCCGTGAATGATGTCTCGTTCGATTTATTTCCTGGGGAAACTCTGGGAATTGTCGGCGAGTCGGGATCGGGCAAGTCGGTCACGAACTTGGCGATCATGGGGTTGATTCCTCGCCCTCCGGGACGCATCGTGAGTGGGCGAGCGATCTTTCAAGGGCAAGACTTGCTGCAGCTCAAAGAACGTCAATTGACGCAGTTGCGGGGGCGTCGGATCGCCATGATCTTTCAAGATCCGATGACGGCGCTCAACCCATTTCTGACCATCGCGGAGCAAATGACCGAGGTCACGCAATTGCACTTGGGGCATACGCGTCGGCAGGCGCTCGATCATGCGGTGGCGATGCTAGAAAAGGTAGGCATTCCCGGCGCCGCCAAAAGGTTGTGGGACTATCCGCACCAGTTTTCGGGTGGAATGCAGCAGCGGGTCATGATCGCCATGGCGCTGTCGTGCAATCCCGATATTTTGATTGCCGACGAGCCGACAACAGCTCTGGATGTGACCATTCAAGCGCAAATTCTGGATTTGCTGCGCACGTTGCAGCAAGACTTTAACATGGCGGTCATCCTGATAACGCACGATCTAGGCGTCGTGGCGCAGGTTTGCCACCGGGTGATCGTGATGTACGCGGGCCGCATTGTGGAGGAGGCGTCGGCAGAATCGCTGTTCGCCGACCCCCGCCATCCGTATACGCTTGGGTTGTTGGAATCGGCGCCGCGCTTGGACCACGCGAAGACCGACAGGCTGCATGTGATTGAGGGGCAGCCGCCCGACATGACGAATCTCCCGCCGGGCTGCGCCTTTGCACCGCGTTGCCCGTTCGCGGTGGAAGACTCTTGGCACAAACAACCCCCGCTGACGGCTCGCCCCGGCGGTGGACGCTTGGCTTGCTTTGTCGATGTGACCCAGGCGCCCCGGCATACCCCCAAGGCTGCACTGAATCATTCTTAACAGGCGGGCGCACCGCTTTTCTGCGTTTGTATTCAAACTCAAAGACTTTTCCCCCAGGCGTGACCGTGTTCGCCGGGAATTGAAACACCATGACGTCTGCAATTGCTGATCCTTCCGTTACGACCTCTCCAGTGCGGGAGAAAATGCCGTTGCTGGAAGTGCGCGATTTGCAGGTCCATTTTCCCTATCACCGCGGATTGCCCTTTTTTGGCGAACGCGGCGTGATTCGTGCGGTGGACGGCGTCAGCTTCCATGTGGACGAGGGGGAGACGCTTGGATTGGTCGGTGAGTCGGGTTGTGGTAAATCGACCACTGCCCGCGCAATTGCTGGGTTGACCCCGCCAACCAAGGGCGAAATTTACGTAGAAGGCCAACGAATCGACGGATTGTCTCCGTCGGCGATGTTCCCGCACCGCCGCACTATCCAGATGGTGTTTCAGAATCCATTTTCATCGCTCAATCCACGCATGACGGTTGGCGCCATCATTCGTGAGCCGATGGACATCTTTCAGCTTCACTCGCGGCGCGACCGGCGGCTGGAAGTGATGCGGCTGATGGACCTGGTTGGCCTTAACCCTCGCTACATGAACCGTTACCCGCACGAGTTCTCGGGCGGCCAACGACAGCGGATTGGCATTGCACGGGCGTTGGCTGTCGAGCCAAAGCTGATCTTATGCGACGAACCCGTGTCTGCTTTGGATGTTTCGATTCAGGCGCAGGTCATTAACTTGCTGATGGACCTGCAACAGAAACTCGGGGTGGCGTACTTGTTCATCGCCCATGACTTGGCGGTGGTGCGGCACATGGCGCATCGGATTGGGGTGATGTACTTAGGGCGGATTGTGGAGTTGGCCGACGCCGAGGAGCTTTACCGTTCGCCGCGCCACCCTTATACCCAGGCGTTGCTCTCGGCGGTGCCCATTCCCAATCCCGCCGTGGAGGAGAAACGCGAGCGGATTGCGTTGAAGGGCGAACCTCCTTCGCCAGACCGAGAGTATCCGGGATGCCCCTTTGAGCCACGCTGCCCCCTGGGCGATGACCGCTGTCGCGAGCAAGTTCCGCAACTCCTGGGGAACCGGCATCGTGTGGCGTGCATCAAGGCCGAAGGCGACTAACGGCGAGAACCGCGTTTGAGACTTCGATTTTTTTTCGGGATGGCGCCAGCATGCTAACCCGTCGGCGAGGAATTGCTGGCTTCTTCAAACAGCATGCGGGCGCCCAAATAGTACTCTACGATCTCGATAATTTCGCTGCGTTTGCCCGACCAAAGCACAAATACCGCGCGGGTGGTGTTCCACCAAGTCGGCTCGCCGCGAGGGAGAAAGAGTACGCCGCGGCGAGTGAATTCATAATCTCCCACCGCGAGCCACGAGAGCAGCCATCGCCGCCGTCCCAACACTTGGGTAACGCCACGCGCATCGAACTCGTACCGGATTGGCATCCAGGTGCGCCAGAGCGCTACGGTAACGGCGAAGGCGGCAAACGCGAATGTTCCAATGCTGCGGGTGATAACGCCGGCCGTAACGGCGGCCGCGCTTCCCACCAAAATGGCCAATAGAGAACGTAACGGATCATCGCGCAGCGCCCAGTTCGTCACCCGCACGTCATGGGGCGGATTTCGCAGGCGGAATGGGGCGTCGCGAGTGGTGGAAACTGGCATACCGCTATTCTACCTTGCCGCTTCGCGCCGCGGGGGGCGATCGTTCTCGTCGGCCTGCGGTTCAAAATCGTGCGTCAAGGCGCCGCGCACCGCGCCCATCAACATGACAAACAGCAGCGAGCCAAACACGGCGGCGGCCGCCAGCGAGACGCCAAAGTAATCTCGCATGAGCACAAGCGCAGGCGGTTCCGGGCTCTTGGGCCGGCGGCGCTCAACCGGTCCTTCTTTCGATAACCGCGCCATATCGTCGCGAAACCGATTCCAGTCCGATTGTGCTTCGAGGCCGCTATAGGCACGGAACGACGCTTGGCGGCCCCAATATAAACCGCCGAAGACAGTTCCCATCCATGCGAAGTAAAGGACAAGCCAGACAACGCCTGTGCGCGACATGAATCACGGCTTCTTAGGAGCGAGCAAGTCCAGCGCGGCGGCGACCATGGTCGTCACGCCCGTGGTAAGCGCCTCCTCAACATCAGGATAGAACAGGGGCGAGTGAAGCGACGGTGGATCCTGTCCCAATTGTTTGTACCTCTCCAAGCGTCGGGCGTCGACGGCGCCCAACCGGTACATAACGATGGGAACACCGGCGCGGCCATATCGGCTGAAGTCTTCGCCGCCCATCTCTGCTTCGGCCACCACCACTTGATCTTTGCCTAGCATTGTTTGGAACACCTTGGTCAGGCGAGCGGCAAGCTCCTCGTTGTTGAACAAGGCAGGTGTTCCTTCTGAAATCGTGATAATTGGCTCCGGCGCATCAAACGCCATTGCGGTAGCTTTGGCCTTCCGTTCTATGGCCGTTAAGAGCTGGCGGCGGACGCCGTCCGAATAGCTGCGTACGGTGAGCTGAAGTCGGCACTCATCGCCAATGATATTGTGCTTCGTTCCGCCATGAATTGAGCCGACGGTAATCACCGCAGGCTCTTGTGGCCTAACCTCTCGACTGACGATGGTTTGCAAGGACAGAATCAACTGTGCGGCTTGCACGATGGGGTCGACCGTGGTGTGCGGGTACGCGCCGTGGCCGCCCTTGCCTCGCACCGTAATGTCGACGCTGTCCACGTTAGCAAGGGAATAACCTGGCCGCACGCCCACCTTGCCCGTAGCAAGGGCGGCGTCAACATGGAGCGCGAGGGCGAAGTCGGGTTTAGGGAACCGTTCAAACAGCCCATCGTTGAGCATGGCGCGTGCTCCTGCGCCGCGCTCTTCGGCGGGTTGCCCGATGGCTATGACCGTTCCGCACCACTGGTCCCGGTGCTGCGCTAAATAGCGTACGACGCCAATTAGGTTGGTCATGTGGACGTCGTGCCCGCAGGCGTGCATTACGCCAACTTCGCCGCCGGACTCAGCTTGGACCCGAACCTTCGAAGCAAATGCGAGGTTGGTCTGCTCAATGACCGGCAGCGCGTCGAGATCCGTTCGCAGCATAAGGGTGGGCCCCTCGCCATTGCGAAGGAGCCCCACGACGCCATGGCCTCCGATTCCCGTGTGAACTTCCAGTCCGGCGTCTTTCCAAGCTTTGGCTAGTCGGGCGGCCGTCTCTTTTTCTTGAAACGATAACTCGGGATTCGCATGAAATTCCTGGTACAGCTCGACCAGGTTGGGGAGTTCTTTCTCAACCCATGTGGAAGGCGACTCGGCTGCCAGCGGGCGCACCGAACAGAAAACCAACATGGCTACCGCCCATGGCCAGGGGGAGAGCGACGTCCTCAAAGTGGGCTTGTAATGCGGCTGAAGGCAGAGTATTCTAGCTCCCATCATAACAAGCTCTCCATTATTCACTGCTGGCTGCGGACTTCATTCCCGGAGCCAGTTTTTTATGCGCACGTGTCGCGTGGGGTCACGACCACGCCCCAGAACGCACCAATGCTAAGAGTTGCGGAACCATCCGCTGGAGTGCTCGGGCCCGGTGGCTAATGGCGGATTTCACGGCCCCGCCCAATTCAGCGAACGTGCGGTGGTACTCTAAAATCTCAAAGAGGGGGTCGTAGCCGAAACCGCCCGTCCCGACCGGCTCAAAGCGGATTCGACCGCGGCAGGTTCCTTCACTCTCGGCGCGAATATTGCCTTGGGGATCAGCCAGCGCGGCGCAGCACACATATTGGGCGGTGCGTCGCTCTAACGGAATTCCCGCCAACTCGTCTAACAGCTTGCGATTATTCGATTCGTCGGTCGCGTTGGGCCCCGAATATCGGGCCGAAAAGACTCCTGGTCTGCCCTCGAGCGCGTCGACCGCCAGTCCGCTGTCTTCCGCCAAGACCCAAACGCCCAAGTTCTTTGCCTGCACCGACGCTTTCAACCGCGCGTTCTCGGCGAACGTAGAGCCGGTTTCTTCCACTTCAATGGCTTGGGGATACTCGGAAAGTATTCGCAACTCAAAGCCATAGGGTACTAATAAGTCAACCAACTCTTCACGTTTCTTGGCGTTATTGGTTCCGAGAACGAGCAACGGCCGGGGAGCAGGCATAGTCGGTAATCAGGGACAAAAACAAAAAAGGACCGCAAAGATGCGGTCCTAGTCTAACGCGGTCGAGAATGTCTCGCTAGCGCGGCAACAACAGCGCCGACGGGGAAATGGCGGTTAGAACCGCACTTCCCGGTTGCCGTTGGAGTATGCCGCACCAATGGAGGGCCGAGGCGTTTCGACAGGTAGCGGCTGAGCGTCGAAAGTGATTCCCGCGAGCGACTTGGGACGGAGAGCCAGTTGGCCTCCTAAGCCCGGCAAGGGCGTGCGGTCGGCCCCATACGTTTGCATGATCTGGTAGATAGCCGGATTGATATCGATTTTGCCATCGGGCCGTGGAGTGCCAATCGAGTCAAAGCTGCCTATGGTTACGACGCTCTCGTGGCGGTCGTGAAACTCGTAAGCCTCCACACCTTGCTTGCGTAACGCGACCGTAAGTTTGTGAGCTTTCTCGGCTGCTTTATCGAGTTCGTCGCTGACCTCCATGGTGTTCATCTGCTTTAAGTTCATCGTCCCTTGGCCACGAAATGTGGCGACCCGGACCGTGTACTTGCCTTTGCATTTGAGCAGGCTGTACTCAAGGTCCTTGTTCATGTCGACAATGAACTTATCGAGCCCGCCGGCCACAAAATATTCGGCGGGCAACAACGGGTTACGCGTGGCGAACGCGTGCCCCATCGGTCCTTTCTGACGTTTCTCTGGATCCTCGTTGATTTGCCGGTACCAATTCCGCAGCCCAGCGAAACGCTGTGCCGATTTGGGGCGTTTCTGCAAGTCGAGACATTGCGGAAACGCATGTTTGATTTTGTCTAATGTCTTAGCAAGATTGGGGTCTTCGACCGAAGGAAAATCGCCCACCAACACGGCATACGAGTCATACCGCGCGGCCGTGCGATAACGCATGAGCTTGCGGTTCCCTTCTTCGTCAAAGCCGATCCCTTCCACCGGTTGGGTGAAATCATACGTTTGCCGATGTATGTACGCAGCCATACCGAATTTGCTGCGCAGCTCGAGCACTAATTCCTTCGCTTGTTGTTCAGCGATATCGCCCGAGAAGCTTGCCGCCAGAATTAGCCAAGGACCGTGCTCTTGGGTAAGCACATAGGACTTGTTGGGGTCGGCCTCGACGCGTTTGAATGGCAGGAGCGTTTCCCAAGGAGGAGCCGCCATGACTGTAGAAACCGCCAACCATCCTCCTAGCGCTAGCCCCAGCGAAGTCCTGCATCCGTTACGCACCATGCGCATCTCCTTGCAAGTGGTCGCCCTGGTCCTCGGTCCTAAGGCGCGACGTGCCCCATACCTTTACCGAGGAACGCAAAGAAAAGATGGAATCCCCTTGAGAAAGGCACGGCATGGTAGCGGAACGATCCGTCGCGATAAAGGTCAATTCCCCGTACCTCAAAAGCTCTCGCCTAATGGATGGATCTCTACAGCATTTTTGAGGGGGCAGGGCGCGCTAAATCTGCAAATCGTGAGACTTATACGGCCCGATCAATGGTAAAAGCGCGCAACGTGAAAAAATGCTTGCGTTTTGAAAGTCACGCTGATTATGCTAGGGGAGGCCAGTGGGGCGTCTCATTTTCTGGAACGAGAATCCAGGCGGTAGGAGTTGTCCATGAAGATTTTGAAAATGCGATTTGCGGGCGTTCCATTTGCCGCGCTTGCCGCTATGACCCTGTTGGGAGTGGGGGTGGCAGTTGCGGCCGAGAGCGAGCGCAAGGCATCATCTCGGGGCGGTGATGTCGAAGTTCGAGAGGTCGAACTGTTTGCCGCCATGGAGGCTGGCGAAATTGAGGTCACCTTATTCGCCAAAGACGCCAAGCAAGGCAACGTGGTCATTAAAAATAAGACCGATAAGCCCTTGCGAATTGCTCTGCCCGAGGCTTTTGCGGGTGTACCTGCGTTGAACCAGGCTTTTGGAGCGGGCGGACTTGGCGGTGGATTGGCTGGCGGCGGTTTGGGCGCCGGTGGACTTGGCGCTGGCGGACTAGGCGGCGGCCTTGGGGCTTTGCAAGGATTAGGCGGCGGCTTTGGCGGTGGATTGGGCGGTTTTGGCGGCGGTGGATTCGGCGGTGGCGGATTCGGCGGTTTGGGTGGCGGTGGATTCGGTGGCGGCGGGTTCTTCAATGTGGGGCCCGAGAAAACTGGCAAGATCAAGGTGACCACCGTTTGCCTGGAGCATGGCAAAGAAGATCCCAATGTCCGCGTTCCCTATACCTTGGTTCCGCTGAAGTCCTTCAAGGATGATCCGCAGGTGTACGAAATTTGCGCCATGCTTGGCCGTGGCGAAATTGATCAGGCGTCGGCGCAAGCCGCCGCGTGGCACGTAACCGACAAGCTTTCTTTCGAAGAACTCGCCGCGAAAATCGGTATCAAGCACCTCAACGGAACGACCGAACCGTTCTTCCTGCCACAGCAGGTAGCCCGCGCGATGCACATTGTTCGCGAAGCGGGCCGCCGTGCTGAGTTGCGCTCGATCGCTGCTAAATCGAGCCGAACCGATTCTCTCAGCCAGAACTAAGGTTCTTTTCGGACGGAAAATCAAATCCAATAGCCCAGGCCGCAAAGCCTGGGCTATTTTTCTTGAGTACGAGCAAATCCCGGCACGTATCAAAAATGACAGGCGAACCAGCCCCGACGATTGCTCGGCGTGAGGCACAACCTATTGTTGTGTAAGGAGTTGTGCTTGCGAGCGAGGGGATTGCTGTTCTCGGATCGGTTTCTTGAGTATACTTTGAGTACTGGAAAACGTTACTCCCGTGGGCGGCTTCCCTAGCCGCCTTTTTCCTTAATGAACGAAGCGACCATTACGCTGGTCGAACCAGAACTGGTGCTCTCGCTGTTCGGTCCTCGCGACCAGCATGTGCGCAAGGTGCAGGACGCCTTCGGCGTACAGATCACTCACCGTAACGGCCAGGTTCATGTCGCGGGCGACGAGGCGGCTGTGGCGAAAGCCACGACGGCCTTAGAGCGAATGAAATTACTTGTCCAGCGGCAGCGAGACCTGTCTCCGGACCAAGTCGATGAAGTGCTTTCCGTGCTTCGCGGCGAGAGCCAGCTAGGCGGACAAGCTCCTATTGAAGTATTGCAGCCGGGACGCCGCATCGTTCCTCGTACGCCCGGTCAAGCAAAATATATTGAAGCGATCCGGCGCTACGACCTAGTTTTTGCCGTGGGGCCGGCGGGTACAGGCAAGACCTATTTGGCGGTGGCTTTGGCCGTAGAGGCCCTGAAGAATCGCGCGATACGGAAGATCGTGTTGGTTCGGCCCGCCGTTGAAGCTGGCGAGCGATTGGGATTCCTTCCCGGTGACTTGCAGGCCAAAATTAATCCGTACCTGCGTCCGCTGTTGGACGCTCTGCACGAGATGATCGACCACGATCAGATCAAACGCCTGATGGAGCAGGATGTGATCGAGGTCATTCCTCTTGCTTATATGCGTGGTCGTACGCTGAACGAGGCCTTTATCATTCTCGACGAGGCGCAAAATACGACCGTGGCCCAAATGAAGATGTTTCTGACTCGCATGGGCTCCGGATCCAAGATCGTCGTCTCTGGCGATCATACTCAGGTTGACTTGCCCCATGACGCACGAAGCGGACTAGCCGATGCTCTGACCCGTCTAAAAGGGATCAAGGGAATCAAGGCGGTTCGACTGACGGCGGAGGACATCGTTCGCCATCGGCTGGTGCAAGAGATTGTCCAGGCATATGAGGAGGGACCACGGAGACGTCGCGGAGGCGCTTAGCCGTGCGCGCGGCGGTCGCGGCGCGGCCGCCGCGCATAGTCACGGAGCGGCTGACGCTGATTTCCAGATCTCATCATGACAGCGGGCACCATTAAGAAACGCCGGCGGCCAGAACGCGGGGCAGGATTGGAATTGCCGCCGAGTCGTTGGACACGCATCGCGCAATTGCTGCGTCGAGGAGACGTCCTTCTGCGCCTTGGGGGTTGTGCGGTTTCGATCGCCATTATGTGCCTGGTGACGCAGGCTTGGGAGCCGCCCTTCGCTTGGCGAACTCGCTCGATCCCCCGCCGTGATATTACCTCACGGGTTGAGTTCGCGGTCAAAGACGAAGAAGCCACGCGGAAAGCGATCGACAAGGCCCGGCGCGAGGTAGTCGCCTACTACACGAACGACCCGCAGCCGTTGGAGGAATTGCAGCATGCGCTCATCGATAAGGCGTTCCAATTGATTTCGGCGTCGGGTTACGAAGCCATCGATCCGGTGCTCTGGAACGAGTTCTTCCCGGGTGATCCCGCCAAACCGGCCACCGAGGAGGAACGCCGGCAAGCCTACGAGCAGTTTCGCGCATTGTTTGGCGCTGATCAGGATTTAGAACGTCTAAAACAAGCGGTCGCCTCCGCCTTGGGAAGCTTTCGACGCGGCGGCTTGCTCCACAACTTAGGGCATGAGCCGGACCAAGGAAGCCAAGTGGAAATTCTGGTTCATCCTCCAGGGCTTCCGCAGGATGCCGAGCCGTTTCCCGTGGAGCAGGTGCGCATTCCTGAAGTGCAGAAAACACTTCACGAACGCCTCGCCGCGGAACTCCGCAAGCAGTATATGGATCCCGACCAGGCCAATGTGGCGGCCCAACGGTTGTTCGACTACCTCAGTCCGCGGCTTCCCACCACGCTTGTGTTCAATCGCGAGGCCACCTTGGCCGCGAGCGATCGGGCCGCAGCGCAAGTCGAGCCTCGGTACACAACCTACGCGCCAGGCGAAAAACTCAAGGGTGTCAAAGGCGGGGAGCCGCTTACGCCCGAGGCCCGCGAACTCCTGCGTTTAGAGCATGAGGCGGTCGTGGGCCAAATGTCTTGGAAGGAGAAAACGCTTCGCACGCTGGCCCATTTGGGTATGTACATCGCGTTGTACATACTCTGCGGGTTCTACATCTTGCGTCGCGAGCCGTATTTGATTGACAACCTCCGGCTGCTGACGGTGCTGCTTGGGTTCGTGGTGTTGACGGTCATCGGCGTCTGGATCGCTGCGGCCGATCGCTGGCGGTTGGAGCTGGTGCCCATGATGGCGTTTGGCATGACGCTGACCATTGCGTATCGGCAGGAATTAGCCTTGTTATTATCGGCGGCCGTCGCGTTGATCGTCGTGTTGACGCTGGGATTGTCGCTCTCGGAGTTTGTTATCCTGATGGCCGGTGTGGCTGCGGCCATTCTTGCGCTCCAGCGAGTGCGAACACGCACCAAACTGGTTTATGTCGGATTATGGGCGGCTCTTGTGGTCACCTTGACGGCGCTCGGCGTCCATATCGTGGCGGGTGAGAACCCCTCGGCGCCTTTGTTGGCCGATGCATTGTGGTTTGGCTTCTCGGCACTACTGGCAGGCTTGCTCCTTACGGGGCTGTTGCCGTTCATCGAACGGATTTTTGATGTGCAGACCGATTTGAGCCTGTTGGAGTTGGGCGACCAAACGCATCCGCTGCTTCAGGAATTGGTGCGACGGGCGCCGGGAACGTACAACCATTCCATTAACGTCGCCTCGATTGCCGAAGCGGCCGCCGATGCGATTGGCGCCAACGGGCTGCTGGTGCGCGTCGGCGCCTATTTCCACGACATCGGCAAGATGCTTAAACCGGCGTACTTTGTCGAGAACCAGTCGACGCTGGGAGGGAACCGGCACGAGTCGTTGGCGCCGGCCATGAGCACGCTGGTGATTATCGCTCACGTGAAGGACGGCGCCGAAATGGCTCGTCAACATCGCCTGCCGCAGCGGATTATCGACTTTATCGAACAGCATCACGGAACAACGCTGGTCGAGTACTTCTATCGCCAGGCGAGTCGCCAAAGCGAACAGAATCCTGATGCGGGCGAGGTCGACGAGAGCAATTTCCGTTACCCCGGACCGAAACCGCAAACCAAAGAGGCGGCAGTGATGATGCTGGCGGATGCGGTCGAAAGCGCCAGCCGTACTTTGAGCGATCCCACGCCCGCCCGGATCGAAAGCCTGGTGAACGAACTTGCTCAAAAGCGGCTTCTTGACGGCCAGTTCGACGAGTGCGGCCTTACGCTTCAAGAGCTTCGCACCGTCCAAAATAGCCTCATTAAATCGTTGACGGCCTTTTACCATGGGCGGGTCAAATACCCCGACCAGCAAACGGCATGATCGAAGTTGAAATCGCCAACCGCCAATCCTCGTTGCCGGTAGACGAAGATCGCCTCGCCCGTGCAGTACGCATCGTTCTCCAACAGTCGGGCCGGACGCGCGGCGCGGTAAGCGTAGCCGTGGTGAACGATCCAGAAATTCACCGGCTGAATCGGCTGCATTTGAATCACGACTATCCGACGGATGTGTTGAGTTTTCTGCTTGACGCCGAGGACAACGCGCTGGAAGGCGAGATCATCGTCAGCGCCGACACGGCGATTGCCTCTGCTGCGCGTTTTGGCTGGACGCCCGCAGACGAACTACTGTTGTACGTTGTGCACGGCGCGCTCCACCTGGTGGGGTACGATGATCTGACACCCGATGCACAACAAGAGATGCGGCGTCAAGAAGCCGCCGTCTTGGCCGAGTTCGGCCTGTCGCCCCGTTACGCAGAAGACTCGCCTGCCTAGGCCCCTGAACGGCGGCATGCAGCGCTATCGCGAGTCAGAGACTGCGCAAAAAGGCCACCAGATCGGCAATCTGTCCATCGGTCAGGTCGTTTTGGAGTTGGTGCCCGTAGACGCGGAACACATCTTCCAAGGTCGCAGCGCGGCCATCATGAAATAACGGTTGCCGTTGGCTTACGCCGCGGAGCGAAGGTGGATTGAAGCGGCGGTTCCCTTCCTGATCGTGCAGGCCCACGTCGTAGGCTTCTGAACTCGTAAAAGTAGGTGGCGTGTGGCACTTGGTGCACTTCTGCGCTTCAAAAACGTCCTTCCCTCGCGAGATGGCGGCCGGATCAGCTTCCCCGCGGAGTTGGGTTACGCTGGGGGGCGGCGTTAATGTTTGAAGGTACGCCGCCAACGCCTGGACCTCGTGCGATTCGGGCGGCGCCTGTCGCTGCATGGTTTTCGAAATGGAATTCCGAATTTGCGTTTCCAGGTCAGGAGTGCCTCCGGTCCAGGCAAACGGCGCTGTCGAGGCAACGCCCAATAGAGATAGCACCCGTTTGGGAGCGCCGAACGAACCATCGCTCAAATTGTCGTTAAGCATCTGGTTGGTGTGACCGTCGGTGTGGCAGCTATGGCAGCTCATCCAGCGGTCATGCGACAATCCGCCATCGTAAAACAGCATCTCGCCGTGATCGGCCAGCGACAATTGCGCAAGAGGACCAAGCGAGATTTCGCCGACAGCTTCCTCTCGCTCCAGGTCAATCACGGAAATGGAATCGTTGAAGGTGTTGGCGACGTACGCCGTCTTTCCGTCATGCGATACGATCACGGCCGTCGGTCGCCGTCCCACAGCAATGCGACGAAGGCTGAAATCCTGTTCCTTGCCCAAGGCAATCTGATTGGCTCCGCCTAATGTGACGACGACTAGCCCATCAGGCGTCACGGCGAGATCGGCGGGGTCGGCGCCGCCGCGGCCCGCATCTCCCAGGGGGTGCATGTGGGCGCCCGCGTACAAATCGACTTCAGGTTGCTCGGCAAGCACGGTCGCCAGACGCAGCCACCGCAGGTCGTTGGACATCAATAGCCCCCAATGCACATCGTTTCGAACCGTGTGTGCAAGTTCGTTCAGCATTTGGTGGGCTACCGCCAACATCTTGCCGTCCGGCGTGACGCCCAATCCGCGAATATTATGGGCCGGAAACTTGCGAATGTGGTGCAGCTTGCCCGCTTCCACATCGAGGATCGCCAGCCGTCCCGCAAATGCGTCTCCGACGAGTAAGCGAGAATCATTCTGCGTTAGTAGCAGCTTTCGCGGGGCAAATGGCAGGTCGATAACCCGCGTTACGGTCATGTTAGTGGCGTCTCCGCGAGGGAGACTCACTTCCGTCACGCGGTGCGACCACAACGAGGCGACGTAGGCGCGGGAACCGTCTTGCGAAACTGCCACCTCAACCGGATAGGGGCTGACGGCAACACGAGAAATCACATTCAACTGCTCGCCGGCGGTATGGATCAACAACAATTCGTGCTGTTGTTCATCGGCCGCTAGCAGACGTTCTTCACCTACAGGCCGCAGCGCCGCTATCTTGGCCCCCACATCGAATTCGCGGATGGTGCGTCGTTGCAAAAGATCAACGACCGAGACGCTGCCGCTGCCTCGGTTGCCCACGTAAAGAAGGCCCGAGTCGGAAGATAGCGCGAGCGCCGACGGGCGCCGAAGACGCGGGGCAAGTTCCCCCGCGTCCGCCCACGCAGAAGCGGTGTGGAACGCAATACCAACGGCGAGGCTTAGGAGCGTCGACGCCCCCCAGAGACGGCGAACCATCGCAATCTTCCCTCAACTCGGAAACACAAACCGGGACGGCTACGCTAAAATGTCGCACAAGCGTCGCCGACAAACAAGGGAAACCAGAGCGGGAAGACACCCGTCGGGGCAAACGGAAAGGGTAGAAAAAGCCTGAACAAGGCTTGTGAAGGTTTGTTATGTCGCCATCGGAAATTGAAATCGTCAATCCACACTACGCACGCGGACCGTTTCGCGCCGCAATTTTCGACTTCGACGGCACGCTCTCGCTCTTGCGCCGCAATTGGCAGGATGTGATGATCCCGATGATGGTCGACGAGTTGGCGGCGACAGGGACTCCAGAAACGCGGGACGACCTGCGAAAGGCGGTTGAGGAGTTCGTGATGCGTCTCAACGGGCGTCAGACCATTTACCAGATGATCCAATTGGCCGAGGAGATCGCCCGGCGCGGCGGAACGCCGCTGGACCCATTGACGTACAAACGCCGCTATCACGATCTTTTGTGGCGTGAGGTGGGCGCTCGGGTTGAAGCGGTCAAAACGGGCGCCGTTCCCGCAGAGGCGATGACGGTGCCGGGCTCACGAGAGCTGCTAACGTACCTTCGCGACCGCGGCGTAACGCTCTACTTGGCGTCGGGGACGGACCTAAACTACGTGGAAGACGAGTTGAACACCTTAGGGCTGGCGGAGTTTTTTGGACCGCATGTTTATGGCGCCCTCGACGATTATAAAAAGTTCTCCAAGGCGATGGTCATCGCCAGGATCATCGAGGAAACCGGGGTCCGTGGCCACGAACTGTTAGGATTTGGCGACGGATTTGTGGAAATCGAAGAGGTCAAGAAAGTTGGCGGGCTCGCGGTGGGGGTCGCAAGCAACGAAACGACCCGCCAGGGGATCAACGCGTGGAAACGCGAGCGGCTAATCCGCGCCGGCGCCGATCTTATTATCGGCGATTATCGTCAGTTGGATTCGCTGATGGCGGAGATCAATCTTCCCCCGCTGGCCAGAACGGGCATCGCCTGACTTGGCGAGTCCACCAGTCTTTGCGAATAGCCTGACTGCTCTACTTGGTGGGTGAATACTACGTAATTGCCGATGCCCATGTTCCCTCAATTCGACCGGTCGCGGCTGAAGATCAAGCCATTAGCGGAACGCACGCACGACCTTTTGCACGATACACTTTTGCCGCTGGATCACCAACCGCCGCTCCTGGCCCCCCGCGCCATGAGCGACCTGGCGACGCTCGGGCAGCGTTTGGTCGAAGCGCGCCGTCGCGGCGCCGCTGTGCTTATGCTCATGGGGGCGCATGTAATCCGAGCGGGCGTGGCCCGACAGTTGATCGATCTGATGGAGCGCGGGTTGATTACCCACGTAGGCATGAACGGCGCGGGGCCGATTCATGACTATGAGCTGGCTCGGATCGGCGCCACCTGCGAAAGTGTCGCCCGCTACATCCGCACGGGCGAATTTGGTCTGTGGCGCGACACTGCCGAGATCAACGACGTGGTGCGCGACGGCGCTGCCGCGGGCATGGGCCTAGGCGAGGCCATTGGCCGCGCAATTCTCGCGAGCGATTTCCCGTACAAGGATACGAGCGTGCTAGCGGCGGGCGTGCGATTGGGCGTGCCGGTAACGGTGCATATCGGCATTGGGTATGACATTACCCATGAGCACCCCAACTTCGATCCCGCGGCGTATGGCGTGGCAAGCTACCGAGATTTTCTGACCGTCGCCCATACCGTGCAGAATCTCGAAGGAGGAGTGTTCCTCTGTTTTGGTTCCGCCGTAATGGGCCCCGAGGTCTACTTGAAGGCCTTGTCTATGGCGCGGAATGTAGCGCACCAGGAAGGAAAACGGATCGCACATTTTACCACCGCGGCATTCGATCTAATTCCCATTGCCGGTGAGTTCCACCAAGAAGCTCCCAAATCGAATCCGCAGTACTACTATCGGCCGTGGAAAACGATTCTCGTGCGGACGGTGGCTGATGGCGGTGAGAGCTTCTATGTTTGCGGCGATCATCGCGCCACATTTCCCCATTTGCGTTTGGCTGCAATCGCCGCAGAACGCCAAGTTTCCTAAGGTGCTTGGCGGCGGGGTGAAAACCGCCAGAGTTCGGGCAATTGTCAGCAGGATGCCCCGACAAAAGCGGGCGGCAGCGCAGAGAGGATTTTGGCCTGGAGATGCGCTCGGGTCGGTAGCCTGTCACGATCAGATGCGGTACAAGAGGACTACGCAACCATGCTTACACTCGAGCGGTTACAAGAGATTGTCGCGGGCTTCCCACGTTTGACGATCGCGCTTGTAGGTGACTTATTCTTAGACCGTTATCTGGAGATCGACAGCGCTGCCGATGAACCGTCGATCGAAACAGGATTGACGGCCTATCAGATAGTGCGCGTGCGAAATTCGCCCGGCGCACTTGGTACGGTGATGAACAATCTGGCCGCCTTAGGTGTGGGGCGGCTACTGCCGGTCACCGTGTTGGGCGACGATGGCCACGGCTACGACCTGTGCAAGGAACTGGAGCGGTTGCCGATTGATCCACAATTCCTTGTCCACGATTCGGCAAGACTTACACCGACCTATACCAAGCCTCTACGAAGTAACGAGCAAGGAGAATGGTTCGAGCTGAATCGGCTGGATGTGCGCACCCGCGGCCCGTTGACTGCTGCGGCCGAGACGGCCGTCCTGCGACATGTAGAGGCGGTGTTTGCCGAAGCCGACGGTGTTATCGTCCTTGATCAGGTGAACGAAACGAATTGGGGGGTAGTAAATCAAACCGTACGCGCCCGACTTCAGGAACTTTCCGACAGCTTCCCCGACAAATTGGTGTTGGTCGACAGCCGCAATCATTTAGGAGAATTCTTCTTTGGCGTTTTGAAGGGAAACCGTGCGGAAGTTACACGCGCCAGCAAGAGTTGTGGCGCCGAAGCTCCAAATGTAGAAGACGCCGTACTGACGCTCGCTCGCCGCACGGGGCGGCCCGCGTATGTTACGGTTGGCGAAGAGGGGATTATGGTAGCGCGCCCGGACGGTTGGCTCCGACATTCGCCCGGTGTGCCGGTGACGGGGCCGATTGACGTGGTGGGAGCAGGCGACAGTGCGACCGCGGCATTGGTTGCTTCCCTGCTTGCAGGCGCGAATGAGCATGAGGCTGCCGAGATCGCCTGCTTGGTTGCTTCAATTACCGTACAGCAATTGGGGACAACCGGTGTGGCTACCCCTGACCAGGTAATTGCCCGGCGCCAACAACTACCCGCGAATTAGCTGAAAAGCAGAAGGCGGCGATGAGCCGCCGCACTCTCGGTAAGAGTGCGGCAAGTCAACGCCGCCTTTCTAATTTTCCTGTCACGGCGTCGGCTGTTATGACGCCAGCTCTAGCGACTAAAAGATTCCCAGAGCGTAAAGGCTATAACGAACCACCAAGCCCGCTGCGACCACGCTGACCATGCTCATCAACTTGATGAGAATGTTGAGGCTCGGACCGCTGGTGTCTTTGAAGGGATCGCCCACGGTATCGCCAACGACGCCGGCCTTGTGGGCTTCGGATCCCTTGCCGCCATGGTGTCCGGCTTCGATGTGCTTCTTGGCGTTATCCCATGCGCCGCCCGAGTTGGCCATGAATATGGCCACGCAGAAGCCCGTGGCTAAAGCGCCGACCAAAAGCCCCAAGACGCCTCCGACACCCAAGACAAAGCCTACGAGCACGGGCGTTGCCAATCCAAGTAACGACGGCGCAATCATCTCGATCTGAGCAGCCTTGGTGCTAATGGCCACAGGGCGGGCGTAATCGGGGATGTCATTTCCTGCGAGAATATTCTTTTCGCGGAATTGTCGCCGCACTTCCTCGACCATGCCTTTAGCCGCTCGGCCTACGGCCTTCATGGTCATGGCGCAAAACACAAACGTGGCCATGGCGCCAATAAACATTCCGACCAACACTTTGGGATTCATCAGCGACGCATCGTAGTAGGTTGTAAAGTCAGGAAGCGTCGCGTTGCGAACATTGATCAGTCGGTCGCCCGTGGCGGCGAAGCTCACGTGAGGCTCCCGGTCAGGGCGCTCTTCAATCGTCAACATTTGATCATCGATGCGCACCGGGCCTTGAGAATAATCGATTTCTCGCCACGCCTCGCGGACTTCATCACGACGAACATCGCCCGGCAAGGCAAGCCAACCGTGCGCCTTGTTCCCCTCCTTCTGAATGATGAAACCGTTGGACGCCTTATAGAATCCGTCGGGTTGGTCGGCTGCCGCCAATTGGCGAACCTCCGATTGCGCCCAGCGCTCAAAGCCGACGCGCACTTCCTCGACGTACGCTGCAAGCAAGGCCAACGCGGTAAGCGCCGCCGATCCAATGGCAAAGCCTTTACCCGTGGCGGCTGTTGTATTGCCAAGGCTATCAAGGGCGTCCGTTCGCTCGCGGACGATTTCCTCCAAACCGGCCATTTGAGCGTTTCCGCCCGCGTTGTCTGCAATGGGACCGTAGGCGTCGGTCGCCAAGGTAATTCCCAGCGTGCTGAGCATGCCAACGGCCGCGATACCTACGCCATATAGACCAAGAGCAAAGAG
>CAYWIS010000011.1:35196-58045 GCA_964458385.1 uncultured Pirellulaceae bacterium
TCGTATTGCCAGCCATTGGCAAAACCGAAAGCTAGCAGCGTGCCCACGCACACCACGAGCACCGGGAACCAGGTGCTGAGCATGCCTTCGGCGATGCCGCCAATGATAACCGTGGCCGGCCCGGTGACTGCTTGTTCGGCAAGATACTTTGTTGGTCGGTACTCATTGCTCGTGGAGTATTCCGTCCATTTCCCAATCAACCAGCCGGCAATCAGGCCGACGATGATGCTAAACGCCACGCCCGGAATGAAGCCAAAGAAAACCGTGCCTTCAGTGCGCGGCATGAGCAGCCACGATAAAGCAATTGCCGCAATCACGACGAGAAATGTTGAAAAGTTGATGCCGCGGGCTAAGGCGGCCAGCAGGTTCTTCTGGGTCGCCGATTCCTCGGTCCGGACCATGTAGACGCCAGCGATCGACAAGAGGATGCCTACGGCGGCTACGCCCATCGGAAGAAACAGGGTCGCCAGCTGCGCCCGGATCGCCTGCTCATGTAATTCCTGGGCGCTTAGGGCATCGGCTCCTGGCAGTATCTCGCCTGTGGCGAATGCGGCCACGCCGAGCGCTGCGGTGGCCAGAATCGAACCGCAATACGACTCGTACAGGTCAGCGCCCATGCCGGCCACGTCGCCGACGTTATCGCCGACGTTGTCAGCAATGGTGGCTGGGTTGCGGGGATCATCTTCGGGAATGTTTTGCTCAACCTTCCCCACCAGGTCGGCGCCTACGTCGGCCGCCTTGGTAAAGATGCCGCCGCCTACGCGAGCGAACAAAGCTTGGGCGCTAGCGCCCATGCCGAAGCAGAGCATGGTGACCGTTACGTCGACCAAGCTAAGGTGATACTCTTCGGGGGTGAACAAGGGCCATACCCAGTACAGGAAGCCGAACCAGAGTGTGATGTCGAGGAGCCCTAATCCCACCACCGTTAGCCCCATGACCGCGCCGCTACGAAAGGCGACTTGCAACCCTTGATTCAGCGACTTTTGGGCGCCGGCGGCCGTACGGCTGCTTGCCTGCGTGGCGGTTTTCATGCCAAACCAGCCCGCAAGACCACTAAAGAAACCGCCCGTGAGAAATGCAAACGGCACAAAACGGCTTTGGGCTTCCAGCACGAAAGCCTGGATCGCGAGCAAGATCACGATGACCACGAAGAACGCCGCGACCACCATGTATTGCTGCTTAAGGTAGGCGTTGGCGCCCTGCCGGACATATCCCGCAATTTCAACCATGCGATCGTTGCCGGGATCGGCGGCCATCATTGTCTTGTAGAACATCCATGCCTGCACCAAGGCGGCAATCGATGCTAGAAGCGCTAAGATCCAAAGTGTTACGAACATAGATTGCTTTCACCTTCCCAGAAGAACGTGCAATCGGAGGGTACCGCCCACTCGGAACAGAGAATGCATCACGTAGAGGCCCGCCAAAATACCGGGGGATGCGAGTGGAAACTGCTCAGGAAAAACCGACGATAAAAGTAGCTAAATCCCTTCCGGCTTAATAAGTTGGGAAGTGTAATGATTCTGTGTTCAGTGTCAATCAGGCATAACTTCCTACGGCGCTGCCCGTTACGAAAAGTGGAGGGGCACGAGTTGTGGACAGGCGTAACGGAAACATTGACAAACGCCGATGTGTTCCCTTAAACTTAGGTCTGGAGTACCATGGGAGGTTCTGTACCTTGCCTGTCTTTCGTTTCCTCCCTTGCCCGTCTTACGTGCTGCTCGCCGTGGCTCTCTCGGCAAATGGCCCACAGATTCCTGGTTCTGGAGGACCTTGCTCATGCTTGTGATTCCCGGTCAACGAGGTCGAGACCTTTGCGACGAGCGTCGTGGTCCTTCGCGACGTGACATTCTGCGAGTTGGCGGCTCGGCCGTGCTGGGCGCGACCCTGGGCCAGTTGCTGCGACTTCGGGACGCCCAAGGAGCGTCGGAATCATCCTCTGGCGGGCCCGGTTGGAATCGCGCAAAGAGCGTGATCATGCTGTACCTGCAAGGCGGCCCCAGCCACTTGGATTTGTGGGACCCCAAGGAAAATGTGCCGGAAAATGTGCGTAGCGCCTTCGGGGCGATCAGTACGAAGCTTCCCGGGGTGAAAGTCACCGAATTATTGCCGCAGTTTGCGCAGGTCATCGACAAGTGCACACTCATTCGGTCGATGAGCTATTCGCCGGTTGGCTTGTTCAATCACACGGCCGCGATTTACCAGATCCACACGGGCTACACTGCCGACAAGGTGAGCCCATCGGGCCAATTGGAGCCGCCTACCCCCAAAGATTTCCCCACGTTCGGCTCGCAAATTGTGCGGCTTAAGCCGCCCGAGACTCCGATGTTGCCGTTCGTGATGATGCCCCGTCCGTTGCAAGAAAGCAACGTGGTGAACAAGGCGGGCACGGCAGGGTTCTTGGGCCGAGCGTTCGACCCCTATTATCTGTTTCCGCCTGGCGACGACATGGATATGTCGAAGATGGACAAGATCAATGTGGACGATCTCCAACTTCGGCCAGAAATTACCGTGAATCGTCTCCAGCGCCGCGCTCGCCTGCGGGAGCTGATCAACGAGGGAATGCCTCAGATCGACAAGGCGGTGGCGAAGTATGATTTGGACAAGTATTACGACTCGGCGTTGAGCCTGATTATGTCTGGCCGCGCCCGCGAGGCTTTCGATTTGACGAAGGAACCGGACGTCGTTCGTGATCGCTACGGGCGAAATACGTTCGGGCAGTGCTGCTTGCTGGCGCGGCGCTTGGTCGAAGCAGGGACGCGAGTCGTTGAGGTGATCTGGCCCAAGGTGGCGAACTCAGACAATCACTCTTGGGATGTTCATACCGGTTTGACCGCGCGGATGCGGAATCAAGCTGCGCCAATGCTCGACGCGGGCTTATCGGCCCTCCTGTATGACCTCGATCAGCGCGGGTTGCTTGATGAAACGCTGGTTGTGGCCATTGGCGAGTTTGGCCGTAGCCCACAGCGAGGCGTAAGTACCTCGGGCAACAGCAACAGCAACGATGGCCGCGACCATTGGCCGTACTGCTATACCGCAGTTGTGGCGGGAGCGGGAATTCGCCGCGGCGCTGTTTACGGTAAGTCGGATGCGACGGCCTCGGCTCCGGTTGAGGATCCCGTTCATCCAACCGAGTTGCTGGCCACCATTTACCATGCGGTCGGCATTAATCCGCAGACCATCGTTTACAATCATCTGAACCAACCGCGTGAGCTCGTCAAGGCCGAACCCGTTACCGCGTTGTTTGGTTGAGACGTAGCAACGTAGTCTCTCTACAAAAGGGAAGCCCGCGAATCGGTGGACAATTCGCGGGCTTTGTTGTTGGTCTGCGTTGACGGCGATTACATCAAGGGACGCAGGTCTTGTATCCCCATGCGCCCGTGAGCCGCCGTGGGCCTTCCAAACGGGTAGCGCCTGGGTGGGTTCTAGTCGAACGTAACGCGGGCGTGGTTCTTCAATTCGGGGAGTTGGTTGTTACGGGCGGCTTCGCTGAGAGGATTGCCGCTCAAATAGACTCGCCAGAAGGGAGAGAACCGCTTTTCGCCGGCTGCGTCGGCCTTGGCCATCTCGATTAGCACCGTCACGTCAGAGATCTGGTTATTCTCGAGGAATAAATAGCGAAGCTCGGTCATCGCCTTAAGGGCCGACAGATCGCTGATCTGGTTGTTTTTCAGTCCCAAAGACGAGAGCCCCTTTAGTTCCGCAAGCGGTGCGATATTGGATAACTGGTTCTCATCCAGATACAACGACCAAAGTTTCGTAAGACCCTTTAATGGCTCAACTTCTTTGATTTGATTGCGAGCCAAGTACAGCGAGCGAAGATTCTCCAGCTTGGCCAGCGGGCCGAGGTCGGCAATTTGATTGTCTTCCAACTGGAGATACTGCAGGCGATTTAGTTCCGCAATTGGAGAAAGATCGGAGATCTTATTTTTCGCCAGATTGAGCGATTGAAGGTTCTTTAAGTCCTTGATGGGCTGAAGATCGGAAATTTCGTTTCCTTCCAGATCCAACAGAGCCAAGCTGCGACATTTTTCCAACCCGGTCAGATCTTTAATTCCTTTGCTCTTGCCGGTGATAGTCGAGATGTTTTCGACATCTTTCTCGGTAAGTGGTTGATCGTTGTTTCGCTTCTCGAAAACGTACTGCCGGACGACCGCCTCAAGGTTTTTGTCGGGGAAAATGCTCGTCGCCGAATCCTGTGCCAACGCCGGAGACACAGCGCCAATGACGCAGCCAAGGAACGACACAAGTGCAAGTCCGAGTACCTTCATGGCGAGATTAGGGGGTGGGAGGAAAATGCGGGGACAAACGCCGAAAGCGATTTCCGCTTTTGCGGCGCTTAGCACTAGATTAGCCGCACGCGCTGCAAGATTCCACCCTTGGACGCCGCAAGAGTACGGGCGTGAAGCGGCCGCGGCGATGCGGTTAGCTGAAAGAGAGCAACACCGCGGCGATGAAGGCGCCTACTGCCCCACGGTTAGCGATCGAACCAACTCTTAATCGCGTGGACGGTAGCGGCGCGGCCCGCCTTCGCGATTGACGTGGTCAGCGGAATACCCTTAGGGCATACGGCCACACAGTTTTGCGCATTTCCGCAAACTTGTACGCCGCCTTCCGACATAAGAGCGTCTAAACGCCGGCCCGCGGTCATCTTGCCTAGCGGGTCGGCATTGAAGTAAACCACCGCGTGAGCGCCAATGAAGCCCTTGTCGTATGCCTCGGTCTTGCGGCGTTCGAAGTCCTCGTCGCTTTCTCCTTCGCGCCGCTCCAATTCGATCTTGGAGTATTGGGGGCACGCGTCAAGGCAACAGCCACAACTCATGCATTCGCTCAAAGGATAGCGCAGCTCTTGTGAACTTTGCGACTGGCGCGGCCCCGGTCCAAGGTCGTAGTAGCCGTCGACCGCAACCCATCCTTGGATTTTGGTTAAGGCCCGGAACAGTCGGGAGCGATCAACAACCAAGTCCCGCACCACGGGGAACTTGGTCATCGGCTGAAGTTCGATGCCTTCTGGGTGCTCTTCCAGAAGCCGATCTACGAGCGCCGAGCACGATTGCCGTACGCGGCCATTGATCACCATCGTGCAGGCGCCGCAGACTTCCTCGAGGCAATTGGACTCCCAAGCGACTGGCGCCACACGCTTGCCTTCGGCCGTAACCGGATTGGCCGCGATTCGTTGGAGAACGCTAATCACGTTCATATCGGGCTCGTAATTGACCCGATGACGCTCCCAGTAGCTAGGCTGGCCCGGTCCATCCTGCCGCAGGATGCGAACCTCAAACGATGTGGGCGTCCCTTGATGTGCTTGTTCGGCCATGGATTGTTACGAGGGAATGTCGATTATTACGATCCCGGGTTGCTGTATGTCGGGGCGGCGGCTGACGTTACCGTACGCCGCCAAGCACGGGGCGTATCCAATACGCATGTACTAACCTGCCGCGGGCGTGGCGGACTCGCTCGGTTTCTTGACGCCATCGCCTTGCGCCGCGAGTGGTTCGCCATTGCCGGCGGCGGCTTGCTTCTTTTGCGCTTGTCGCTCGGCCCAGACCTTTTCGATGACGTCGCCGCCAACGATGCCATACAAGCGCGGGCGCGGCGGAATCAACGAGGTATCAACGTCTTCATAGGTTAGGACCGGTGCGTCGCCATTCCACTGCGCGATGGTTGATTTGAGCCACTTCCGATTGTTCTGCTCGAACCGATCGCACCACTCCTCCGCCTGTTTCCGCCGCTCGGCTGGATCGGTCGCCGTAATGTGCGGGAACTCAAAATCGGGCTTATAGTGGGCCCCGCGGCACTCGTCGCGCTGCAACGCGCCCAAAATAATCGTCTTGGCCAAGGGGAACATATCGAGCAAGGCCTTGGTAAACACCACGTTCTGGTTGGTCCACTGGCCGGTATCGGAAAGCGAGCAGCGTTTGGCCCGCTCATGCAATTCGCACACTTTGGCGTATGCGTCTTGGAGCTGATGGTTGTACCGCACGACCGTGGCGTTGCGCGTCATCACATCGCCAAGTTCCTGGTGGATCAGGTAGGGATTTTCGTTGCCGGCGGGGCGGCGGAGCAACTCGTCGTGCCGTTCCTGTTGTTGCCGCACCGCATTCTCATACAACGAAGCTGGCTGATCAGCCGCTGATCCACCCTTTAGCGACTTGAGGTGGGTTTCTAAGCAGGGAGCAACGAATAGGCCGCTAAAGATACAGCTCAAGAGCGAGTTGGCGCCCAGTCGATTGCCGCCGTGATACTGATAGTCGCACTCGCCAATGGCGTAGAGGCCGCTGATGTTCGTCGCTTGGTTAACGGGCGAACCTGCCTGCAAGCCACCGTCGGCGCTGCGTTCGTAGTTGACCCACAGGCCGCCCATGGAGTAGTGAACCGCGGGGAAGATCTTCATCGGATGTTCCCGCGGATCAATTCCTTGGAACTTCTCGTAAATTTCCAAAATGCCGCCCAGCTTGCGATCCAATTCGTGACGGTCGATGTGCGTCAGGTCAAGGTAGACGCACAACCGATCCTTCTCGACGCTGAGCCCTTCATTGACGCAAATGTGGAAGATCTCACGCGTAGCAATATCACGCGGCACCAGATTGCCGTACTTGGGATATCGCTCCTCCAAGAAGTAGTATCGTTCCGATTCAGGAATGGATCGTGGGTCGCGTGGATCTTGGGGCGTACGTGGAACCCACACGCGTCCGCCTTCGCCCCGCGCCGACTCGCTCATCAACCGCAGCTTGTCGGATCCGGGAATTGCGGTGGGGTGAACCTGAATGAACTCACCATTGCCGTATTTGGCGCCAGCCTGGAAGCACCGGCTCGCGGCGCTTCCGTTACACGCCATCGACATGGTGCTTCGCCCGTAAATCAATCCCGGACCACCCGAAGCGATTACAACCGCATCGGCGGGAAACGCCCGGATTTCCATCGTAAAGAGGTTCTGGCCAACGCAACCGCGGCAAACGCCGTTGTCGTCCAGGATTGGCCCAAGGAAATCCCAAAATTCGTACTTGGTGATTTTGCCGGCCGCCGTCCAACGCCGCACCTGCTCGTCAAGCGCATACAGGATTTGTTGGCCTGTCGTAGCGCCCGCGAAGGCCGTGCGTTTGTACAAGGTGCCGCCGAACCGCCGGCGATCGAGAAAACCTTCGACCGTGCGGTTAAACGGGACGCCCAATCGGTCCAGAAGGTCAATCACCTTGGGCGCCCAATACGCCATTTCCTTGACGGGCGGCTGGTTGGCCAAGAAGTCGCCGCCGTAAATCGTGTCGTCAAAGTGCTTCCACTCGTTGTCGCCGGCCTGGCGGGTCAGGTCGTTTACGCTATTGATCCCGCCTTGCGCGCACACGCTGTGCGAGCGTTTGACCGGGGTGAGACTCATCAGATCGACATCAATATCCAACTCCGCCAACTTCATGGCGGCCGACAGGCCCGCCAATCCGCCGCCGACGACCATTACCCGTTGCTTCGCCATGTTCTGGCCCTAAAGAAAAAAGGTCCGCAGGCTCGCGGTGGTTCTCGTCATGTAGGTCACGCCGCGCAATCTGTCGACCGGCGTCGACCGAAAGAAAAACTCAAAATTCGTTTGCCGCGCGTTCGGTTGTTGCCGCTGCGTTGGCGCGGTCGGCAGAAGGTCGGGGCGCGCTTTTCTCTTCCGCCTCGCGCTCTGTGATCATGCCCGCTTCCAGACGCGCCTCTAGCATGCGGTTCTCCACAGCGCGGGCTTCATCCAGGTCGACGGTGACCATTCCCCAGACAGCGCCCATGCTAACGACAGCCAACAGGACGCCAAATACAGCGCAACCCACCAACGCTCGCCGCATGGCGTTTGGTGTCGTCCACAACCCCCAGGTAATGCCCATCGTCCAAAGGCCGTTGGCCAAGTGATAAACGCAAGCCAGTACGCCGATGACATAAATGACGATGGCCAACGGATGGCGCATGGCCTCGCTAGCCGACGAGGCCGCATTGTAGGGGTGGAAGTTAGCCCCGCCCAAGGGGCCAGAAACCGTTCTGGCCCACCATTCTGCATGGAACCAACCATGCATATGGAACACGTGCCACGCGATGAACGCAAAGGCGATTAAGCCCGTGACACGCTGCATCGTGTAGCGAAAGTTACTGTTGTAGGTGTAGGTGGCGTTGTTCGGGTGCATCTCTGCTGTGATGAACAGCCCTACCACACCATGGAAAATAATGGGTATGAAAATAAAGACCCACTCAATTAGCGGAAGCGCAGCTCCCAGGGAGTGGATAATATAGACAGACGCTTGGTACTTTCCGGGGCCGTCAAGCACCGAAGCATTCGTGATCAAGTGGACCACCATATACGCTCCCACGGGAATTAGGCCGGAGAGCGAATGTAGGCGCCGAATCAGAAACTCGTGACGCCCCCAAAAGGTAGATTTTTCGGAGTCCACAACCGTACTTTCAGAGGTTAGTCAGGACCAAACGGGGAAGCTAAGTTTCCATCTCCCAACAGTATAAGAACGCCGCGCCGGGTGGCAACCACCCAAGAAAGGTTGGGAAGGATTCGTGATTTTTTCGGCATCGCCCGCCTAACGGTCAAGGCAAAGTATGCCGAAATGGCGTGAACTTGCTTATGCTTGGCAGTTGGAAGCAGAAACTTGACTTTTATGGGTTTGGGCGTTTTGATAGAAATATAAACCCCATAACAACTTAAAGCTCGCTCGAGATTGCAGAAATAGGAAATTGCCCGCAGGCATAAGTTTTGCTAATAGTGTGATTGCGACGGAATTTCCCGCCTGAATTTTCCCACGCACGATATGACAGCCGCGTTTCTGGGTGCGGCAATGCGGCAGAGTAAAGTTTGAGGTCCGCATGATCGCGACTTCTCCTACCTTACTGATCACCGACGACGACCGCGATTTTCGCGAGACTTTGCAAAACGTCTTTGAGCCGCGAGGGTTTCGGACATTGTTGGCGGGGGATGGCAGGGAAGCGCTCGAGGTTGTGCAGTCGCATGATGTGCATCTCATCCTCCTCGACATGCACATGCCCCGACTGACAGGGCTTGAGACGTTGCGCATCGTCAAGCAAATTCATGCGCCCTTGCCTTGTATTCTCATCTCGGCAGGGCTAACAGACGGGCTCATTGAGCAGGCTCGCCAGGCCGATGCGTATTCCGTATTGTCCAAGCCAGTGGAATTCCGAGAATTGACGAACCTCGTCAATCTCGCACTGCGGGAAACGTACGACTGGCCCTCGCTTGACGACAAGTGAGAGACGAACGTCGACTTCGTCCCCTCGTTTCGCATGCTGGACGGTTTCCGCGGCGACGGTGCACGGCCCACGTGTACAACGACGCCGTGGTCCTTTGGCCGAAGGAATCACAGCAATAACCTCCCGCCGTGCTACATTTGAGGGTGGATTTCACCTGGGAGGTTCGTCTGATGATTCGCTCTGTTTGCGCCTTGGCGATGGTGGGCGCGCTCGTTTCGGCGGCGCTGGGTCGGGATATTTTTGTCGATAATATCGCCGGCGACGACCGTTATGTTGGCGATTCCCCTCAGTCCGTCGGCGCGAGCGGCCCCTGCCGAACGATTGCCCGTGCTTTACGGGCGGCATCGAAGGGCGACCGGATCGTCGTGGCGAACACGGGAATTCCCTACTTCGAAAGCATTACGTTGCACGGAGGCTGTCACAGCGGGTACTCCGGAAAACCGTTCGTCATTGAAAGCAACGGGGCGATTCTCTCGGGCCTTGCGCCGGTACCCGATTCAGCTTGGGAGGCGTTCGGGCCGCAGGTATTCCGATTCTGGCCAGAGCGCAAGGCGTTCCAACAGCTTTACCGCGACGGAGTGCCGCTAGTGCAACATCCGGTCGTTGAAGGCGGACCCTTGCCCGAGTTGCAGCCATTGGAATGGTGTCTTTATCGCGGCGCCATCTATTTTCGACCCGAGGAAGGGCGGCTCCCGACCGATTACGAGTTGGAGTACGCCTTTCACCCGGTAGGGATCACGCTTTATGACGTGCGGCACGTCGTGATATCGGGGCTGATTATTCAAGGCTTTCAGCTTGACGGGGTGAATGCCCACGACAAGGCGTTTGATGTGCTGTTGTCGGGTCTGAATTGTCGCGGCAATGGACGAAGCGGGATTTCCGTCGGCGGCGCCTCGCGAGTCACAATTGACTCATGCCTGGTAGGAAATAACGGCGCCGCGCAGGTTCGCACCGAAGGGTATTCGGAAACCCGGTTGGTTAATAATGATCTCCTCGATAACACGGCGCCGCCGCTGGTGCGCGACGGCGGTGAGGTGATCATTCAGCAACGGCCGGAATCGAATGAGGGTTCATGACCAAGGCATTACGATAAACGTTCCCGGCGGCCTATAGGCCTCGTTAGGGAAGTTGTTTGGCCGGAGCGAACTTCTATTCCCGGCGGCGCCGGGAATTTGTTAGCCTAGGCACGGAATAGGCTGCCGTATGGCCTTCGCGCTCTCCGGGAAGGGACGGCGATTCGGAGATCGCGCGCCGTCGCCAAGGCAGTCGAACAACGAAGGGGAAGTCACGGATGACGCAGCAATTCTTCGTTGGCTGGTTGGTGATCGCAATCACACTGATTGCTGGATGCGCCAAGGCGCCTTCCGACGGTGCGCCCTCGTCAGCGCAGCGTGAACAAAGTTCCCAGCTTGCGACCTCTCCCGCAGAGCCGGCCTCATCGCCAGATATCCGCGAGCCACAGCCGCCGGCCAAGCGCTCTCTCGCTGCGGCGCCTTCTTCGACGGCTTCTGCTCGTTCCGATTCTTCGCTCCGAGGGTACTCCTTGCCTTCAAACCCTGTTGCGCTCGGGCCGAGCCGTGAGCCGGCGGCAACCGGAGCGCCGCTTGCGGCGCCCTCCGCCATGCCAGCGGCGGAAGCCGTCACGCCAAGTGCGATAACAGGTGCGTCCGAAACGGACGAAACGGAATTTCAAGTTGTTGAGGTGTTCTACGGGACCGACCGAGCCCGCATTGCGGCCACTGCGCCAAACTGGAGCGACTATGTACGGCATTTTCGGGGCACGGTAGCGGCCTTGGCTTTTACGCTTGTCGGCGCTGGGACCTTGGTGTTACGGTCGCGCTTTCGCGCTGCGGTGGTGGCTGGGGCTGTGGGCGTCGGCTTCGCCTTGGTGCTAGGGCTCATGGCGACAAGTAAGGCGGTGTCGACGCAGGCCATCAGCCAAAGGGAGCTCGTGCGGTACGGTGATGGCCGCGGAAAGCTTGAATATGGTATTTGCCAAGTGAGTATTCCCAAGGATCACCGGATTGGAGAGCTGGAATCTCCTTCGGTGCTGCGTTTGGAATTTCGGGAAACTCCCGAGCGGCACGTCATGATCCTTGAGTCTCGCGCGTTGCCGCCCGACGAGTTCTTTCATCACGTGCAAGACTCGGTGGCGGCCTCGTCGCGACGCGAGCTTTTGGTGTTCGTCCACGGCTACAATGTCGCCTTCGATCATGCTGTGCGGCGGACGGCCCAAATTGCGTATGATCTGCAGTTCAAAGGCCCTGCGGTCTGCTACAGTTGGCCGTCGCACGGCGGCTTGCTACAGTACGCCGCCGACGAAACCAACGTGGAGTGGACGGTCCCTCATCTCAAACAGTTTTTGACCGAGCTTCGGGAAAAATCAGGCGCCAACGCAATCAACCTCGTGGCGCATAGTATGGGGACGCGGGCGCTAACCAACGCACTGAGGGACTTTGCGCGGGAATCCCAGGCGAGCGATACGCTCTTTCATCAAGTGGTTCTCGCTGCGCCCGACATTGACGCCGAAGTGTTTCGCCGCGACTTGGCGCCGGCGATGACGAAAATTGCGGGACGTGTGACGTTATACGCTTCGTCGAACGATCAAGCCCTGCGAGTGTCTCGCAAGCTGCATGCTTATCCGCGTGCGGGCGAATCGGGGGAGAATTTGGTGGTGGCGCCAGGGATCGATACCATTGACGTTTCGGCCGTCGACACCAGTCTCTTGGGCCATTCCTACTACGGTGATAACGACTCCATCATCACCGATTTGTTCCATTTGGTTCACGATGCGCTTCCGCCGCACCTCCGCGCCGGTCTGCACCCGGCCACCTATGCGGGGCTTCCCTATTGGATTTTCGTGCCCATCCGAGAACAAGCTCGTCGAAGCGGCGCTGCGTTGCCCCATTAAAGCGCGTTGCTGTGGGACCAGTTAACGCAAATTCGTCCAACATGCGGCAACCACGCTATGCCTTGCGCTAGGCAAACAACGTCCGCTCGCGAGACTCGGCTTGTGGCGACGAATCATCCGGCGCTCCAAGGGGATCGGGTAGTTCGTGGATAACGTAGGATCGCTTGGGAAGGTGTTTACGCGCCAAATCCACCAAGCGGCGGTGATGCGTGAAAAAGATGACTTGCGTGCGGCCACTGAGCTCCGCTAACGCCCGCAAGGCAGCAACCGAGCGGTTGTCGTCAAAGGTGATCAAGATATCGTCGACGATGAACGGCAGCGGTGAGTGGTTATCCAGGTAATGCTCCAAGCTGGCAAGGCGTAACGCCAGGTAAAGCTGATCGCACGAGCCATCGCTCATTCCTTGAACCGTGACGGTTTGGCCGCCCTCACGTTGGCCAACCAGCACCGGTTGAGCGGCGTCATCGTAATCGACGCGTAATCCTACGAACGATCCTAAGGTCAGATTTTGGAACAACTCGCTTGCCCGTGCGAGCACCGGTCCCTGGTTCTTCTCGCGGTGCCGCTGAATCGCGTGGTGTAATACTTCAGCCGCCAACCGCAAACGCACATAGCGCTCGGCGTCATCGCGAATTTGAGCCAGCAATTGCTCTGCGGCTTCCTGCGCCTCGGCTGCCCGAGCGTTCCCATCCATGTTCTCCAGTTCTTTGCGCTCTTCGCCGATCGTTTGATTGACGGAAGCGAGCTGAGCTGACGTTTCCTCCAACTGGCGCCGCACGTGCTCCACGGCGGCAGGTAGTTGATCGGGGTCTTCAGCAGTTGCTTCTTCGATAAACTTTTCAAGCGGCTTTCCGGCGGCTTCCTGATGGAGGCGATTTTCAAGTTCCTCCAGTCGCTTCCCCAGATCCCAATGACGCTGGGCCTGTTCTTCCAGGGGGAGTAGCTCCGAGGGTGAGTTACAGCGAGCTTCTTTGCAAAGCGTCTCTAGTTGCGCCTGGGCGTCGAGACGCTGCCGTCGCGCCGCCTCCCGCCGCTTCTGTGCGGCATTTCGTTGTTTTTCAAGATCCTCGCGGCGAATGCTCGCTTTCTTGGCGGCTTCGAGACGCTGGTAAAGTTCGGTGGTGGCCTTGCCATAGGGCGCGTTGACGAGGTCGGGCGCGGCGCCTTCACACACGTTGCGAACGTTCTGAGCAAACCGGGCCGCTTCGTCCTGAATCGCTTGAATTCGCTCGGTCAGACTGTCGGCCTCGCGTATTTTGGCGAACAACGTGTCGAGTTCTCCCAGGACTTCCAAGGCGACGGCTGGCTGGGAGTCCGCTTGTAAACGGATACGCTGCGTCGCTTCGCTCCATTGGCAGCGCCATTGCTGAAGCAAATCGCGGGCGCGGTGAAGTTCGTCGGCCGCCAGTTCTAGCTCGCGGCGATGGCGATTCCGATCCCGCTCCAACTGCTGCCGCCGGGCGTCCACCCGCTCCATCTCTTCGACGGTGGCTTCACACATAGCGACCAAGTCGTCAAGCGGAGGGTCGTGCCACTCGGGGTACACGTCGACCATCTCCAGGCAGGCGTGCAACTCGCGACAATGGTCGTCAATCTGTCGTTTCACGGCCTCTAGCTCGTCCGCCTGGCTGCGCAGTGTTGCCGCTAACTCCAATAAGTCGGTCTGCCTTGCGAGCCAACCGCGCATCTCGCGGGGGGAGAGAGGCTCGATGCCCGCGGCGCGCCACTGGTCGCGCCATTGTTCCTGACACGTTTGTCGGCGGTCGACAGCTTCCTTGAGTTCCTCGGTCAGATTCTCCAGACGCTTCTCGAGCTTGGTTCGATCCGACAAAAGTTGCGACTTTTCACCCACGCGTTCGGCTTCGCGGCGCAAACGGTCGGCCAGGTTGTCGGCCTGCTGCACCGCTTGTTCGTATGCGTTTTCCAACGAATCGGCGCCAGGAAACGCCAAAAGAAAGGCCTGCTCCTCCGCCGACAGAACATTGCCATTTAGCCGCGCCCGCAACAGTCGCCAGCCATTATCGCGGTTGGTCCTAGCGGTCGCGAGGTCCTCCTCCGTGGGAACGTCGTGCTGCAAATCCAACTGTTGCAGTCGTTGATCGACCTCGTCCAACTGGCGGCGGGTATAATCCTGCTGCTCGGCGAGTTTTGCGCATTCGTTCTCAATCGCATCGAGGCGACGTTCGAACTCAGCAATTGTTTCGATGCACGGGATCGGGGCTACTTCGAGGGCTTCCAGGGAGCCTTCCCAAAGGGGAAGTTTCTTGAGGTCGACTTGTGCTTGCTTCTGGGTTCGCGCTAGTTGCTGCTCCAACGCCAGACAACGAGCCGACAGATCGCCATGTTTGCGGAGTCGCTGCAAAGCACGTTGGAGAGGCGCGACGTTCCGCTCGCTAGGCAACTGGGCAAGTTCTTCGTCAGCTCCCGCGGCCAGGGTTTGAAGCTCCTTCAATCGACGTTCCGCGTGCTCTACCCTTTCGATTAGCCCCGCGTACTCGGCGCCAAGGCGTTGTATGCGAAGTCGGTCCTCGCGCGAGAGTCGCAGTTGCTCGGCGTTCTCGACTCCCAAATCCGCGTGCCCCAACTCCTGCAGAATCTCTCGTGCATCACGGAGTAGCTGCTCACGCTCGCGAATCAAGACGCGGCTGTCCTGCTCGGCCTTGAGATGCACCGCCAGCGTATTGCGCAGCGGTTCGATGAAGTCCTGGCGAGCCAGCACTGCTTCGCAAATTTCCAGACCGTCGATCTCGGCGGTCAATTCTGCAATCGCGGTTTCGGCTTCTTGTTCTAGTAATTCGGCTTGGTTAAGCGATAACTCTGCGGAGCGGCGACGCTGCGAAAAGTCGGCGGGAAGCCGCGGAGCTTCACCCAGGTCGCGCAACTCATCCAAAACATTTTGACGGCGCGCAATATCGGGCAGCGCCCGCTGAATCCTTTGCAACCGCGCTAGCTCCACGCTCAGCTCACGTTGCTGAGCTTCCAGTTCCTTCTTGCGTTCTTCGGAAGCAGCTAGTGCTTCGCGATGGCGTTTCCATTCATTGCTTGAAAGCTGGGATTCTTTGGCCGCCTGCCGGCGCTGTTTGTATTCGGCGATGGCTCGGTTGATCGGTTTGACGACCGCCGCCGGCGTGAACAGCGTTTCGGCCTCTGCCGCCAGGCTGCGACGAACCTCGTTCAGTTGCGCAAAGCCCGATGCGGCTGCGAAAAGTATCTGCCCAATTTCGCCTCCGCCAGCGACCACTTCTTGCCCGCCAGCGACGAGCTGCGCATGGTCAATCGCAAACTGACGGGTGAATACCTCTTTGCTTATCCCTCCCAGCAGTTGCGACAATTGCGACTCGTCGATTATTTCGGCGTCGTCGGCGTCGCGCAAGGTGTTGCGATTCCCTTTCCGCCGAATACACTCCAGCGTTACGCCATCCTTGCCCCGGAGCAGCGCCCCTACCCGCAGATCCTTGTAGGGATGTACAAAGGCATCAGGGCTTTGGGGGGGGAAACCATATAGCAGACATTGCAGAGCCCGCAGCGTGGATGATTTGCCTGCTTCGTTGGGACCATAAACGATGTGCAGCCCCTCGTCGCCGAACGTCAACTGCTGGCGTGTGAACGGTCCAAAGGCGAGCAGGTCAAGACGCAGAATTTTCATAGGGCGAGGTGGAACAGGGGGATTAAAGCTGGTGTTGGCGTACGCCGCGATATCGCGCGCGGTGGCTACTCCCCAGGGCCTGACCGCATCAACCGACCGAGCAGCAAAGGTTCAACTTCGTCCAAAAGTTCGCGCAAACGTTCAGAAGAGGGCAATTGAAAGCCATCGTCAGCGTTTTTTAGTTCGTCAGGCAGCTTGCGGTAAAATTCCGACAGGATTCCTGCAAGCGCCTCGAGTTGTTGATGGTTGTTTTTCGTCTCTTCGATGTAGTGACGGATTTCGGCAAGCGGCCCATCGGCGGGCGGCTCAAAGTCGCGCGGCGGCGCGGTGCGCAACTTGACCTTTTCGATCCACACTTGTCCGGTGGCCTGTTGGAGGGCGAGATTCCGCACGGCGCTAATCCAGTGGTCGGCCTTGGCGGCTAACTCGCTATGTGCACGACAGGCGCCGGTAATTTCGATCCGCACGGCGAGCGGCCGACCGTCGGAATCGTCTACGCAGGCCGCCAACGCTGCGCCTGCTTGCGCTAGCACGTCATCGCCGCACTCGGCGCTCGTCGCGTCTACTGTGCATAATCGCCAACGGAACACGTCGAACGGCGCAAACTCAAGGTTGGTGCGTTGCCGATCGTCGACCCGTACGATCATGCATCCCTTGGCGCCCTCCTCGCGAATATGGCGGCCTTGCAAATTGCCGGGATAGACAATGGGCGTCTGGCCCGGGTTGTGGCGGGTGTGGCGCTTATGGATGTGCCCCAACGCCCAGTATTGATAAACTTTGTCGTCGAGGTCGGAGACTTTACACGGGGCGTACCGGGCGTGCTCTCCACCGCTTTCGGCATCGAGCGATGTATGCAGCATGCCGATGTTGTAATAGCCCGGTTTCGCCGCCGGGTACGTCAGCACTACATTGTCGGCAACGGCCTGATTGGCGAAACTCTGACCATGAATCGCGACGCCTAGATCGTCCAGAACGATCGTGTCGGCCTTGGTATGCGAGAGCATCGGCGGCGATCCGTCGTAGTTCACCGGAAGCTCCAACGATTTGGTCATGCGATTGGCGGCGTCGTGGTTCCCGGTAATCAGGTAATAGCGAATCCGCTTTTCTCGTAGTCGAAGCAACTGTTTGACGAAGAACAGCCCCGTGTTGTGGTCTGGCCAGTCGCCGTCGTAAATGTCGCCCGCAAAGAGCACGAAATTCGCCTCTTCTTCAATCGCTCGCCTTACCAGGTTTTCTAACGCGCGGCGTGAGGCCTGTTGGATCTGTTCGACCGGAGCGCCCTCGTAACGCACAAGCCCCCGTAAGGGGCTGTCGAGGTGCAAATCGGCGGCGTGGAAAAATGTGAACATCCTTCTATTATCGGTGTACAGGCGTTTCTGCCAAGGGTCGTTTTCCGATCGCCGACGCCGCAGAAGCGATGGCTATTTCTTTGGCCGCAAATAGTCCAAAGCGGAGTACACCGTTACCGCAATTACCAGCCACGAGAACGGCGCGACACCCTTGCCAACAGTGTCGGCGAAGGCGGGATTCCAGAGGAGTACAAAGGCGACGACGCCTTGCACCACGGCCTTGATCTTGCCGCTCCATTTGGCCGAAACCGATTTACCCTGCCGCACCCATGTGATCCGGCAATAGGCGACCGTCACATCGCGGAGAGCCATGACCAAAGGGACAATTGACAGGGCCAGGCCCGCGCTGGCGAGCGACCAGTACACAATCAGGCGTGAAACGCTATCGGAATAGGGGTCGAGCATTGCTCCCCACTCACTGACGACTGCCAGGCGTCGCGCGAGAAACCCATCCAGGAAGTCGCTGACCTCAGAAATCGCCAAAAGCGCGCTGCATGCGAGGAGAAGTGGAATACTGGGCGATTCGTACTGTGGGGGGGCGTTCAAAATAACCGCCGAAAAGGCGATGGCCAAGGGAATTCGCGCGAGCGTTATTCCTTGGACCAACAAGTACTTGCTGGAAACGGCGTTGGACTCGCTCATGAATCAAAATGAACCGGCTGGAATCGATGCTGCGGTTTTCGGTTAGGGATCGGACAATCGCGTTAGCGCCATATGCTGACTACGTTGCAAGATAAGTAATGAACATCCTGCGTCGTATGCCCGTTTCGGGAGCCCGCCCTTCGATTCCTCGGGGGGCAGCGACGACGCGTCTTGAATCGCTATAACCGCAACCAGGGCGATAACGGCAACGAGGGGACAGACCTGCACGATGGCTTCCGTCGCAAGGGTGGAGCAGGAGGCGAACTCGCCAACAGTACACTACGCAACCCGCTGCAAAGGCGTCAGGCATGGGTAGCCTTAGGGACGTCGACCAGCCGCTCGCCCAAGGCGTGCACCAGTTTTCCACAGAAGAAGCGGAAGGCAACTTCGTCGCTTGTCCATAACCGAGTTCCATCCCATGCGAGGTCCTCCACCCCTCGATTTGGCGCGAGGTACTGCCATACCGTTGCCTGCCGCGACGAGGCGGTAACACGCAGCCGGCTCAAATCGATTTGATTGATCGCGTCAATGCCATGCTTGTTTTCGGACTCAAAGAGGTAGCCTTCGGCGTATTCAAGCCCCTGTGAGAACCCCTCGTTCCGATAAGCAAACACGACCGCGCCCTTGGCTGTCCCCGCGCGGAGTGCTTCTTCGTGCCGGACAAAGATCGTCCGACGGGAGTTCATAAAATCCGAAATCGCCAGCACCCATTCGCCGTCCCAGGGGAGCAAGCAGCAGGCGCTCGTGCCGCGGAGTGTGGTGTCAAAGTGCCCTCGAAGCTGCGCCTTTCCATCGGCAAGCGACGCCTCGAGATCGATGCAATAGCCGCGATTGCTAATGTAGTCGACCGCCCATAAGTACGCGCCATCCCATGCAAGGCCGCTGGTGTGAACGGCCTCGGGCGGCATGTCGAAATGCCGCTGGCACGTCATCGTGTCGGGATCGAATTCGTAAACTCGCGAGCGGGTGTTTCGCCAGCAATTGGCGAAGATCAGCCGCCCGTTAACCCATGTCAAGCCTTGCGGGGTATAGCCCTTCTCGCCTAAGGGCGTTGGGCCGCGATCCTCCCACTGAATTTCGGCGCAGAATACGGCATGATTGCGCGACAAGTAGCCCGACCAGCGAAAGTACAGATACGCGGCGCTTGCCGCCGCAAGCATTAAGAGCACAGTGAGAACGGCAATGACGACGTACGAAACCATACCCGATTCTGCTATGCCCTTTCCGTCAGGCTTACTCGCCGCCTGCCAAGTGTGCTAATCCATTACGGAAGTTGGTTTCCCTTGGGGTGCAACGTCGACGGGCGCTGCGCCACGAAGTCTGGCGGATCCCAGGCGAACCGGAAGCGCGCCGCCGCGACCGTTTTCTTTTGCAAGTACTATGGCAACTTATCGAACCCCCGTCACGAGAGAAAGGGGGCGGACCTCCGTTGACGGATTAACTGCCCGCGTGACAATACAGAAGGATTCGCTATTTGACCGAAGGAGCTGCTTGAATGTCGGACGCTACCGAACCTGACACGTTGGAAGCGACGTTGCGTCGCTTCGAAATTGAATTGCCGTCCGAGCAGGTAACGCTCCTGGAGCGATACTGCCGCGCCCTTTGGGAGTGGAATGAGAAGCTTAATCTAACCCGCCACACCGACTACGAAAAATTCGTCAGCCGCGATGTGGTTGACAGTTTGGAGGTGGCCAAGTTAATTCAGGATGGCGAAACGGTGCTTGATGTCGGATCGGGCGGCGGCGTGCCTGGGGTAATACTCGCCATCGTCCGGCCGAACGTCCACGTGACGTTGTGCGATTCGGTCGGAAAGAAAGCGGAGGCGCTGCGCGCCATTGTGGCTGAAGTGGGGTTAAACGTACCGGTGTTCGCCCAGCGGGCCGAAGAAGTGCTGACAAACCAGGCGTTCGACGTGGTTATGGCCCGCGCTGTCGGGCCGATGGAGAAAATGTTGCGGTGGTTTACCGAACATTGGGACCACATCGGCCGCATGCTGTTGATCAAGGGGCCCAAGTGGACAGAAGAACGCGGCGCCGCACGACACTATGGCTTGTTACGTGGACTGGAGTTGAGAAAAGTGGCCGAGTACGACATGCCGGGCGCCGGCTCGCAGAGCGTTATTCTTCAGCTTTGGCCCAAAGGGCGAGAACCATTTCTTCCAGGACGCAAAAAGCGACCTTGACCCATTGCGCCGATTCTCATACATTCCCGCCCGTTGAACGTGACGAACACGTGGGGCTGACCCACGCAAGTAACGACCATAAGAGCGTTGCGCGGCAAGTTTGCTGCATCTTGGTGCAGCCGACTGAGACGACGGCGAATCGGCACGGATGCTAGTTCTCCTTCGTCTTTCGTCCGCCACGCTTTGCCGACGACCGCAAGCAGGGACGCGCGTGGTTGTCGCCAATCCAATCGCTCCCGACTACGTGCCGGAGTCCTTTGCCCCCCTGGGACCCTAAGCGTACGGGAGCTTTTTTTATGCGCCGTCAGAGCGAAAGTCTGGGCAAGCCGAGCGGCGTAGAACATCGCCGCCGGCGCGAAAAGACGCTTCGTTGTCTCGACGGTAAATAACAGGTCTGGGGAGCTGATAGGGCCAGCCGTTGGGCATTGTTAAGAGTGGTTGAGACGTCAGCCCACCACCCTGGCTCCAATGTAAAGCGCAGCGGCGGCAATTCCGAGCAGAAAGAACACATAGAGTGCGGCGCCGCACTGCTTGAGCGCTCGCTTCCACGCGTAGCGCTCTTGTCGGAATTGTTCGCGCTCCTCCTCACTCCGAGCTTGGAGTTCGCGCGCCCAGGCATAATTTCGCCAAGCGTCTACTTGAAAGGCAAAGACGCCGCTAAAGACGGCCAGCGCAAAGCTCGCCAGCCCGAAGCAAATTATGGTCTTTTGAAAGACGGTTAAATGCTGCTCGGGTTGTTGTGTCAGGCCGACAAACAAGAATGCAAGGCTCCCCGTCGAAAGGGAAACCAGAAGTTTGCGATTTTCGGCTCCGGCTTCGCGTGCGCGGTTGTACAGCGTCTGTGGATCTGGCTGGTAGCGCGGCAAGTGAGGGTCGGGAGCCATGGGATTGCACGAAAATTCTGTTCAATATGCAACCACCGAACTCGTGTTACCCCAGCGCCTGAACCGAAGTTGGTCGCCGACGGCTTGCTCACGCCCGCCAAGCAAATCACGTACTAGGAGACGCTGGCGCTTTTGGCTGCGCGAATTCGATCGAGCAGGCGACCGGGCGACCCCATCGCGTTGTAGCCGCCGTCCAAATGCAAAATCTCTGCCGTAATGCCATCGGACATGTCCGATAGTAGGAACGCGCCAACTCGTCCAGCTTCCTCGTGGGTGATATTACGTCCGAGCGGGGACATGGCCTCGTATAAGGGAAGCATGTCGTTAACCCCGGCGCCCACGCCCGCCAAAGTTTTCAGTGGGCCGGCGCTGAGGGCATTCACACGCACACCGCGCGGGCCAAGGTCAAACGCCATATACCGCATCGCTGCGTCGAGCGCGGCTTTACAAATTCCCATAACATTGTAGCCCGGCACGCATTTCTCGCCGCCAAAATAGGTCATGGTGAGCACGGACGCGCGTTCGCTAAAGATGTCTTTCGCGGCGTTGCACACGGCGATCAGGCTGTAGGCGCTGATATCCATCGCCATCTTGAAACCTTCGCGGCTGGTTTCAATGGTGTCGCGCTTCAGGTCGTTTAGGTCTGCGTAGGCGATTGAGTGGAGCAGAAAATCGATCTTGCCGAACTCTTGCTTGGCTCGCTGCATTACCTCGGCGATGTTTTCATCGCTTTGAACATTGAGTGGGACCAAGAACTTCGCCTGCTCCCACCCCTCCAAGCATTTGGCAACGCGCCGTTGGTTCTTCTGTTTATCGTCGTCTGGTTTATCTGGGAGGTGCGTAAAGCCGCATACGCCGCCTTGACGCATGATTTCCTGTGCGACCGCCCATGCGATCGAGCGATCGTTTGCAACTCCGAGAATCAACCCCTTTTTGCCGTCGAAAAGACCCATTGAATTGGAACTTGGTTAAGTGGGAATCGTTGCCAAAATGCAGGAAGGCGATATTAGGTACAAGAAAACCATTGCCGGCGCGTTAATTCGCCGTCGGCAGGAGTCACGTCTCCCCGCTTATTCAAAACAGTATAAATGTTCGTAGGTGCGTTGAAAGATTTGCCCGTCTGACACCGCCAACGAAGCTCGCGTTAATTCGGGGACTTTGTTTTCCGCCAGGACCACGCACTCGTTGGGATTCGGTGCGATCACCACGGTATCACCCCGTTCTGTCGTGGTGTAAATCCGCCCGGCGGCTGTAACCATAGAAGTCCAAGACCGCCCCGTGAGTCGTTTCTCCCACTGCTTCTCGCCGGTCTTGAGGTCTAAGCACCAAGCGATGCCAGGCTCATTTAAAATGTAAATGTGTTCGCCGACAATGACACCGGACCCAACGCGCTGGGGGAGCAAGTTCTTCGCTTCGTGCAACCACAACCGGTGGGTTTTCGTCACGTCGCCGCGTCCTCCTGTCCGCACCGCCATGGCCGGACCGTGAAATCCCGACATAGCGACAATGATCTCCTTGGTCACCAGCGGCGACGTATAGCAAAGGTCGCCTAGTCCCTCGCACCACCAGACCGTCTTGCCCGTTTCGGGCTCAAGGGCGTACAGACGCTCGGGCATGCTGACGATCAATTGGGTCTCGCGATCCGATTCCCAGAGCACAGGCGTACTCCAAGAGCCTCGGTATTCGTCCACTTTCTTTGAGGTGGCGCCCGGTGGCGTTATTCGCCAAACTTCCTCGCCGGTGTCTTTTTTCATCGCGAGCAGGAAGGTATTTAAACCGGGGCCAGCCGAAAGAATTACCAAATCTTGGTACAGCACCGGGCTCGAGGCCGTTCCCCAAATATGTTCAAACTTGCCTAAGTCTTTACGCCACAATTCGTTGCCGTCCAAATCATAGGAGAAAAATCCGGCCGAATCGTGCCACACGTAAACGGCTTTGCCATCGGTCACGGGCGACGACGAGCAATAGGGATTCGTTTCATGCGTGAGCTGCTTAATGGGC
>CAYWIS010000012.1:0-36842 GCA_964458385.1 uncultured Pirellulaceae bacterium
GGCCTTCCGAGGCGCCGAAAAGACTTCCGGCCTTACTTACGCGGGCGGCTCCGTCTGGCTTGCTGGTTTGTTTTCTCTATAGGGTTTTCGCCAATCGCTATCGGGGCCCGTGACGGGGCGTAGACCTTGAATGTCGGCCCGAACCGAAACCGGCACGCCCAGCATATTCACCGACACAACACCTGGGTGGGCGTTCTTGGGGTTACCGAAGAAATTCTGAGGATGATACAGCAGGGGCGTGTGCCAGTAGAGGTTGTAACCCAGCGATTGGAGTAGCGCAATCAGTTCCTGCGAGTTCTCGCTTCGTTGGTTGCTGACGTAAAGCACGGGTTGATAACGCTCGATGGTGTTTCGTGCGCCGCGCAGCACCGCGGCTTCCCGGCCAGCGGCGGCGATCCGCAGGAAATGGCAGGCGGGCAGCTCTAGGCTGTCGAGCGACACGGTGGGAACTTCCTCGCCTGGCGGCTCATCCTGCAGTGTGATCTCGGCAAAGGCGGCCTCCTGTGTGGGGTCCAAGAGCGGCGCAAACAGCCGGCCCGTTTGCTCGTCCAATGCCATGCGGCGACAATCCACATTCGTGCAGCTCTGCAAAGCGAGGTTGCCGCACAAGGCCTGAAACGCCAGGCGATGCGGCTCAAAGGCGTACACTTTTCCGCTGGGGCCTACCCGTTCCGAGAACAACACGGTGTGCATGCCGATGTGGGCCCCCGCCTCAACCACGGTCCAGCCATGCTGCACCACTTGACGGAACAACTCGGTTTCGGCCTGGCAGTACTCGCCGTAGCGGTCAAGAAACTGGCCGGCCGACAGGTCATGAGGGTTGTAAAGCAAGAGCCCGTGCCGTGTACGACCCAAGCGGTTCACGCCGCTGGCGGCCAAGTGGTAATCTTCAGGCGACCGCCGGGCAACGCGTGGAGCGTACTCGTGAAGCAGCGCCTGCGCCATCGGCTCAAAGACGGTTGACCAATCGGCGCGGCGGGTCTGCCGAAAGAGCCGCATCGTTGGATACCATTCGGTGCGATCTCCTCGCATGCCCCATCGCCAGTCGGGCACATGCGCCAGAGCTAGCCATACGGGCCTGCCCAGCGCTCCGGCCAGATGGCCGATCACGGTGTCGACGGCAATCACCAGGTCGAGTGATTGCAGCACCGCGGCGGTGTCGGCAAAAGGCGGCCCCTGCACATCGAGCCGCCGCCCCAGGGGAACCACATCGAAACGCCCCCCCAGTTGTTCAAGTTGTTCTTCGCCCACCCCTTTTTGTAGGCTGAACAGCGTTATCCCTTTGAGTTGCCCCAGCGGGCCGAAAGCCGTTAGGGGCGCACTGCGCATGCGGTCGGCTTCAAAACCTGGATTGCCTTGCCAAACAATGCCCACGCGCAGACCGCCGTAGCAAGCCAGCTCTTGGCGCCAATACGCCACGCGTTCGGGGGTTGCGTGCAGGTAAGGAATGTCAGCAGGAAACGAGCCGGGCCCCTCGCCCAAAATGCCGGGCACGCTTAAGAGCGGGGCGTAAACGTCATACTCGTTTGGTTCGGCGTTGTGGGGAATTACGGCGTCGACGCCCGGCGCCGTACTCACGAGCGCCATCAACGGCTTATGGCAGGCCACGATAATCCGGCAATCGTAACGCTGCTTGAGGCGGGCCGCATAGCGAATAAAGTGCACTGTGTCGCCCAACCCTTGTTCGGCCAGCAGGAACAGGGTCTTGCCATCGAGCGAGCCGCCATCCCACTTAGGCTGGCGAAGCGATGGAAGCGTCATCTGGGGTGATTGCCACCGCCATTCGTACTCGGGCCAACCTTCGCGATAGCGTCCCTGAAGCAAATACACCACGCCCAAGTCGCGATGTGTTTGTGGATCGTTGGGCGCCAGAGTTAGGGCGCGGCGGAAGCAGGCCACGGCTTCGTCTAACCGGCCCAACCACGTTAGGGCCGCTCCCTTGTTCTTCCACGCGTTGGCGTAATCGGGCTGAATGGCCAAGGCTTGATCGAAACAGGCCAGCGCTTCTTCGCGCCGATCCATCGCGTTCAGCGTATTGCCCAAGTTGTTGTAGGCCACGGGGAACTGCGGGTGCAGAGCCAATGCTCGGCGGTAGGCCGCCTCGGCGTCGTCGTAGCGTTTCTGGTCGTGCCGCAAGATGCCCAGGTAGCACCACGCAATGGCGTTTTGCGGCTCGGCGTTGAGCACCTCCAGGTAGAATCGCTCGGCGGCGGCGTGATCGCCGGCTTGGTGTACTCTCCATCCTTGCCTTAATTGGTCGGCGGTCGACATAGAACAGAACTGGGCCTCCGCGTGCAAATTAGCCCCCTGTCAGCGGGTGCGCCAATCTGAGGCGACGGGCGCGCCGGCCGGGGCTCTTTCCATGGGCATCGCCAGCGCCACTTCAGAACTGAAGCGCGAGCGAATAATATTTCCTGACTTTTCGACGTTTGTGCGGCGAACAACCGGCCAAAGTCCACGCCTGGTCTGGGGCGACCTTGGTCAAACAGGGGCTTTCGCCTATACTGCGGGAGGAAAACCAAGGGCGTCGCAAAGCCCCTCTATTTCACCCGTCTTTACATAACGGAAGCCTATTTGCGTTCCCCTCAAGACGAACCGGGCAGGAAACCGGTTCTGCGAGAACGCATCTCCCCTGCGGATCGCTGCATGTCTGCTTATACCCTGACGCATCTGAAACAACTGGAAGCCGAGAGCATCCACATCATTCGCGAGGTGGTGGCCGAGTTTGAGAATCCGGTCATGCTGTACTCGATCGGCAAGGATTCGTCGGTGATGGTCCACCTGGCTCTTAAGGCATTTTATCCCGCCAAGCCGCCGTTTCCGTTGCTGCACGTGGACACAACCTACAAGTTCCGCGAGATGATCGAGTTCCGCGAGAACTATGCCCGCAAGAACCTTGGCCTCGATGTACTGGTGCACATCAACGAGGAAGCGGTCAAAGCCGGCATCAATCCATTTGATCACGGCAGCAAGAAGTACACCGACATTATGAAGACCGAGGCGCTCAAGCAGGCCCTCAATAAGTACAAGTTCGACGCAGCCTTTGGCGGTGCCCGGCGCGATGAGGAAAAATCGCGAGCCAAAGAGCGGGTGTTCTCGTTCCGCGACAAGTTCCACCGCTGGGACCCCAAGAACCAACGCCCTGAGTTGTGGAACCTGTACAACGCTCGAATCAACAAGGGCGAAAGCATCCGCGTCTTCCCGCTCTCCAACTGGACCGAGTTGGACGTGTGGCAGTACATCCACCTGGAGAAAATCCCGATTGTGCCGCTGTACTACTCCGCAGAGCGGCCTGTGGTGTACCGCGACGGCGTGATGATTATGGTCGACGACGACCGATTGCCGCTGGAGCCGGGCGAGAAACCTGAAATGAAAATGGTCCGCTTCCGCACGCTAGGCTGTTACCCGCTGACAGGCGCCGTGGAGTCAACCGCCACGACGCTCCCCCAGATTATCCAAGAGATGCTGACCACGAAGACGAGCGAGCGCAAGGACCGCGTGATTGACACCGATCAGGCTGGCAGCATGGAGGAGAAGAAGAAGGAAGGCTATTTCTAATTGCGGACCGCGGGTTTGGGGATTGCGGATTGTCGCTTGGCCCTGGTCCCGTCTTCTGCAATCAATAACCCGCAATCCGCAGGCTCCCATGAGCTTCTACGTCCGCTATTACCTTACCGACGAAAACGACCTCTCGCTGGCGCAGCTTGCGGCGGGGTTACAGGAATTCGATCCGGCGTACTCGCTGCCGCATGAGGGAAACTCGGGCGAAATACGGTACGCCGGAGAAAGTTTTGCCGAGATCGACGTCAACCGGCCGGGCGACGCGCTGTTTGACGAGGAACTGGCCGAAACGCTCGATGGCGTGCAGTTGACCGGCGGCGCCCGCGCCCAGCACGTGCTGGACCTGCTTCGTCAGACCCGCGCGACGTTGGCCCTACGCATCTTGTGGCAAGGCCGCGATGTTGAGCAAACCCTTACCAAGATCGACCCTGTGGTGGTCTGGCTCATGATGAACCGCGATGGCCTCCTCCACGTTGACGGCGAAGGTTTCTACGAAGGCGAAGACCTGATTTTCGAAATGGAATAACCCCGTGCGCCCCCACACGCAGGGCGTAAGAGTGATCGCGTTCAAAACTTAATTTATTTGCAAACGACATCGGCTATGTCGCACCAATCTGAACTGATCGTCACCAACATCGACGAGTACCTCGCGCAGCATGAACGCAAGGAGTTGCTGCGCTTCCTTACCTGCGGCAGCGTGGACGACGGCAAGAGCACGCTTATCGGGCGGCTGTTTTACGACACCAAGATGATCGCCATCGACACGCTGGAGGCCCTGATGAAGGACTCCGTCACGCATGGCACCACCGGCGGCGAGTTCGACCCTGCGCTCTACACCGATGGCCTCAAGGCCGAGCGCGAGCAAGGCATTACCATCGACGTAGCCTACCGCTATTTCTCTACGGCCAAGCGGAAGTTCATCATTGCCGATACGCCCGGTCACGAGCAGTACACCCGGAACATGGCCACGGGGGCTTCGACGTGCGACCTGGCGATCATTCTGGTCGACGCCCGGCACGGCGTGGTGGAGCAAACCCGGCGGCACAGCTTTATTGTGTCGCTCTTGGGGATCCGGCACGTGGTGGTGGCGGTCAACAAGATGGACTTGGTCAATTACAGCGAGGAAGTTTTCGAAAAGATCCGGCAGGACTACACGAACTTTGTCGCCAGGCTGGACATTGCTGACCTGCACTTCATTCCCATTTCGGCCCTTCGGGGCGAAAACGTGGTGGAGAAGAGCGACAAAATGCCGTGGTATCGCGGCGAGTCGCTCATGTACCTGTTGGAGAACGTCCACATTGCGTCGGATCGCAACCTGAACGACTTCCGCTTCCCGGTGCAGTATGTGAACCGGCCACACCTGGATTTCCGCGGTTTTTGCGGCACGATCGCCTCGGGCATTGTCCGCCCCGGCGATGAGGTGATGGTGTTCCCCTCGCGCAAAACGAGCCGAGTGAAGAAGATCGTCACGTTTGACGGCGACCTAGAAGAGGCCTTTGCTCCGCAGGCGGTCACGCTGACGCTGGAACACGAAATCGACATTAGCCGCGGCGACATGATCTGCCGTCCGGGGAACCAACCCCTGTTTGACCGCAAGTTTGACGCCACCGTCGTCTGGATGGCCGAAGAGCCGATGGTGCCCGGCAAGCAGTACCTAATTAAGCACACAACAAAAACCGTGACCGGTTCGGTGCAGACGCTCCGATACCGGATCGACGTGAATACGCTGCACCGACAGGACGCCCCCACACTGAAGCTGAACGAAATTGGCCGCTGCGAGTTCCTGCTCACCGAGCCAATCGCTTTTGATCCTTACCGCCGCAACCGTGCGACTGGGGCGTTCATCATGATCGACCGCCTCTCGAATAACACCGTCGGTGCGGGAATGATCATGGACCGCAGTGGCGGGCCGGGCGATCACTGGGACGCCGAACCTGAAGGCGACCTCCATCAGGAAATCAGCCAGGTTACGCCGCAAGAGCGGCAAGCCCGCTTCGGCCAGAAACCCGCCACGGTTCTGTTGACCGGCCTGACGGGCGCCGGCAAGACGACCATCGCCTACGCCGTGGAGCGCCGCCTGTTCGACTTGGGCCGCGCAGCCACGGTCCTGGATGGTCAGAACATGCGCTTGGGCATTAGCAAAGATTTGGGCTTTACCGCAGAGGAACGCAGCGAGAACCTCCGGCGCAGCGCCGAAGTGGCGAAACTAATCAACGACGCCGGCTTGATCTGCCTGGCCGCCTTTGTGGCCCCGGAAGAATCCGTCCGCCAGCGAGTCCGCGAGGTGATCGGCCCTGAGCGGTTCCTCGTGGTTCATCTTTCGGCCCCGGTGGAAGTTTGCCGACAGCGCGACGCCGACGGCCATTACCCCCAAGCGGACTCCGGCCAGATAAAGAACTTCCCCGGCGTGAGCGCTCCTTACGAACCGCCCTTGCAACCTGACTTGGTCCTTCCCACCCACGAATGGTCGGTCAAGAAGTGCGTCGACGCCATCATGGAGCTACTACAACAACGCGGCATCATCGAGTAACCCACCCCTAGCGTAGATCGCAGAACGTGCGGCGTGCTGTCCTCGCGTCCTTAGTGCGGCGACGGCGCCGAACGCGTGCCTGATGCCCGATGAGGAACGCCAGAGGTTGGACAACCAAACCGAACACCTCTGGAACCTACCGGGGAGGCGACTTGCAATACGCGTGGCGTGTTGACTCTGAAGCTCTTGAGCGACTGTTCCACTACCGCTGCGCGAATCGGCGGTGGGTTACACGTGCGGGAACTTGGGGTTCCAGGCTACTTCCCAGAGAAAGCCGTCGGGGTCGGCGAAGTAGCCGGCGTAACCGCCCCAGTCGGTGTGCTGTCCGGGTTTGACCAAGCGGCCACCGCCGCGGGCGGCGACTTCCAACAGTTGGTCAACTTCTTCGGGCGAGCTCACATTGTGAGCCAGCGCAAACCGAGGAAACCCGCTGCCCGCGGCGGGAACGCCCGCATCGGCCGCAAGCGATTCGCGCGGGTAAAGCGCAAGCCAGGTCTTGCCCATTTCGAAGAACGCTACCGTAGGCGGCGTGGGTAGGCGGGGCAATCCAAGGGTTTGCTCGTAGAACCGCACTGCCCGCTCCAGGTCTTTTACGCCCAAGGTAATAAAGCTAATCCGCGGCTCCATCGAACTCCTATCGTGGCGAGGCTTGGCGAGATTTCCGCGCTGGTGCGGCCTTAGGCAATGTCGAGCACCGAAAGATTGGGCGCCAGGGCGCGCAGTTCTTCGTCGACGTAGCGTTTGACCTTGGCCAAGGTGTTGAATTCCATGGCTCGCTGAACCAGTTGTTCGGCTTGCTTAATGGTTATGTGCGCAGCCAGGTCTTTAATGGTGGGAATAAATGCGGGGCTCATGCTGAAGCTTCGTAATCCCATGCCCAGCAGCACCACAAAGGTGCGCGGCTGACCGGCCATCTCGCCGCATACGGTGACGGGCTTTTGTTTCTCATTGCAGGCCCGAATCACGTCGGCTAGCACCCGTAGGACCGCCGGCGCCAACGGCTGGCAAAGGTGGCTGACCTTGGGGTTGTCGCGGTCGGCGGCCATTAGGTATTGGACCAGATCGTTCGAGCCGACCGAGACAAAATCACACGCATCGAGCATGCTCCGAATGGTCAGCGCGGCGGCCGGCACTTCGAGCATCATGCCCATGGGGACGTCGGCATACGGCTTCTTTTGCTCGGCAAGTTGCCGGCTGGCGCGGCGCAGGATGGCGCGCAGGCGGCGCAGTTCCTCCAGCGTGGTGATCATGGGGAACAAGATCCGCACGCGGCTTCCTTTACTCTGCGCGTAGTGGGCGGTGCGCAGGATGGCGCGGATCTGCGTATTGAAAAACTCTGGGTGCTCAAACGACAGCCGAATACTCCGCCAACCCATAAACGGGTTCGCCTCGCGCACGTTCCGCCCCAGGTAGACCATGGTCTTATCGCCGCCGATGTCCAGGGTGCGGATCACGATGTCGCGGCCGGGCATGGCGTCGACCACACGGCAATAAACTTCGAGCTGCTCTTCCTCATCCGGCACATCGGGATGGGTCAGATACATGTACTCGGTGCGGAACAGCCCCACGCCGGTCGCCCCCATGCGTTCGGCGGTGTGGGCGTCGGCCACGCCGTTGATGTTCGCCAGTAGTTGGATCGGCACGCCGTCGGCGGTGACTGCGGGCCGATCATGGTTCTCGGCCAGTTGATCCTTGAGGTGGACGAACTCTCGCTCCAGCTTGTGGTAGGCCGCCTTCGTTTCGGGGTCGGGGTTAATAATCACATGCCCCTCGCGGCCGTCGACGATAATCGTATCGCCTGTCTTTACTTGGCGCAAAATGCCCGTGACGCCCGACACGGCTGGAATGCCGCGGCTCCGCGCGATGATCGCCGCATGGCTCGTCTGGCTGCCGGCCTGGGTTACAATCCCATGCACGTCTGCGTCGCCCAACGCTACGACGTGCGAGGGGAGCAACTCATCGGCCACTACGATCAAGGGGCCGGGCAGAACGTGCGTCTCGGGCTTGAGCACGTCGGAAAGATGGGCGCTGATCCGCACCACCACATCGCGGATGTCGTTCAGCCGGTCACGCAGATACTCGTCTTTGGTGCGAGAGAAAAGCTGCGTGTACTCCGCCATCAGCCGGTGTAAGGCGGCCTGGGCGGTCATCCGCTCGTTGACGATCCAGTCGCGAACCTTCTTGGTGAAGGGGGCGTCGCGAAGAATCGTCTCATGCACGGCAAAGATGGCTGCCTGCTCGTGGCCGACCTGGGCCTCCACCTTCTTCTGCAAGGCGTGCAGGTCTTCGGTGGTTTTGTCGCGCGCATACTCGTACTGCGCGAGCTCGGCGGTGATCTCGCGGTCTTCGAGGCGCTTGGTGTCGGGGTTAACGAAGATCTCGTGGATACAGTACGCCGTCCCCACCGCCACGCCAGGCGAAACGGCAATTCCTTTCTTCATCTTTGGAAATGTAACAGGGTTCAGGCCTCAAGACAAACGCCCGCACCCCCAAGCATTCGTTGTTAAGGGAAAAAGCTGCTCCCCCGTAAGCCATGGTAAGGCGGAGAACGCCCCAACGGCAAACCGGGAAAGGAAAGTCGCCCTAGTGCGTTGGCGCTGACGGAACGAGCCCACAACTCGCAGGGGGTGTTGTCGGGGGGACAGTTCTTGGCGAAAGTAGGGGTTGGGTAGGCGGGGCGAGCGACGACCCTGGTAATTGCCGCCCAGTTGGCCAAGGCGGGTTTGTCGCTGTGACTTGCCGAGGTTATACTACCCTACTTTCCAGTGTCCTTTTTTGCCTCCTTCGTTGCCGTAGCCCGGCGCCACGCGCACTGCTATGCGTTTTTCGTTAATCGACCGGATTGTTGAACTTGAGCCGGGTCGGCGAATTGTGGCCGTCAAAGCACTCACATTGGCTGAAGAGTACCTGAAGGACCACTTTCCGAAATTCCCCGTCATGCCGGGGGTTATGATGCTCGAAGCGCTCCATCAGGCAAGCGCTTGGCTAGTGCGGAAATCGGAAGATTTCGCGCATAGTGTGGTCCTGTTAAAGGAGGCGAAAAACGTAAAATACAGCGACTTCGTCGAACCGGGTCAGGTTTTGAAGGTCACTTCCGAGATAATCAAGGAAGACGGTTCGCTGGTGTCGCTTAAAGCGCAAGGCGACGTCGACGGCCGCACGGCAGTGATGGCGCGTCTGGTGCTGGACCGCTTCAACCTGGCCGACCGGGAGCCCGCTCGGGCAGGGTTGGACCCCTACATACGGCGGTGCCAGATCGACGAGTTTCAACTGCTGTACCACCCGGAGCCTTCGGCAGGGTGAGAACGGCGACTGTTGGCAAACGGAGAAATCCAGCGGGCGGCGCAAGCCATGCACGCGCAACTCGCGGACCAGAACGTACATTCTAACAGGGGCTGCGCCCCTCGCTCGCCCGTCCGGCGCAGCGCTTGGTAGACTTTCTTATTTGGAGAGATGCGTCCATGCCCATCACAAAAGATGAAGTATTCGCGAAGGTTCAAGCGGCCCTAGTGGACGCTTTGGGAGTCGACGAAGAAGAAGTGACCCGCGATGCGACCATGGTGGGCGATCTGGGCGCCGAGTCGATCGACTTCCTTGACATCGTCTTCCGCCTGGAGAAAGCGTTTAACATTGAGATTCCTCGCTCGGAACTCTTCCCCGAAGACATTCTGACCAACGAGGAATACGTCAAGGACGGCATGGTCACCGAAAAGGGCGTTGCCGAGTTGAAGAAGCGTATGCCCTTTGCTGACCTCTCGAAATTTGAAGCCAATCCGGCCGTGCAGGAATTCGCCAACCTACTGACGGTCAACGACCTGTGTCGGTACGTCGAGACCAAGATCGGCGCCGAGTAACGGTTGGATTCCCGCTCACAGCGAGCGTTTCCGTAGTTGCAGCCGCAATCGCTCTCGCACCGTTTGCGAGGGGCCGGCCAGGGCGCGCCATCGCAGCGCCTAGGCGTTGTATTGCCTGTACTTTCCTTCCTCGCCTGAATTATGCGCTGGTGTTGGATTGACCGATTTCTGGACGTGCGGCGCGGCCAATACGCCGTGGCCGTCAAAAATGTCACCAACGGCGAGGACCACATCTTCGATTACGTGTCGGGCCTGTCGGTGCTGCCCAACACGCTGGTAATCGAAGGCATGGCGCAAACCGCCGGGGTGCTGCTGGGTGAGTTGAATCAGTACCGCGAGCGGATCGTCCTGGCCAAAGTGGCCCGGGCCGTTTTTCACGAGTACGCTTACGCGGGCGATACGCTTACCTACCGCATGGAGCTGAAGCGGGTGGACGATATGGGCGCGTTCGCCGAAGGCGTCAGCTACATCGGCGACCGCTTGCAGGCCGAAGTGGAATTGTTCTTTGCGCACCTGGATGAGCGCATACCGGGGAAAGAAAACTTCGCGCCCGCCGATCTGGTGCAACTGCTTCGGCTGATGCGATTCTACGAAGTGGCCAAAGACGAGCACGGGCAACCACTGGAGATTCCCGCGCATTTGCTCGAAGCCGAGCGAGCCGCCTATACCCAGCCTTGAAGTAGCGCAAGGGGCGCGTTTTCCGCGCACGGTTGTCGGCCGGCCCCAACCGCCTTCTAGGGCGTTAGGGGGCGTGGGCTAAATGGTCGATCCAGGCTTCCGTAGTGGTGACCAGGTGCACGTTCGCATCGACGTGCGCTAGGGCGTCGAGGCAGCGTTCCAACCGGTCGGCCGCCGAAGTCGCATCGCCTGGCCAAGTCGCAGCCGCCGAGGCGACCGCCTCGCGCAAATAAGGGTCGCCGGTCGGTTCGCCGCCGCTAAGCTGGATCATCAATTGGCGATAAAAGTCGGCGCAAAATCCAATGACGCGCCGCAATCGCTCTCGCCGTGGCGGCGCGTCTTTGCCTGCGTCGTCAACGAAGGCCGAAATCGACTTCGCCAGAGCAACGCTATTCCACCCGGGGCGCCCCAAGTGGGAAAGTAAATGCCGGCGAAACTCCATCAACTCGGGGTCGGCCAACGCCATGGCCTGGCTTAACCCGCCGCCGCTGAGCGCCGCAAGACGCTCGGCCTCAAACGCGTCGGCCACAATGCCTTTCTCGACGAGCAAGCGAGCGACGGTTTCGGTGGGCAACGGCTGAAAACGCACGATCTGACATCGCGAGCGAATGGTCGGAAGCTGCTTTTGCTCGCTCGTGCCAATCAGGATCAGCACCGATCCCAGTGGCGGCTCCTCTAAGGTCTTAAGCAGGCAATTGGCGCTTTCCTGGTTGAGCAAATCCGCATCGTCAATGATCGCCACCTTGCGTCGACCGCGGGTTGGCCGAAGCGCAATGCGGGCTAACAGCCCTTCTTGCATGCGATGTTCGCGGTCGCCAATGAATTGCTCGACCTTAAGAACCGCGCTGTCGGGCTCTTTCGCCACCATTTCCAAGTCGGGATGCGAGCCAGCCTCGACCTGTTTGCAGCCGGGGCATACACCGCACGGCTCCATCGCCTCGGGCGGGTTCGTTTCGCACAACAGGGTTTGCGCGAGTTTCAACGCGAACGTTCGCTTGCCAACTCCGGCCGGCCCCACGAACAGAAAGGTGCTGGGCAGCCGTCCGGCCGCAAGACTGCGGCGAAAACGGTCGACCAGCAGATCGTGACCTTCAATCCCTTGCCAGGACATAAGCAGTAGATCTCGTTGGGGAAGCAGAGTCGCTACTTGTCGATGGTCGCCGGCTGCTCGCCGGGGGCATCCAGATAACGGGCGGCGAGAGCGCGAATCTCGGCTTGCACGGCGTCAATGTCGCGGGCGGCGTCAATCACGCGAATCGTATCGGGGTGCGCTTGCGCCTCGGTCAAAAAGCCTTGCCGCACCCGGCGCAGGTATTCTAGGCCTTGAGCCTCCATCCGGTCGAGCGAGCGCTGAAGGCGGGTTGCGGCGGCGTCGACATCCATATCCAAGACCACGGTTACGTCGGGCATAACGCCTGCTACCGCCGTAGCGCCCACGCGCCAGACCTCGTCTACGTCCAACCCGCCCGCATGGGCCTGATAGACCACGTTCGCCAGGAGGAAGCGGTCGGAAACCACAATGGATCCCGCAGCTAGCGCTGGCCGGATGACCTCTTCCACCAGTTGCGCGCGGGCGGCCATGTAGAGGAACATCTCGCTGCGGCGATGGATGGGAATTTCGTTGCGTTCCAGAAGAATGCCACGTACCGCTTCGCCCAGCGCGGTGCTGCCGGGGTCGCGACACGCGACCACAGAGTGTCCCTGGTCGCGCAGCCACTGAACGAAGAGCGCCACTTGCGTCGATTTGCCGACGCCATCAACCCCGTCAAAGCTGAAGAACATCGCCTGCTTTCTTGTGGCCTTGCGCCTTCGGCAACGGAGCCCCCGGCACACGGTTTGCCTTAGTGTTGGCAGAAACGGTGGTGACGCGGTATTCTGCCACGCAGAAGAAACCGCCGCGCCTCGGCGAACCTGACCCGTGACACTTGGGTCTGTCCTGCATACAATACACTAGTTTGGCGTTTTTCCAGCAGCATGAAAGGAGGTCCTGTGGCCATTTCCATAGCCAGTCCTTCCGTCTCTTCTCGAACCAATCCGGAACGTAGTCTTGAACTGGCCCTTGCGGCGGCCCGAACCGCCGCCGAGAACCGAGCAATCGATATTGTGGTGCTCGACATGCGGGAGTTGACTAGCGAATTTGATTACTTTGTCCTGGCCACAGGAACCAGTCGCCGCCAGTTGCACGCGATTGCCGAAGAAATTGATCACGTGCTCGAGGACGAGCTGAACGACCGACGGCTAGGGCGCGAAGGGTTTGACGAAAGCCGCTGGATTCTGCTCGACTACGGCAACGTCGTGATCCACCTGTTTGACCAGGAAACCCGCGATTACTACCGCCTGGAAGACCTGTGGGGGCAGGCTGCCCGCGTTGACGTGTCGAGCGTTATCGGTCCGCGCACCGCTACCGATTTGTAAGCGACTGCGCCGAAGGTCAAGCAGCCCATATCCAAGAAAGCGGCAATGAATTCGCCGCACCCCAAGTAAGGAGTGCGGAAGTTCATTTCCGCTTTCGTCGTTTCTTGGGCCTTGGAGCAATTGGCTTCCGTAGACCGCTGGCTTAAAGGGCATGCACCGTGGGGGAGCTTTTGACCTTCTTCCCCGGTTGCGTTGGGGCGACTCTTCCTGCCACACTCTACGTTTGGCGTCTCTTGCCGTCCTTTTTTGTTTTGTGTTGGAACAATGAATCTTCTGGCTGAAATTCGCCAGCGTTTTCTTCCCGCGTTGGCCCGCCTTACGGACGATCCCGAAAGCCTGCTGGAGATGATCCGCCCGGCCCAGCCGCAGCATGGCGACTACCAGGCTAACTGCGCCATGCCGCTGGCGAAACGCCTGGGCCGCCCTCCTCGCGATGTGGCCAAAGAAATTGGGGATCACCTCGAGACAGGCGATCTTTTCCAGCCGCCCGAAATCGCTGGGCCAGGATTTATCAATCTGCGCTTGCGCGACGAATGGTTGGCCGAGCAGCTAGCCAAGACGGCGCCCGATGAACGCCTGGGGGTAGCCAAGGTGGCGACTCCGCGCACCTTTGTGATCGACTACTCGGCGCCCAATGTGGCCAAGCCGATGCACGTGGGGCATATCCGCTCCACCGTAATTGGCGATGCAATCTACCGCACGCTGGGGTTCCTCGGGCATCGGGTGATTGGCGACAACCACCTGGGCGACTGGGGCAAACAGTTCGGGATGATCATCTATGGCTACAAGCACTTTCTCGATAAGGAGCATTATCAACGCGATCCAGTGGCCGAACTGGCCCGGCTGTATAAGCTGGCGAACCAAGTCATTGAGTTCCAAAAGAAGCCTGCTTCTGGCGATGTCGATGCAGAAGTGGCGGCCCTGGCCGAAAAGCATCCGCAGCTTGAACGGCGGGTGTTGGAAGAGACGGCGCGTTTGCACGAAGGCGATGAAGAGAACCTCCGCCTGTGGCGAGAGTTTATGCCGGCCTGCTTGTCGGCCTTGCGGCCGATTTATGACCGGCTGGGTGTCCGCTTTGATTACGAACTGGGCGAGAGTTTCTATCACGACCGCTTGGCCGCCGTGGTTGCCGACTTGCAAGCCAAGGGCATTGCCCAGGTGAGCGAAGGCGCGGTGTGCGTGTTCATCGAGGGATTTGAAGCTCCGATGATCATCCGCAAAAGCGATGGCGGCTATCTGTACGCTACGACCGACTTGGCCACCATTCAGTACCGTATGGAGACTTGGCGTCCCGACGCCATTTTGTACGTCGTCGATCATCGCCAGGGTGAGCACTTTGAGAAGCTGTTCGCCGTCGCGCGGATGTGGGGCTATCGCGACGTTGAGTTGCGGCATATCGGCTTTGGCACCGTGATGGGCGAAGGAGGCAAGCCGTTCAAAACCCGCGCCGGCGACACCGTAGGGCTGGAAAGCCTGCTCGACGAAGCGGTGGCTCGCGCCTTGCGCGTGGTGAGCGAAGTGGACGACGCTCAGCCCGAGCCGCAGCTTAGCCCCGACGAGCGCCGCAACATTGCCGAGGTGGTGGGCATCGGCGCCTTGAAGTACGCCGACTTGTCGCAGAACCGCACGAGCGATTATGTGTTCAGTTTCGACAAGATGTGCGCCCTAGACGGCAACACGGCGCCCTACCTGCAATACGCCTACGCCCGCGTGCGAAGCATCTTCCGCCGGGGAAACATCAATATCGAAGCGCTACGCACGGCTGGCGCCCCGATTGTGTTTGCTCACCCGGCCGAACGGCAACTGGCGGTTTCGCTCTTGCGATTTTCAGAAACGCTGGACGACGTGGTCAGGGACTATCGCCCCAACTTGCTCACCAGCTACCTTTATGAGCTGGCGAAAACCTATTCCACGTTCTTCGAAAACTGCCCGGTGCTTAAGGCCGAGACCGACGAGCTTCGCAACAGCCGCCTGCTGTTGTGCGACCTGACCGCTCGCACGATCAAGCAAGGCCTTAACCTGCTGGGGATCGGCGTGGTGGAGAAGATGTAAAGGTTGCACGCCGCAAGGGGTGAGGAGCCGCCAGGTGGAGTGCGGCAAGGCGTTGTCGCACTCCTCGCGGGCTTTGCCCTGCTAGCCTTCTTCTTTCGGTTTTCGCTCTGTCTTGTTTCCGAGCCATGTCTGCTCCTCGCCCCGAAGCGTTGGAAAACACCATCCTTTGCGGCGAAGCGCTGGCCGAGCTGCGTAAGCTGCCCGATGCGCTGGTGGACTGCATCGTCACCAGCCCGCCGTACTTCAGCCAGCGGGAGTACCGCGGCGAAGGGGAGATCGGCCGGGAAGCGACGCCGCAGGAGTATGTGGAGCGCCTGACTGCGGTCTTTCGCGAAGCCCGCCGCGTGCTGAAGCCGACCGGCACGTGCTGGCTGGTGCTGGGCGACAAGTATCAGCACGGACAGCTTCTAGGGATGCCCTGGCGGGTAGCGCTGGCGATGATGGACGACGGCTGGACCCTCCGCCGCGACATCATCTGGCATAAGCCGAACGCCATGCCGTCGGCCGTGAAGAACCGGCCCACCGCGGACCACGAATACGTGTTCTTTTTTGTCCGGTCGCCTCGCTATTACTACGACGCCGACGCAATCCGCGAGCCGCACGTTACCTTTAGCGAGCACAGCCGCATGCGGGGCGGCCGTAAGCATTTCTTCCGCCGCGGCGGCACTCCCGAGGCAGGCAAGAACGGCGGCGCAATCAACCTGCACGACGGTCGCTGGGATCAAGCCTTTCATCCCCAAGGCCGCAACAAACGCACGGTGTGGTCGATCCCGTTGTCCAAGTTTCGCCAGGCCCATTTCGCCGTCTTTCCAGAGAAGTTGGTGGAAACCTGCTTAGCGGCTGGCTGTCCACCGGGCGGCCTTGTGTTGGATCCCTTTCTTGGCAGTGGCACAACGGCCGTTGTCGCTCAACGCTTGGGACGCAAGTATCTGGGAATTGACTGCGTGGCCGCGTACTGCGCCATGGCCCAGCAGCGCTTGGCGTCCGAGTAGCCCCTTTCGACGCCGCCAAAGATTGCAAGCCGCTTGAGGATTTTCTGCAAATTTCGCTGGGAAGCATCTAGCGATGCGCGGCGCAATGCCCCTTCTTCCCATGGCGCGGGCCAGCCGGCGGTCGGTCGTTTATTCGCTTAAAGCCGCACAGCCGAACCTGCCGACAAAACCGGTAGCCTTTACCGCGCGGCGTGCGCGTCCTGCGCTTGCTGCTTTTCGCGACGGCGATTCCCGCGGCTGGGGCCTGTTACTCGGGGGGGTATCCAGTGTTTGAGAAACGATCTTCGCTTTTCCACCGGTCAGGCGGAGTCCCCGCCAGCGCGCCCGGAGACAATCGACTTACCAAGCTTACAAGGCCGACCGCTTGGAAGCGGCGTCCGTGGCCGGCGCTTCTGGCGCTTATCGGATTAATGCTGGGGCTTTCGTCGCCCGTCCGGGCTCAGGATTGCTGCGAGTGTGACGGCTTGCTTGTCAGCGGCTTAGGCGGCTTGTTCCTGAACGGAAGTCAGGCGGCCGATCCTGGCTTTTGCGGGCCCGTCTACGGTGTGCCGACAATGATGGGCACGCACGAGGCGTTTTTCGCTACGCCGGTGCAGATCACCAGCTTCGCCCCGATTCCCATTTTCGCCACCTATACCGGCGCGACGGCGCAGTTCACCAACATCAACCAGCCGGTGGTGTTCTCGTTCCAGTCGCCGGTGCCCAACCCGCTGTTGCCGAATATTGCGGGCGCTACCTCGGTTCCGCCGCCAATCGACCAAAGCGGCGATGGGCAACCCGGAACCTTCCGTGGTTTGCCAGAAGTGGCGGGCGTCACCCAGCGTGTGCGAGCCAATGCTCCCGTGCCCGGGACGATCACCTTTGTGCGCGGGCAGGCGGTGTTTGTGAGCAACACCTCGGTGTTGTTCCAGTCGCAAAGCATTGGCGCCGACCCCAGCGTGCTCTTGCCCGAGGTGGACGGCAGCGTTGCGGCGGCCGAGGCGGGCGATCCGAACTTCAACGGCTACCAACTGCAATACTTTTATCAACTCACACGTGACCCCGTTTCGCTTGTGGTGCCGCATCCCACCAGCACCAGCCTGACGGGGCGCACCAAGATTTCGCAGAACGGCAGCGTCGTGCCGCGAACCCGTGTGTTCCTTGATTACGACGTACTGGGGTACGACGACCTGACCGCCGACGGTTTCGTCTTCCATCGCTTTACGCCGGGTCTGGAGCGCACGTTCTTTAACGGTATGACTTCGCTCGAAGTGCGTCTGCCGATCGCTCTGACCGCCAACTCGAGCATCGCCGCAGGCGACCCGATGGATGAAGGCAACAGCGAGTTCGGCAACGTCTCGCTGGCGGTCAAAGCTCTGATGATCCGCACGCCCCAGTTTGCTTTCTCGGGCGGTTTGCAAGTGGCGCTGCCCACTGCCAACGATACCACAATCACCATGCCCGACGGTACGCGGCTCTTAAAGGTTGAGAACGAGAGCGTCCACGTCCTGCCCTTCTTAGGCGCCGTGTATGATGCTCCGCTGTTCTTCACGCAGATGTTCGCGCAGCTCGATATCGACGTTAACGGTAACTCCGTTCGCGCCAATCCGACGCTTACTCCAGGGGCGGCCCTCGTGACAGCGCCCGACTTGTACGATGACGACCGCCTGTACTTGGACTGGGCCTTGGGCTTGTGGCTCTATCGGGCGCCGAACGGCCCGCGAGGACCGCTGGACTTGGTGGCGTTCGCACCGACGGTTGAACTCCACTACACGCAAGGCATTGAGGAAATCGAAGCGATTCGCTTGGGCAGCCTGCAAATTGGCGAGAACGCCGACCCGGTACAGCGGTTGGATGTCGTGCTCGGGGCGGCCGCCATCCTTCAAGGCGGTACTTTGAGCGCCGGCGTCGGTTTGCCTGCCTCAGGCGACAAAACCCACGACTGGGAATTCCGCCTTCTGTTCAACCACGCTCTACGGTAAGGGGTTCTCGTGTCCACCCGCGCCTTGACCCAGTCCCGCTCGCCGCCGGCGCGAGCGGGAAAAGGCGCGGGCGAAACAAAGCCTGTTAAGGAAGAACCTCCACCCCGATAGGCCCCGTGACGCGCTGCTTGAGACACGCCACGTGTCCGCTGCAAGACGCGGGGCTGGTAAGCTGTTAGGGGCTCATGCATCGGTGACGCTCCGTATGATGAGCAGGTGGAGGTGGGGGCGTTCGCTTTTTCTAGACGAAGCGCAACCCGAGGATGGAACGGGTGCGCCATCTTGGTTTGGCCTCGATAGTCACCTGCGGTGGGTGGTTGTGGGTACAATGCGTTTTTGGCGTATTCCACTTCCTTCCTTTCACCAAAGGCGCAGTCATGCCGCAGAATAGCTCTGCTTCGTCTCATGATCGTCTTACCCGCCGCCATGTGCTTGGCGCTGCGGCGGCCGCAGGCGCCGCCTTGATGGCGCGCGGTCTGTCGGCGGAAGACAAGCCGCAAGCCGCCAGCCAAGAGACGCTCGAGAAGGTCGTCACCAACGGCCGCATCCAGCAGTCGGTGGTGCACTGGTGCTTTAGTCCTTATTGGGACGCTCCCAAGCTCATCCAAATTGCCAAGACCTTGGGCTGCAAGAGCGTGGAATTGATCTCACCCAAGTACTTCCCGCTCCTCAAAGAGAACGGGATGGAGTGCGCCATCGCATCGGTCGAGACAGGGTTCCCGCGCGGCTTTAACAACCCCAAGTACCGCGAACAGGTCGTCAAGGCGACGCGCGACGCCATCGACGCCTGCGCCGAATACGGTTTCAAGCGGGTGATCGCATTCACCGGCATGCGCGAAGACATTCCCGATGACGTGGGAGCCGATAACTGTGTTCAGGGCTTCAAAGAGGTGATCGGTTACGCCGAGAAGAAGGGCATTACCCTCTGCCTGGAGATGCTCAACACTCGCGACGACTCGCACCCCATGAAAGGGCACCCGGGCTACCAGGGCGATCACACCGAGTATTGCATCGACATCATCAAACGCGTCGGCTCGCCGAACCTGAAGCTGCTGTTCGACATCTATCACGTGCAGATCATGGATGGCGATGTGATCCGCCGTATTCGGCAGCATAAAGAATACCTGGGCCACATTCACACGGCTGGCAATCCGGGCCGCGGCGAGCTGGACGACACCCAGGAGATTAACTATCCGCCGATCATGCGGGCCTTGCTAGACGTCGGCTACGATGGGTTCGTGGGCCAAGAGTTCATTCCTACCCGCGATCCCCTGGCCGGCCTGAAACAAGCGGTGGCCCTGTGTGACGTATAAGAAACGGGCCATTGCTGGCCCCGGCGCGACCCGCAAATACGACGCATAAGGCGCGAAACCGCGCGAGCGGTTTCGCGCTTGGGAGCGCCGTACCTCTATTCCACCTCGATCCGGTCCACCAACTGCTCGACCGCGTCGACCTTGCGCAAAGTTTGCAAGGCGACTTGCCGGGCGTAAAAGGTGGGAACGCGGCCGCGAACTGTCAGCACCCCTTCGCGATAATCGCAGCGCAAGTTGCGCAGAGCGAAGTAGGGGCTCTCTATCAGCCGCCGATGGGCTTCATCCACAATTCGAGAAGAGTTGCTTTGTAGGGATTGGCTAAGATGGCAAGCGGGGGCCAATTGTGCAGGCATGACTTCTTCCGTGGTAAAGGAGGGGTAAGGTACGCAAGTGTGCCACACAGTTAAGCGATGTCAAACGGTCAGCGCGGTTAATTAAAAAATTTGCGTCCTGGGGATTGCCTTGGTCATTGGTGCGCTGCCCAACTAGGCGGGGCCTCTTTCCCTGCATGTGCGATTTGCCGCTCTTTGGTCATTGGGGCAGGCGGCAAGGTTTCTCTGCGGCGTCCTGTCGCACACTTCTGGCGCCTTGCGCGCGAAGTCGCACAGCGAGCGCTCGCCCACGTGCGCTAGGACGCCAAGAGGAGCTTGGTTCCTGACGAAGAACGCGACGAAATGTCGCAGTTTCTCAAGCAAATCGCGGCATTCGCCGCAGTGACGCTGATTTCGATTGCCGGCACGGGATTCGCGTATCTAGGAATCAGACTTCAAGCTTTCCCGCAAGTGAGAAAGGAGATGCTTTATGGCTGCGACTACGAAAACCAAGTCGCGGTGGATTACGCCGAAGGTGCGAACCCGACGACGCCCCGCAGCCGAAAAGCCCGTGCCGACGAACTTTGACTACTTCGTACTGGCGACGATCCTGGTGCTGATGTTCGCCTTGGTGGCCCTGGCAATTTGGTTGGCGGGCGTTGGCGGCGACGCTGTCCCATCCACCGATTACTGGATGTTGATGCCGTAATTCCCTGGGCATCGGCGCGCTCGTTGCGCGTTTCGGTTGGAGATATGCGTCCTACCCGGATAACCCGTGAGGCGAGTTTGTCCGGCGCGGTGTTCCTTCTCACTTCTTTTGAAGAAAGGAGATGTGCCAGACCCGTGACGCCACCTTGGCTGATAGAGAGCCTCGTTTAACGTGTGACTTTCAGAACGCTACGTGGCGACCAGCGCCCGCCGAGGCGCGTCGCATCCTGCTATCGGGAAACCCCTGATTCACCGTAAGACGCGAGGCTCGCGCGTAACAATCCAACCTCACGCCAGACGGGCCGAAAGGCCCGTCTTTTTTTGTTGACCGTCCGGCCCGCACAGGGCTTTCCGAATGGCAGGCGTCTGGTTGGCGACTTGCAAAGGACGCCAAGGAATTCCTTATGGCTCGATGCGCTTAATACGAGATCAGCGTCACAACTTCGCGGGGCGCAATCCGCTCTCGACCACGGAGATCGGCCAGTTCGATCAGGAACGCGCACGCTACCACCTCGGCGCCGGAGTTCTCCACCAGGCGGCAACAGGCTTCGACCGTACCCCCGGTAGCCAAGAGGTCGTCAACCACCAGCACTTTCTGGCCGCGGCCCACGCCGTCCACGTGCATCTCTAGGGTGTCCTGCCCGTACTCCAATTCGTAGTGGAAGGCGTGCGTGTCGAAGGGGAGCTTGCCCGGCTTGCGGATCGGAGTGAATCCACAGTTGAGCTCAAGGGCCAGCGGAGCCGCAAAAATGAAGCCCCGCGCTTCGGCCGCCACGACATGGTCGATCCCCCGCGTTCGGAATGGCGAAGCCAACTGCGTAATCGACTCGCGAAACGCGGCCGGATTGGCCAACAGCGGCGTGATATCGCGGAACAGAATTCCCGGCTTGGGGAAGTCGGGAATGTTACGGATAAATTGCTTCAAATCCAGGCCCGTCAACTCGGCCATGCGGCGATCCTTCTCGGCAAGAGGGAAGAAAGGTTGAACGCCGTCGAATATACGTCTCTCGGCGCGTAACGCAAAGGCGAACCCACGGCCAGCCGTTGCTTGTGGGCGAAGCGGTGGCGTGGTATTGGCTAGGGCCAATGAAAAAGGACGAGCCGTCGAAGGCTCGTCCTGAAATCTTGCATGTTCGCTTTTACCGTTGGTTGGCCGCTTTACAGCGGGAAGTCTTCCTCGGTGGCGGCCTTCTGGTAGATGGGCATATGGCGATAGTACACCTCCAGGATCATCGTCGCCATCGAGGTGCAGTACAGTCGGCCGCCGCGTTCGGCGCCGTGGTCGCCATTAAGGAACCAGCTTCCCGCAGCGGGGCCTTCTTTCGCTTGCAGTGCGACTAGCGTGTCGCGCATCTTGGTGTTCCACTTTTCCCACAATTCCCACTGGGGATCGCCCTTATCGCCGCCATACTGCCGCATGACTTGCGTGGCGTAGTAGTTGTAATACATATTGCCCGTGCCGCGTTCGCTAATCGACGGGCCAACTTGGCTGAGGAACTTTACGCCGCGCTCCAAGGCCGGGTTGTCTCGTTTCCAGCCAAGATACATACGGCACAGCAAGCCGATGGCGGTGGTGGCTTGGCCTGCGCCAGGATCGGTGTAGCCGTACTTGGCGCCGCTATCGGACTGAACAATGTCCAAAAAGTTCGAGGCGCCGCGAATGGTGTTGGGGGGAACTTGCAAATAGGCCATGTGTCCGCTTTTTAAGGCCATAAGTTGCCAACCCACCACCGAGGTGTCGCCAGGCTGCCGCGGTTGGTAGCGCCAACCGCCCCCCACCGGGTCCTGTGCGTACACGATGTGGTTGATCGCCAGTTGAGCGGGCTGCATGAGCGCCCGGTCTTGAGTCATGCCATAAGCTTCGGTCAAAACGATCGAAGCCAAGCCGTGCGAGTACATCGAACCGCCTGGCTCTTCATAGCTGGCGGTCATCAGGCCACCGCGATTTTGCACCTTGGCGTTATTCACCAAAAAGTAGAGGCCGGCCTCTACAACCTTCTTGTATTGGCCTTCGCGATGGGTGTGGCCGGCGCCCAAAAACGGCAAAAGGGCCATCGCCGTGGCGCCATTAAAGCCTTCTTTGAGTGTGCCCGGATTGGGCGAAAGTCGCGGGCCAGGACCAAACGTATGGTCAAAGCTCCAGGCCCCATTGGGCAACTGATGGGCCGCAAGCCACTTTAGCGCTCGGGCGACCGCCTCTTCGCTTCCTTTGGTGCCTCCCACGGCCGCGACCATGGCCGCCTTCGCCTGCCCGCGGCCCGTGAACCCGCTGCCCGCAAGAGCGCCCGTGGTGGCCATCAGATCGTTCTTAGGAGCGGTTTGCTCGCCGAAATCGGAGAGTTCGATCGCCACCGCCGCCGCGTCGAGATCGGCTGCTGGCGCGAGCGTTTCGACGGGGGTAGTGGGGAGTTCGGCTGTGGGCATGGCCACCGCGGCGATGTCGGTCGTCACGGGGGTATCGGTAATGTCGGGAATTTCGAGCGGATCGTCGAACGTTTCCTCCAGTTCGTCGACGGCCTCGTTCTGGCCAATCTCCAAAGTGCGCGGCGCTTGTTCTTGCTTGGTAGGGAGCGTCATGAGGGCCATCAGCATCAGCACAATGATGTGAAACACCATGCTGACCAACCAGCTTGGCACCGCCATGAGCACCATGAAGCGGCGATTCCCTGGGTGAAATTCTTCTTCCGCTTCCTCTTGGCTATTCTCGGGCTCAACCGGCGTAGCGGTCGCTACCGAGGCCGCGTTTTGCGGATGCGGCCGCCCGTTGCCGCCGGGTTGTCCGGGCGCGGGCTTCGCCTGAGGGATAGTGGGAGAAGGGTTGGTAGCCATTGCGCTGCGCTCCCTCGATCCGTAGGTGGGAGAGGATAAGGATCGTCAAAGACAGGAGAATATGACCGAAACTCGCTCTTTGCAAGAGTTTAGGTTAGCCTATTTTAGTGAAAATACAACTAAAAAAGCAACCGCTCGCCTGACTCGTCCGCGGGCGAAGGCCCGCTCGGGACGATTAAACAGGCGGGAGTGAAAGCCTCCTGCGTCGCCCGCCTTGTCGGCTTAATCTGCACATCGGTAGTAGGCCCACGCTCCCCACTTCGAGACATTGGCGAAGATTTATTCCATCGATTTCGTCACAGCTGGCGATTCCATGACCAAGTTCGCCCCCTGCAACGACGCCAACGGGCAGGGCGGAAGCTCCGCCACGTTGGCCGGGAGCTTTCGAGGAACGGCAAGCAGGCAGGGTGAGGCGTGGTGAGGGGGCTTGCGATTCCTGTTCTACCTGGTTCGCCTATTTTATTTCTGTTCCGCACGATTCTCGGGCCGCTTTCAACAGCAGGGCAGGTGAAGTAAAGGCGAGTGAACACCTAGTTGGGGCTGGGTATGCCTAGGAGAAAGGGCGGGGATAACGCCTGCAGAATTCGTTAAACGCACCAGCGATTGACGCCGAGTTAACTACTCGCCGTCCCGCGGCAATTGCGGCGAACGCCCAGGAAACGCCCCTGGCCAATCTTGGGCGAAATTTTGTACAATGCCGATTTTCAGGAAGAATCCAGGGAGCACCCATTATGGCGAAGGGCGGAAAGAAGAAGGTTGAAGTGGTGTTCCTCGTGTGCGAGGAAACCGGCGATTACAACTACGTGCTGCGACGCAAGCCTGGCGGTGAGAAGCTGCGCCTCAAGAAGTACTGCCCGCGTCTGCGTCGCCACACGGTTCACGTTGAGAAGAAGAAGTAGGCCGAGTCGCTCTTTGTTACGCGGACGGGTTTCTTATCCGTCCCCAATCCGCCTTACGCCGTGTGTTCTACATGTCGGCGAGGTGTGAGCCTGCGCGCGCTTGTTGGATTGCGGTAGGTCCGTTGAGTTCTCTTGGTTTCGCAGACCCTAGGACGCGGGATGCAAAAACGTTGGCGCATCCAACCGCATGACGCCGCTCGGATCCTTTCCCTGGAACGGTCATCGGGTCTGCCCCCTGTGTTGGCCCAGCTTCTCGTGGCCCGAGGAGTGTACGACGCGGAAAGCGCCCGCACCTTTCTCGAAGCGAAGCTCACCGGCCTGCGTGATCCAGAGCAATTACCCGGCGTGGTTCAGGCGGTGGACCGCCTGGATGCGGCGGTGCGTGGAGGACGGCGCATCTACGTTTACGGCGACTACGACGCCGATGGCATGACCGCCGCCGCAATTCTGGTCCGCGCCTTGCGCCTATTCGGCGCCGATGTTCATTACCACGTTCCCAATCGTTTGGAAGATGGCTACGGGCTGAGCGAAGAAGCGCTAACGAACTTGGCGGCGCGGGGAGCCGAAGTGGTGGTGACGGTCGATTGCGGCATCGCCAGTATCGCCGAGGCCGAAGCCGCCCGCCGCCTGGGCCTGGAGTTGATCATTACCGATCACCACGCCTTGGCCGACCGCTTGCCCGAAGCTTCAGCCATTGTGCATCCAGCGCTTCCTGGCGGGAACTATCCCTTCGCTGGATTGTGCGGCGCGGGGGTGGCCTTCAAGTTAGCTTGGGCCCTATGCCAACGCGCCAGCAATGCCAAAAAGGTTAGCCCCGAGATGCGCAGCTTTCTGCTGACCGCCATTGGGCTGGCGTCGCTGGGGGCGGTGGCCGATGTGGTCCCCTTGCTGGATGAAAACCGCATTTTGGTGCGCCACGGCTTGCACAGCCTGAAGGATCAGCCGCCGCTCGGGCTGGCGCGGCTCATGCAGATCACGGAGCTTGACCAGAAGCCAACGTTGGAGGCCGAAGACATCGCCTTTACCTTGGCCCCGCGGTTGAACGCCGCCGGCCGCTTGGGACAAGCTCAACTGGGGATCGACCTGCTAACCACCGACGACCCCGACCGCGCCGACTCGCTAGCCCGTTACATCCACCAATTGAACGAGGACCGCGCGTCGCTGGAGCGCAAGATTCAACTGGCGGCCAGCAAACAGGCGAAAGAAGAGTTTGATCTGGAGAACGATCCTGCGCTGGTGTTGGCTGACCGCGGCTGGCACGCAGGCGTCATTGGGATCGTTGCCGGCCGCCTGGCCGAGAAGTATAACCGCCCCGTGGTGCTGATCTCGCTTGATCCGCTTGGAGTGAAGCCGGGTCTTGGGTCGGCGCGTTCGGCGGGCGCGTGTAACTTGCACGAGGCGCTCATGGCTTGCACGGCGCACCTGGTGTCGCATGGCGGACACGCGGCGGCGGCCGGACTGAAGATTGACGAGTCGCAGATTCCCGCCTTTCGGGCTGCGTTCTGCGAGTATGTGAGCAGTGAGGCGCCAACAGATCATCGCTTGGCCGAACTGGTGATCGACGCCGAAGCGCCGCTCAGCCAACTGACGCTTTCGGTCGTCGAGCAAATCGAGCGCATGGCGCCGTTCGGTCACGGCAACCCTCGCCCCGTTTTATGCGCCTCGGGGGTGGAGCTGGTCGAACCGCCGCGTCGCATCGGCGGCGGCGAGCGTCATTTGTCGCTTAAGCTACGGCAGCACAATGTGACGATCCGAGCCGTAGGATTCAACCTCGGCGAAGCCGCCGACGCTCTGACCGCCCACGCTGGGCTTCTCGATATCGCTTACCGCCCCGTGATCAATACCTTCCGCGGCCGCCGCTCGGTGGAAATGCATCTGGTCGACTGGCGCCCCGCAAAACCGCTCGCTCAATAACTGCGCTCCCAATCCTTTGCCTCAACAACCGCCTCACCTCTATCAACCGAATCGGGAGTGGGCGATTGGAGGTCGACGCCTGTTTGTGTTGTGGTCATTCTGCGGTGGTGGGGGAATTGCGCTCTAGACTTCGTTTGGACGCCTTCTTGTGTCCTGGGAGAAGTTATGCGCAAGGTCTTGCTAGTTTTGCCGGTTATTGGCTTTTTGTGGTTTTTGCCATTGCCTGCGGGAGGAGGCGAGTGGACCTTGGAGTTGCTGCTGCACGGGCGGCGCGTGCAGGGGACGCCCCTGGCGTCTTCCAATACGGTGGTCGATCTGCTGGGGCGGGATGGCGTCTGGTGGAGCTTCCGTCCAGAAGAGGCCGAAGACTATCGTAAGTTGAGCGACGGGTTCCGCCCGGTAACGCAAGGCGAGATGCGCGCGCTACTCATCGGCGAGTTCGGTCGCGGCTACGAAGTGACCGGAACAGGCAATTACCTGGTGGTTCATCCTGCCGGCCAAGGCAGCCAATGGGCGAACCGGTTCGAAGAGTTGTATCGCAACTTCGTTCAATACTTTGCCGTACGTGGGTTTCGTTTACAAACTCCACGCTTCCCGCTGGCGGCGGTGGTGTTTCCGACCAAGAGCGAGTTTCACGCCTACGCCGCGCGGCACGGCGGCCAATTGCCCGAAGGTGTGTTGGGGTACTACTCGCGTCGGTCGAACCGCATTCTGTTGTACGATTTGACGGCCGAGGGAGGCGAATTTGCCTGGACCGACAACGCCGCCACCATCATTCACGAGGCCACGCACCAGACAGCATTCAACACCGGCATTCACCAACGCTTCGGCGCGCCGCCGGCGTGGGCGGTGGAAGGCTTGGCGACCATGTTCGAAGCGCCGGGCGTGTACGATACGCGCCGGCACACGTCGCTGGAAAGTCGAGTGAACCGCGGCCGACTCGCTTCGTTCCGGAGCTACGCCGCGCCGCGCCAGACGGGACAAATCCTGGCCGAGTTGATTGAGTCGGATCGGTTGTTTCAGGTGAATCCTGACGCTGCTTACGCCCACGCCTGGGCATTGACGTTCTATCTTTCCGAGCAGCACCCAAAGCAGTACGCCCGTTATCTCACCCAGACCGCCGCTCGTCCGCTCTTGGCCGATTACACCGCCACCCAGCGCAAGCAAGATTTCATTGCCGAGTTCGGTGCAGACTTCGCAATGTTGGAAGCCCGCCTGCTGCGCTTTCTCGCGACGATCAAATAAGGGCGAAAACTCTCAACGCAAAAGACGAAAAGTCATGGTCTGAGAACACCGCATCTTCAAGGTTGGCGCGGTCTTTGTCTTTGCTTTCATCTGGGGCCGCCGACCTTACTTGACCGACAGCAAGTAGGCGATTACGTCGGCCATGGTGGGAACGTCGATTTCTTGCTCCAGACCTTCGGGCATGAGCGATTGCCCCGTGCTACGCAGTTCTTCAATGTCGATCCGGAGTACGGTGTCTTGGGCATCCTCGGCGCGGCGGAGGGTCAAGCTGGTGGCTGTCTCGGCGGCGATGGCTCCCGAAAACGAACGCCCGTCCTGCGTGACGACCACGTAGTTAACGTACTGCGGGTTAACCTCACGGTTGGGGTCAAGCACGTTGGTCAAAATTGCTTCTGGCCCCCGGTTTTGCATGGCGGCCAGATTGGGGCCGATTTCGTAGCCTTGCCCTTCCAGCCGGTGGCACTTGGAGCAATGTTTGACGAAGGCTGCTTTGCCGCGCGTGGGATCGCCCTGCATAGCGAGAGCCGCTCGGTACTTCTCTAGCACCTCGCCCCGTGAGCTAGCTTTCGTCTGCTCCATGATGCGCCGCGCCAGGGCGGCGATCTTCGCGTCGCGGTGCGAGGCCAAAAGGGGTAGTCGGCCAGGTTGGAGATCTCCCGGCGCGATGCGGCCTTGTTCAACCGCGGTCAGCAGGGCGGGAACCCACGCCTCGCGCGAGAAAAGAATCTCGGCTGCCTGGGTGCGCAAGCTCGGACTCAGCCGCGGCCACTGATCCACCAGCAGCGCGCCAACCGCGGGATCGTCAAACGCAGCGAGCGTTGCGAGTGCGGCCGTCTGAACCGGCGCCGGTTGTGTAGGCGCTAAAAGAGCCACAAGCGCCGGACGGGCTTTCTCCCATGAACCCCACCGCAGGCGATAGATTGCCTCGCTGCGCTTGGCCGCGTCGGCTTGTTCGTCGGTCGCCACCGTCAGCGCTGTTTGGAACAGCTCGCGCAGTACCGATTCCGACTGGCCTCCGGTGGCGGCGGTCAATTGCGCTGCGAGGGGGCTTCCGGGCGGAGCCGCCAGGGCTTGCACAATCGTCCGCAGCATGTCTTTGTGCGCGGAATCGCGAGCGAACCGTTGCAGCACGTCAATCACTGCCGCTACATCCTCAGGACGCTGCTGTTTGCCGATCTGCACCGCTAACGCTTCCAGCCAGCTTCGCCCCGCGGAAGTAGAGACGAACTTGGCGTCAGCAGCCAGAAGGGCTAGAACTTCGCCTGCGCCTTCGACCAAGGAGCTTTGGACCGCAAGACGCATCCAGCGATTGTCGGGATAACGCCGCACGATCGCCGCCAGCGCTTCGTTACGCCGGGGGCCGCTCAACTCGCCGAGCGAGAACGCCAATTGATAGACGACGCGCACCTCGGGATCATCCACCAACGCGTAAAGCTTTTCTCGCACCGCCGGCGCATCGGCGCTGCGCTCGGCGAGCCGCACCGCATGTCGTCGGACGTGTGGATGCTCGTCGTCTAAGGCGGCCAGCGTGGTCTCGGCGGTAAGCGCCTCGAGCCCCGCTAAGGCGTAAAGGGCGTGGAGGCGACCCTCGGGCGAACCTGTACGGGCCAGCTGCTCCAGGTGTGGAATCGCCGAACGATCTTGCCGTTCGTAAAGTAGCCGCGCGGCGGTGTCGCGCCGCCAGCCATTGGGACGATCGAGCGCGGCGACCAGAGTGGCCGTATCGGCGTTGGCCAGTGATGCCGACGCCGGCGAAGTGGGAGCGCCATCGTAGACGATCCGATAGATCCGGCCACGATCGCGACCGCTGGTCAGGTCGAGATGCTTCTTGATGATTGGCGGCAGGCTGTGGGGATGCTCAATCACCTCGCGGTACATGTCGACCACATAGAGCGTTCCATCGGGAGCGTTGGCGAACTGTACCGGGCGGAACCAAATATCGGTCGAACGAACAAACTCGGTTTCTTGGTCGACACGGCGGGCGATGAATTCAAGCCCCGTCTGTTCGAGTTGCTTGCGATGCACCAGGTTGCTGCCTACATCGCCCACCACGGCCCAGCCGACATACGAGCGGGGCCAGGCGTCGCCACGGTAGATGGTCACGCCGGTGGCGCTTGTGAAATAGCCTGCAGGCTTGCCGCCCCCTTCAACAATTCCGGGCACAATGCCCTGCGCACGGAGACGGGTGCGAACGATCCGCCAGGGTTCAACGGGGCTGGCGCGGAACACGTCGGCCTGCGGGCCATCGGCGGCGATGCTTACCCGCGGCGACGGCGCGGCAAGGTACGGGTTGCGCGCCACATAGCGGTCTTCGAACATCACCGCTTGAATGTGGTCGCTATTGGAGCAGACGAACTTGTCGCCCCAGTTGTTGAAGCTCATGCCATGCTGGGCGCCGCCGCTGGTGGCTTCAATCTTGCCGGTGCGCGGGTCGAAGGCGAAGTCGCGTCCACGTAGCACGAGCGGCTGGGCTTGCGGATCGTCGCCAGGAACGACGCTGGCGCCGCTGCTGCTCGTGGCGCCGTGGATGCGGTTGTCCAATCCCCATTGGAACGTGTTGAGTAGTCCTTGTACGTTGCTGCGGCCAAACCCCGTGTAGACGACGCGCCGCACATCGGCTCGGCCGTCGCCGTCGGTGTCTTTGAAGTAGTAGATGTCGGGCGCGGCGCCCACGTAGACTCCGCCATCCCAACAGATAATCGCGGTTGGCCAGGACAATCCTTCGGCGTAGATGGCGCTATGGTCGTAGCGGCCGTCGCCGTCGCGATCTTCCAGCAAACGCACACGGCCCAGGTGCTCGCGATCCTGCTCCGAGTAATCGCGCATCTCAATGACGAACAGCCGGCCTTGTTCGTCAAAAGTCATGGCTACCGGGTCGACGACAAGCGGTTCAGCGGCGACTAACTCCACACGAAAGCCGGGAGCTGTTTGGAATGTTTGGCCGGCCTGGTCGGGCGACAGCGGTTTGATGCGCGGCAACTCTTGGGAGTAGTCACGGTCCAGCGAGTCTTGCTCGGGCTCGGCGGCCCAAGCAACGCAGGAAAACATCAACAGCCAGACGGTCACTACAGAGGAAACAATGAGTCGCATCGCGAGGCTAACCCCCCAACAAAGGTCAAACGAGATGCGACCTATCTTGTCGGGAAAGCGGCGCTCAATCAAGGCGCACGAGCAGCCTGGCCCGAATTTCACGTGCGCCAGTGCCTCGCCACAGAATCGACGTTGGGCGGAAGTTAGTAGGAGTCAAAGAAAGAATCGCCTTGAAGACGGCGACTTGTAGGGGGCGGCAATTCGGGAAGCAGCGCCGGTTCGTCGTCTGGTTTTTCTGGGATCACCACCGGCGGCCATTCCAAAGGTTCCGCTGGCGGTTCGGCCGCTGCAATGGGAGGGAACGCGCGGTTCTCAAACACCGGTCGCGTTGGAACCGGGTGAAATCGTGGGTGTGGCGCTGCAGTCACGTTCGCCGAGGGCGCGAACAGTGCGCACGTCTCGCCCCACGGAGCGCATCCGGCTAGTCCGCCGAGTACGCCCAAAGCGAGCGGCGTCAGCAGCGACAAACAACGCTTCATGGAACGACCGCCAGAAAGACACCCCCTGCCGGAAGTGCTATCGGCCGCAAAAGCGAAAAAGTTGAGCTAATTTGCAAAGGCTGCCTGCTTTGCTCGCGGCTGGCTTCGGGCCCAGCCGCGAGGCTGGCTGTCTTCGCAACTGCCGACGCCCCTGAATCGCCAATTGGAGCCTGATGAATGGACAGGCGCGCCGGCCCTACCGCACCGAAGGTTAATCGCGGCGGTTGTTGAAGTGCATCACGTAGTACAGGAGCGTGAGAATAGCTTGGAGCGTGGCGGCCACATAGGTGAGCGCCGCTGCGGTCAGCACGCTGCGTACATAAGACATCTCTTGGGGATCAACAATTCCCAGCTCGACTAACTGCGTCTTAGCGCGAGTGCTGGCGTTGAATTCGACCGGCAAATTCACCACCTGGAAGAACACCACAGCCGAGAACAAGACGATCCCTACCAGCATCAACCACTGGATGCTGAAAATCAGCCCCAACACCAAGAGGATCATGCCCATGTTGCTGCCGAAACTGGCTGCCGGCACCGCCAAGTTGCGCACCACCAACGGCAGGTAGTTCTTGGCGTCTTGCAGGGCGTGGCCCGCCTCGTGCGCGGCGATGCCCACCGACGCCAGCGAGCGGTTGTGATAAACCTCGGGACTCAGACGCAACACCTTGTCACGCGGGTCATAATGGTCGCTCAGATGGCCGGGAGTTTCTTCAATGCCCACATGGTGCAACCCGGCCGCGTCGAGCATCTTGCGCGCGGCGGCATAGCCGCTCATCCGCGCAGGAACTTGACTGCCGCGGGCGTACGCCGCCTTGATCCAAATCTGTGCGATGAACGACAGGATCAGAGCCGGAGCGATAAACAGCAGTAGTCCAAAATCAACAATAGGCATGGTTTCTCGGAGATTCCTTACCGCAGAATTGGCAGTCCTCGACCGCCCGTTCCTCGGAGAACGCAAACCGGGCGCCAAACAATGCTTTGGCGCTTCTCTTGCTGGAGAATTTTAGATCACTAGCAAAATTTGGCCACCCCGATTTCCCGCCGCGCCTTGCGCAAGAGAACCACCATCACGAAGCAATTCATGGTTGGCGCCGCTTCCACGCAAGTCTCTTGATTTGCAATGACTGCGGCGCCGAACGTAGCAGGTGGATCGCCGAGAATGCACGCTCGCTCTCAACGACGTGACCAAGGGGCAAGTGCTTTAAGAACTAAGGGAGGTTGACCGGTTCGCCGTCGCTTTTGGTAATCAAGCGACGCAGTGTCTGCAGATCGGTTTCGCTAGTGAGTGTGCGGACCGAGCCATCGGCAAAGGCCACATTCACCCCGCGTGCATGATTACTGGCAATGCCTGTGCCGTCGCGGGCGGCGTTGATCTGTTGCTCTAGCGCCTTCTCGTCGAGGTCTACGGGCGCCATCCAGTGCGACGCGGCGCCGACCACCTCGACTACCACGATTGTGTTTGATGGATCGTCGGCAATGTCGTCGTGTGAGTTCCAACGCCCCGCTTCAAAGACGCCGTCGGGCGCTACCACTACCATGTAGCTAGGGGCGCTGGGGTTGCTTTGCGTATCTTCGGGGCAGCGATACAGGGGCAACGTCGGATACTTGGCCGCTAGCTGGCGGTTGTGGGGGCCGTCCCACGGCTCGTCAAAACGGTATTGCCGGTAGATCGCTTCTAGTTCCAAAAAGGGCAGGATCGCCACCCGCCAGCTATGCAAGGGTTGCCCCTTCTCGTCGGCAAGATACGGCGCAGGAAACGTCCCGTACGCGTAATGATAAGTTTGCAGCGCATGGGCGATGCGCTGTAAGTGGTTTTGGCACACATCAACCCCGGCGATGTCGTACTTCATCTGCAGTGCAGGAACCAGAAGCGCCGCTACCACGCCGCCGCACGCCAGAAACCCCGACACGGCAATCCCCAAAACGATCGTCACGGGCGATGTGCGGGGAGGAAGAACCGTGATCATCGACTCGTGGGGAAGGGCGATGGTCTGACCGCACTCGGCGCACGGCCCTGTTTTTCCCGCGTCGTGATCGCGCACACGGTTTTTGGCCCCGCAATGTGGGCAGGTCAAGTCAATAGGCATCGAAGATCGCAGCTAAGAGCAAGGACCGACAAAGTCTGCGTATTGTAGAGCGGCTCCCCCGGTCGCAAAACCATCAGGCTGCGAGAAAAAAGAAGTACGCTAACGCCATTCGCAACGCGGCCGGGCGTATGACGTCTTGAGGCGATCAGCGGAAGAGCGCAGCTTCGGCGGTCAAACCAGGGCCGAACGCCAGCGCTACGCAAGGCGGGGTGGCGCCCGTCTGTTGCAGGCGACGAATCACGAACAGCACCGTGGCCGACGACATGTTCCCGCACTCGGCCAACACGGCGGCCGAGGCGTCCGCTGCCGAGGGCGGCAATTCCAACGACTCCAGCACCGCCTGCACTACCCGCGGTCCGCCGGGATGAATCGCCCAGCTTTGGATGTCCTCCACCCGCAGGTCATGTTCATCTAGCCATTCCTCCAGCCACGGGCGCAGTCGCGAACGGATTAAGTCGGGCACACGGGGCGAAAGAGTCATGGCGAACCCGTGGTCGGTAATTCGCCATGTCATCTCGCGCTCGGAATCCGGAAGCAAACGCGACCCGCAACCGGCCAGTCGCCATGCTGTGGGGCGCCCTTCGTCTTCGGCGGCTAGCACGCAAGCGGCGGCGCCGTCGGCGAACAAGGTGTTCGCCACCACTTGCTCCTGAGACCAGCCATATTGGTAATGCAAACTGCACAGCTCGACACAACACACCAGCACGCAGGCCGATGGTTCGGCCGCAAGGAACGCTTGCGCGGCTCGCAGTGCATTGAGTGCGCCGTGACAGCCCATAAATCCCACATTAACCCGGGCTACTGCGGGCGAGAGATCCAACTGATTGATCAGCGCAAACTCCACGCCCGGCGCGAAGAAGCCGGTACAAGAGACGGTAATCAAGTGCGTGATCTTGTCCGCCGAAACGGCGGCCTCGTCCAACGCGCGACGACAGGCGGCCATGGCCAGGGGCGTCGCTTCTTGAGCAAATCGCTCCAACCGTGCGGCGGTTGTGGGGCCGCGGTCCTCGCTGCTGCGCGCTGGCCAATAAAACGAATACCGCGGTTCATCCCCCTCGGGACGCTCCAGCAATACGCTGCCGCGCCGCTGCACTTGCGAAAGCCGGTGCAAGAGCGGCAAGACCTTCTCGGCTTGTGCGTTCTGATAGACGAACGACCGGGCAACCTCGACGGCGTCGGTTTGCGAGATCGAATACCGCGGCGTTCCCACTCCCACTCCCCGCAGGACAGCAGTCATCATGCACACGCATCCTTTCCCATGCGGAACGTGAATTTGGAAATACGAAAAGCCCTAAAGGAACGGCTCGCGGAACTGCGGCTTGCTTCACTTCCTAGTCCGCATTGGTATCAGCATCTCATCTCTCGAAGGGACGATTGATTCTGCGCACCACGGGCCACGCCAGTTGGGGCGCCAACCGCAACGCCAACACCGCCGCGGCGCATCCCGGCGGGTGTCGCAGCAAGCGGCTGAGCCATCGGCAAGCGAGTTGACGCCGCGCGATGATCCGCCGGTAACGCTGCTCCCACGCCTGACCCAGAGCTTCGCTCCAATTTTCTGCGGCGGCGACGGCCAGCGGAGCGACGGCGGCCCCTCCGGCCAACGCCCACCCGATGCCTTCGCCCGTAAAAGGTTCGATGTATCCAGCGGCGTCGCCTACCGCCAACAGTCGGTGGGCGAACGGCCGCACGGGACGACGCGTCAGAGGCGGCGTGCCGCGCCAAGCGGCGTCTGTTAATCCTAGCGGAGGAGAGAGGCCCCCGTCACGCAGAATTGCGGCGGCCAAGGGGCCAGGTCCTCCCGAGTGACGCACTGCCTCGCGGTCGAGGGCCGCTGCTACATCCAGCCGGCCGTCTTCCAGTTGCACCACGCCGACATACCCTCCGCGGCCAGATGTCATGTAGATCACGCCAGCCTCAAAGTCGGGTGGCGCCGCCGGGAGTACGGCGCCGGCTCCCATCCGCGCATCGTCGGTAACGCGTATGGACATTCCCGGCTCGCTGTGCAACAAGCGCCCTGTTAGACCATCGGCGGCCAGTACCACGGCGGCGGCCAGTTGGGCGTGCTGTGCCGCTTGGCGAAGCGTGAGCAGGCGGTAAGGCGCTGGGGGCGTGGTTTTCTCGGTCGCCACGAACATCGCTTCGGTGTGTGGGAGAAAGTGCACGCCGGCAGCCAGAGCCGCTTCGACAAGAGCCTGGTCTAACGCCTCGCGCGACACCGCCACACCGCCCGGCGAACGCGTGTAAGCGGCCGGGCGCCCAAACGCCGCGGCAGGTCGCCCAATCCCACCGATTCCAATACTCCCAAGGCGGCGCCATTGACGCAGCAGCCGCATACCTTCCCGCGGGGAAAGCTGGCCTTGTCAATCAGCACCACGGCCGCGCCGGCCAACGCTGCTTGTCGCGCCGCCAGCGCTCCCGCCGGTCCGGCGCCGACCACCGCCACGTCCCATTGCCGCGCCGTGGCGGCCGACAGATCCAAGGTGGCGGGCAAGGAAGCGGGCGAAGCCATGGTTCAAGACGCTCCTGGCCAGCGTTGAGCGATCATTGGCCCTTGAGGGACGAAAGCAACCAACCCGAAACCGACCAATACGGTATTAATGGGCGCTTGCAGGGCGCGTTTTCCCGCTTTTGATTTGGGTTGGGCTTGTGGCTTTCGCATTCAGGTTTTGTTCCATGTCAGCAAGTAACGAAACGGCCAGCGCCGCACAATACGAGCGTCAACAAGCCCCGCTTCCTGGGCGAGGGCTTCGGCCTCGGCCACGGTGAATGCTGCGCGGACCGAGCGCGGCCCGTCGATATGCACCACGCGCGAGGTCGTAGCCAAACGGCATACCGACTCGGCCGCCAGCAGCCCCATGCGGCTACGCTCTAGATCATTCACCACAAGCAGATACCGCGCCGCTTGGGCCATACTCCGAAGCAATTCGATTGCAGAGTCGCGGGCTAAGTGATGCAAAAAGAGGGAGCACATCACCACATCGTACCCTTCCGGCAACGGCTCGCCGAACACATCGCGCGTCTCAAACCGCACATGCTCAGCAACACCTTGTGCGGCGGCTCGGTTTTGGGCGAATTCCACGGCCGTGGGACTGACATCGACGCCCAGCACGTCCAGCGTCAACCCGCGTCGCCGTGCGCGGCGCAGCAGCGCCAGCGGCACGTCACCGCTGCCCGTGGCGATGTCGAGCACCCGCAATCGTTGCACGCCCAGCGTTGCGGCCAGCTTGGCCAGCGGCGCCCACACAATCCGGCTGCTGTCGCTTAGGCGATTGATCCGGGCCAGCCCCTGAAGGGCGTGACGATGGAGATCGGGGGGCAGATTCGGATCGTCCATCACCTCGGGCTCAACCACACGCTCAGCAAGACGCGAGAACAGGGCCATGTGCGATCCAAAAAGAAAGAGGCAGCACTCACGGATTGTAACACACCCCTCGCCCCTGCCGTAGAAAAAGGGAAAAAGCGATTCGTGGATGACCTTGCGGGAAATTTGGCTGGCGTGTGTTATTCTGGTCGTAAACACGGCGTTCTGGCGGGCGCCCTTTGCGCCGTGGCCAAGGTCGAAGAAGATTCCTTGGGCGCCCCCTTCCGTGGGTCGCCATCTGCGGCTATCACGGAGACTTGGCGCCGCGCGTAACGACTTGGCTGCGGCCACTTCCTCACCTTCCCGTCGCTCCAACCGATGACTTCCGATTTTGTCCGCCGCGCCGACTTGGAGGCTGCGGTTCAGGATTGCATGGTGCGGTATCGTCACCCGCTCAAATTGTTTGGCCTTTCGGCGTCGACCGAATACGCCAGGCAGGTCGCCGGCCACTTGGGCGTGGAGTTGGTTCCCCACTACGAAACTACTTTTGAAGACGGCGAGTGCTACGTCAAAAGCTGCGATGGCACCGTGGGCAATGTGCGCGGCCACAACGTGTTTGTGAT
>CAYWIS010000012.1:36852-56610 GCA_964458385.1 uncultured Pirellulaceae bacterium
GCGACAGTGTTAACGATAAGTTCATGAAGCTGGCCATCTTCTGCGGCTCGCTGCGGCAGGCCAGCGCCCACTCGATCACGGCCGTGATTCCGCACTGGGCTTACGCCCGGCAGGACCAGAAGGACAAGAGCCGCGCGCCGGTAACGACCAAGATTTGCGCCAAGATGCTGGAAGCGGTGGGGGTGGACCGCTTCTTGTTCATGGACGTGCACAACCTGGCGGCGGTGCAAAACGCCTTCGCCATGACGACCAACATCGACAACCTGGAATGCAAAAACTTGCACGCCGCTTGGTGCGCCAAGGAGCTGCGCGGCATGCACCGCAAGCTGGCGGTGCTCTCGCCCGACGCGGGCGGCCTCAAGCGTGCTAATAAATTCCGCGCTACGCTGGCGCACCTGCTGGGCGTGAGCGAGTATGAGATCGAACTGGCGGTGCTCGACAAGATTCGCGACCCCCATACCGGCAAGATCGACGGGGGCCGGATCATCGGCGATGTGAAAGACCGCCTGGTGATCGCCTTGGACGACATGATCTCCACGGGCGGCACGATTGTCCGCGGCTGCGAAGCGGTCGAACGCCATGGCGGCGAGGTGTTCGCCATTTGCGCTACCCACGGCCTCTTTGCGGGTGAGGCGAACGAGAACCTGGAAAAGATCGACGCCCGCATCGTGGTGGCCGACACGGTTTCTCCGTTCCGCCTCAACGAACGCAACCGCATGAAGTTGCACATCGTCAACACCAGCAAGATGATGGCCGACGCGATTCGCCGTATTCACAGCGGCACCGGCTCCATCAGCGCCCTCTTGGAAAACCTCGACAACGTCTACGACCAACTCTAGGTCAGAACCCCGCTCGCCTGGCAACGGCGGAAGCGTAGCCACAGAGATAAACTACCAAGCCGCAGAAACGCCGAGAGCCTAGGGCCTTGAGCCCGCCTCGGCGCTAACGCGTGGGCGATCCTTTGTTCGCCATCTTGGATTGCAATAAAGCACTCCGGCTAGGAAGATTCGGCAGAAGGGAGCCTGAAGTACCGCAGAGGCGTCATTTCGATTGCCTCTTGGCCCCGACGATTGTTCCAACCGCAAAGCGGGTGCGCCGTGAAGGGCGGTAAGCGTCAATCGGCCGTGGTCAGGTAGTCGTAGTTCCAGAGGGGATTGCTGCACGTGGGGCAAACTTCGCCGTTGTCAAGCACCGCGGCGTGGCATTGGGCGCAATCGTCGATTGCGGGCAAGATCGCCCGTTGCTGAGTCCGCACGTCGGCGGCGCCTTGGTCATCGCCGAATGCTTTGGAAGTGACGACCCGAATCGCCGCGGGGAACAGGCGAAACAGCACCAGCGGCGCTCGCTTTGCTTGGGGCGTGACCTTGAGAAGCAGATCGGCGAAGTACAGCCGCTGTTCCTGCCGTGACATCCCCAAGTACTGCGAAAGCCGTTCTTCCCCTCCTGGCTCCTGTTGGAAGTTGGGCCGCCGTAGCCGCGCTATCCACGTGGCGCACCAGGCCGGATCGGCCGATACATAGCCCCGGTCGCACGCATGGAGGCCCGCCACGGCCGCCTGATAGAGGTCAATCTCTCGCTCTAATTGCTGTTCGGCCTCTAACGCCGACAAAGGTAGGTTGGTCGAGTCCAGGCCAAATTTTTGCTCTACGTCCTCGCGTAGTCGCAAGCACAACAAATCGCGGAGTGTGCTAAGGCCCTTCGCCAGGCTGTTGGCAATACGAGCGCCGTCGGCTCCCCCGTTCCGCTCGTTCCATTCTTGGGCCGCCTGAATGTGCAAATCAAGGTCGTCTAAAGGCGCCATGCGTCGCTCTGAGAAATTGCCGGAATACTTGCCGCGGGTAAGGATTACAGCGTTGGGGCCATTTTACAGGAACCGACTGAGATCAGGAACGTAACCTCTCAACGCTCGTCTTGCGAAAACGGTCGCTTTGGGGTTAGCGATCTCTTATCTTAAGAACGCTGCAAATCCCTTGTGCGCCGGTTCATCATGATGCACCGACTCGCTCTTGTGCTTGCTTGGCGCCGCGCATGGAAAGACGTTGACGCTTTCGGCCCAGCGTCACCAGCAGGATTGGGAGTGGAGCTTGAACCAAGCCCGCATTGTTCTGGAGCCAACCACGACGCCAGGCGAAATGTGCGTCCATCTCGACAGCCGCACGCCGGGATTGGATACTTACCTGGCCACACCAATCAGCCGCCGGCGCCGGTGGAGGCGGTGATTCTTTGGAAGTTGCACCCCGGCGTGAATGGTTTGATGGCCTGTCCTGGCAATGTTGCAGGACGCCAAGGCGTTGCTAGCTCGATTGTGGTCGAGTATGCGGAATAACCCTGCTTCGGAGAAACCCATCGTGTTTCGACGCTTCATCCTCTTAACAATCGGGGGAGCCCTGGCGATGACCATGACCGCCTCGGCCGAAGATCTGACTTGGACCCTCCGCTACCAGACCGAAACCCGCCCCGGTAGCGGCCGGTTCCACCAACTGACGCGCGTCGAAACTTGGAACCCGCGCGAAACCGCATTGATTGTGTGCGATGTGTGGGATCTGCACCACTGCCTTAATGCCGTGCGACGCGTGGAGGAGTTCGCCCCACGTTTGAACCAGGTTGTGCAAGAGGCCCGGCGCCGCGGTGTGACCATCATTCATGCTCCTAGCGATTGCATGCCCACGTATGAAGACCATCCCGCGCGGCAACGGGCGCTTCAAACGCCCCGGGCGAAGCAAATGCCAGCCGATATTGCGTCGTGGTGTTCACGCATTCCGGCGGAGGAAAAGGCGGTTTATCCGATCGACCAGTCGGACGGGGGCGAAGACGACGATCCCGAGGAGCACGCTCAATGGGCGGCGAAGCTCAAGGCGATGGGGCGCAACCCCGCCATGCCGTGGAAGAAGCAATCGGACCTGATTGAGATCGACCCCGAGCAAGATTACATCAGCGATCGTGGCGACGAGGTATGGAGCATCCTTGAAGCACGCGGCGTGAAGAATGTCATTCTGACCGGCGTGCATACCAACATGTGTGTGCTTGGCCGGCCGTTCGGGCTGCGGCAAATGGTTCGCAACGGCAAGAACACGGTCCTGATGCGCGACATGACCGACACCATGTACAACCCCCAGTGCTGGCCCTATGTGAGCCATTTCACCGGGACCGACTTGATCGTCGCTCACATTGAAAGGTATGTCTGTCCGACCGTCACGAGCGATCAACTTCTGGGCGGGAAGCCGTTTCGCTTCCAGCACGATCGACGGCCGCATTTGGCGGTGGTGATTGCGGAAGACGAGTATCGGACCGAAGAAACCTTGCCGCCTTTTGTGGCGAAGTATCTGGATAAGAACTTCCGCGTTAGTTATGTGTTCGGCAGTGAGGAGGAACGCAACCTGCTGCCAGGGCTGGAAGTGCTTGATGAGGCGGACGTCGCTCTGTTTAGTGTGCGCCGCCGTGTGCTACCGCCCGAGCAGATGGCCGTAGTCAAACGGTTTGTCGCCGCCGGCAAACCTGTGATCGGTATTCGTACCGCGAGCCATGCCTTCTCGCTACGCGGCCAGGAGCCGCCGCAAGGTACGGTCGCTTGGCCCGAGTGGGATGCGCAGGTGTTTGGCGGCAACTACACGAACCATTACGGCAATAACCTGAAGTCCACCATCCGCATGGCGCCCGGCGTTGAAGAACATCCGATTCTGACCAACGCCCCGCGCGAGCCGTTCCCGCAGGGTGGTTCGCTTTACAAGACTTCGCCGCTGAAGCCGGGAACAACGGTGTTGTTGGAAGGCGCCATTGAGGGATACCCCGCCGAGCCGGTCGCCTGGACGTTCCAACGGGCCGATGGCGGCCGCTCGTTCTATACCTCGCTGGGGCACCGCGACGACTTCGCGAACCCGGCGTTCCTTCGCCTTTTGCTTCATGGGGTGCATTGGGCCGCGGGCTTGCCGGTGGAAGCGGATATCGCCATGGCCTCGGACCGCAAGCAGTACGAGCAACACTGGAGCCCCATTCCTGTGCCTGCCTCATGGGAGGCGGCGTTGGCGGACGTGCTCCAAGACTACAACGGCGTCGGCTGGTATCGCTGTGTGCTGCGTCTGCCGCAAAGCTGGATTACCGACAAGCCGCTCCGTTTGACCTTACGCACGGCGGATGACGATCTGGTCGCGTGGATCAATGGGCATCGCTTAGTACGGGACGCCGATCGCTCCTCGCCGGGCGAAACCACCTTCGCCATTCCGTCGGACGTGTTGATTCCCGACGACGCCAACCTGCTGGTGGTGCGCGTCGAGGATCACGGCGGCGACGGCGGGCTGACGGGCGTTCCGGCGTTGACTTCCGACGGTCGAGAATTGTCGCTCCAAGGTCGTTGGCAATTCCGCTTGGGCGAAGGCGAAGCGGCTTGGTCGAACATGCCGCTGCCTGCCCGCTTTGGCGCTTCGACCGACATCGTCTTTGAACCGGATTCTCGCTAATCCTCGAAGGCAGGCCCCCCTCATTACCAGCGAAATGGTCGCTTCGGGTCGTCCGGACTGTGAATTGACCAAGTACCACACTCAGTAAGCAACCTAGGACGGCCAAGTGCTCATGGGAAAAAACGCCTGTTATCTCAAGGCGACGGCTTGCGGTTTGCGTTGCGAACGCTCGCCGCGAGGGGGTGTATGACTTTCGGTTTCTCACAAGATCAACATATTTCTCCGGCGCACGCCGATTTTGCGTGGGCCTGGGCGCAGCACTGGAGCGATGTGCTGTTTTTACATTGGGCGGTCCCCGCAGCCGCCGTGCAAGCTCGTCTGCCGCCGCCGTTGGAAGTCGATACGTACGAAGGCCAGGCGTGGGTTAGCTTGGTGGCGTTTCGCTTGCGTGTCCGGCCCAGGCGGCTTCCGTACCTGCCGGGTTTGTCGGATCTAGTCGAACTGAACGTTCGCACGTATGTCCATCTTCACGGCCAGCCAGGAATCGCTTTCTTAAGTGTCCATGGCGATAACACATGGGCGATGTACATTGCGCGGCAAGTTACGCCTATGCCGTACACAAAAGCGGCCATGCACTACCGGCGACGGAACAATCAATTTCAGTTCCGAGCAAGGGGAACACCGTCTGCGGGCCTGGATCTTGCGGTCGCGTTTGCTCCTCACGGTTCGGAAGGAGCGACGCTTGCCGGGTCGCTTTCGGCCTGGCTGCTGGAGCGTTATCGACTTTTCGCGCCCGACCGAGCGGGAGTGTTACAGCAGGCCGAGGTGGTTCACCTGCCTTGGCTCGTGCAAAAGGTGGAGGTGCGCATCGACGCCAACACTGCGGGCGAGCGTCTGGGGCTTGCTTTGCCAGCAACGCCCCACTTGGCCCATTTCTCGGCTGGTGTACCGGCTCTTTTTGGCGCTTTTCAACCGGCTGACGCTAACAACCTTCACGGTGGCCCAAAGACGCCGCCAACGCTTGCCGAAGCCGTCGGGGCGAAAGGGAACCTGCAAGGGGAGTGCTAATCGCGCAGCATCTTTCACGGGTCGCGGTACGGTTGGGTATTCGGGCTTTGCTTTGCGGGCGTGTTGCGGATTGGTTAACCCGTTGGCAGATGGACGCAGACCGAAGGAGCGAAAATAATCAACGGTGTTGTAGTCAGCCCCTTATGTCGCGCTAGCGATGCCGCTTCAAGGATTTTTACTCCGTGAATCGTTCCTCACTTGCAGCCTTACTTCTGCTGGGCCTGCTTGCTTCACCCGCAGCGGCCGAGGCGCCCCAGACCCTCTTGGCGGAACTGCGGCATTTGCGGATCGACGGCCCGCGTGAGTGGCGTGAGTTTCCCGAATCGCCGCAAGCCGCAGCCTTGGAGCTATCGTTCACCTCCGAGGCGGCGAACGACCGTGAGTGGACGTTGGAGCTGCGCCAGCAGGACGTCAAGCAGAACTGGTCGGTTTCGCTTAACGGTACGAAGTTGAACCGGCTTGTGGGCGACGAGAATGACATGGTCATTTATCTGGCGCTGCCGGTGGACGCCGTGCGGGAAGGCGACAATACCTTGCGCATTGAACAGGAGAACCGCCGCGCTACCGATGACGTGCGCGTCGGGGAAATCGTACTGCACCGGCAGCCGCGCGCCGATGTACTTGGCGCCGCGACGGTGGAAGTGCAGGTGCTCGACGCCGATTCGCAACAACCGCTTCCAGCTCGCCTTACGGTGGTTAACGCTCGTGGCGCCTTGCAAACGGTCGGCGCCCAATCCAACGATCACCTTGCAGTAAGGCCGGGCGTGGTTTACACCTCGACCGGCGCAGCACGCTTCGGCCTGCCGCCGGGCAAGTACACGCTTTACGCTGGCCGTGGGTTTGAGTATTCGCTGGCGTCGATCGAGATTGAGTTGGCCGCCGGACAAACGCTCCGCCGCACTCTGACCGTGCGTCGCGAAGTGCCGACCGAAGGTTACGTCGCTTGCGATACCCACATCCACACGCTGTCGCATTCGGGGCACGGCGACGCCACGGTGCAGGAACGCATGATTACGCTAGCGGCCGAAGGCATTGAGCTGCCTGTGGCCGCCGACCATAACGTCGTGGTCGATCATGAGCCCTTTGCCCAGGAGATGCGCGTACGGCGTTACTTGACGCCGGTTTCGGGCTGCGAGGTGACGACTCGGGTTGGCCACTTCAACGTCTTTCCAATCCAGGCCGGCGCGTCGCCTCCTGACCATACGCACACCGAATGGAGCGCCCTCTTTGACAGTATCTACAATACTCCCGGCGTAGAGATGGCCATTCTCAACCACGCCCGGGATTTGCATAGCGGCGTACGTCCGTTTGGGCCGGCGCTGTTTAACGCCGCTGTGGGCGAAAATCTCGATGGCTGGGCGATGCGGTTCAACGCAATGGAAGTGCTCAATTCGTCGGCCACGCAGACCGATATTTGGCGCCTGTTCCACGACTGGATGGCGCTCCTCAATCGGGGGCGCATTGTAACCCCGGTAGGCAGCAGCGACTCGCACGATGTCGCCCGGCACTTTGTCGGTCAGGGACGTACTTACATTCGCTGCGACGACCGTGACCCCGGCAATCTTGATGTGGCCGAGGCGGTGACCAACTTCGTCCAAGGCCGAGTGATGGTAAGTTACGGCCTGTTAGCCGAACTGACAGTGGAAGGCTCGCCAGCGCCAGGAACGTCAACGAGCACGCGAACGATCTATGGCTCGGGTGAACTGGCGCCCGTTGTGGGCGAGCAGGTGCAAGTTACGGTCCGTGTGCTTGGTCCCCACTGGGTCAAGGCGAGCCAAGTCATTCTCTTTGCCAATGGCCAACCGATTCGCGAGGCGGAAATCTCCCCCAACGCCACAAAGGGTCTGCCGATGGGCGTCAAGTGGCGCGGCCAATGGTCGATTCCTCGCCCCAAGCACGACGTTTTTCTGACGGCGATTGCCATCGGCCCCGGCATCGAAGGGCTCTATTGGAAAACCGCAAAGCCGTACCAGCCCGTTACGCCCGACTGGACGCCACATGTGATCGGTTGCAGTGGGGCCGTGTGGATCGACGTCGATGGCGACGGCCGCCGCTCGGCTGCTTACGACTACGCCCAGCGCGCTGTGGCTGCAGCCCAAGGCGACTTTGCCGCGCTGCTGGCTTCCCTGGCCGACTATGACCAGGCGACCGCGGCTCAGGCGGCGCACGCGTGGCAAACCGCGGGGAACTCGCTATTATCGGAGCCGGTTTCCAACGCCCTTCGGCAAGCGGCGCCAGCCGTGCAAGCCGGCTTCCAGATGTACCTGGAGGCGTGGCGTGAGAACCAAATGGCGCGGGCGGGACAATAGGTTGCCCCTATGCGTGAATAACACCCAGGAGACGCCCATGAACAGCGTCGGTTTAGCGGGGGTGGTCGATAAGAGCCTGGATGCGGTCTTGGCCGAGTTTCCCCAACCGCTGGATGAGTTGGCGTCTGGGCGCGTGTTGGCGTTTGTGTTCCGCGCGGCTTATCCGCCGTCATGGCGCCGATCGCTTGTGGACCGCCTCGTTCGCGAAGAATTGCTTTACGATTCGCGTCAGCCGATTCCCGAAAAGTTCCTCGAGGCGGCGATTCCCGAAGGCTACTACCGCGAAGGCCGCAACGGCGAAGCGTCGCAAACGTGGGAATCCAAAAAGCAGGAAGGACGCACGCGGATCGATATTGGTACGAGTCTGGGCTATCGCGGATCGGATCAAAAAGCCTTCTTCGCCCATGCGGCCGAAACTCACGCCCTGTTCCAGCGATTGTTTGCTGACGGCGACAACCCCATTCAGATCATTTATGACGCCCTTGCCCGCTTGGGATGCGGCCGGCAGGTAATGACCGCTCACGAGCCCGATGGCCGGCGGTATGGACCGGCGATCATTCGCGCCCACTATGGCGGCTATACCTACAAGCCGCATTTCGACTCCGTCCGGCTGCGTGAGAAACGCGAAGACTTCGCGGCGTACCAGTTTGACCACCGGTTTGCCGGCGTGCTGGTGTTGCAAAACTCGCAACTTGACGGTGCCACCGCCCAAGGCATTTTGCATCACTGCCTCTGGGAGCCAGAGATCGACCCGCATCTGAAAAACGATACGTTCCATGAATACGCCCGGCAGCACGGCATTGGTCACACCGCGGTCCATCTCGAGCCGGGCGATCTATATTTCTTCAACACACGTCTGATTCACGAAGTGCCCGGTGTGGCTGGCGAGCTTCCTCGTGTGGTGCTGGCCACGTTCGTCGGCTACAGTCCAAGTCGCAACGAAATCTTCGTGTGGTCATGAGCACCCGGCGAGGAAACCACAAGAACGCAAAGCGGAGATCGGCGGTTCTACTTCTTGTGCACGGGCTGTGGCGCCATTGGCTCATTCCACCACCGGCGGCCAATTGGTCACGGCGGCGTCCTGGCGAAGTTACACCGGCGGGGATCGTGACCACGTAACGCGCCGCGTTACAAGAGGCGAAACACGGCGAAACGGAAGGTGGGGGGCCGTTCTTGCTTCGCCGTGAATGAGGAGAGTTTTGAACGTCGCCGCTTGGCTATGTACTGACGCCAGCCGACGCCGGTTACGTTACGCGTGGACCTGCGACGATTCCAACGCCACTGCGCGGGGGAACAAGATGTTGTTCTCTTTGTGGACGTGCTGGTGCATGTCTTGCTCTAATTGCCGCAGGCCGTCGAGCATGGCCCGATAGGTGTTGCACGCGTCGGCGGGCGGCTGGTAATCGTGTGTTAACACACGCATCCGCTCTAGGGCGTCTCCCGCGTGATCATGCTCAAACTCCATCATGCGGATCGGGTTGGCGACGGTCCCGAAGGGGAACTCCGGAGCCGTTGCGGCTTGCTCCAACTGGCGAATGGCGGGAAAGAGAATGCGTTCTTCTTTGAACATGTGCGGCTCCAATTCGGAACGCAGCTCTTCAAAGGTCGTTTTGACTTCCCGCAGTTCGGGATGGGCGTCGCCGTGTACGGCCGCGACTTTAGCCACAATTGCCGACAGTCGCGGCAGCTCGTTCTTCAGATAGGCGTGGTGGGTCTCCTCAATATGGTCACATAGCTCCGCCAGCGGGGCTTGCGTCCAATCGCGCTTATCCTGGGTCGGGCTGGCGTCAAGGGTTTCTTGAATCTGAGCGAGCGCCTGGGCGGGGTTCAGGTTGCGGCTTTGGCAGGCGTCCTCCAATGTAATGCCGCCTCCGCAACAGTAGTCGATCTTGAGCGTTTCGAATAACCGCGAAAGCTGCGGGAATTGTGCGACCCACTGGCCGACGGGCGATTGCAAATTTAGTTGCGCCATGGCGGTAACCTTTACGAGATCAGGGAGCAAGTAAGAAGAGGCGAGATAAGTCGTAGCTGGCCGCGAGAGCAACGCCGCTCACAGCATGCTGGGAGTTGGATTGTGTTCCACTTGGCTCGGGTCTTCGTCGGTCAGGGGATGCAGCGAGTGCTCCCAGCGTTCGCAACTTGCCAAAACGCTGCCCTGCTCGAACTTCCCGGCTGTCTCTCCGGTTGACGCCAGGGTGGCCCACCGGACATAGGCCCGCAGTTGTTGCTCGGCCCCGAATGTGGCCACAAGCCGGCGTACGTCGTCGCGGCGAAACCCGTAGAGGTAATGCATGGCTACGCCTCCTGAGGTTTGGGACGCAACAGAATGGTAAGCAGCACCGAGGCGTTTTCTACCGCCCGCACGGCATGCGGCGTTGAGCCCGGCAGGTACACCAGCTCGCCTGCCGAAAGACGCTGCGTTTTGCCGTTCGCCGTCAATTCGATCTGGCCTTCCAGGCACTGCAAGGTAATTTCGCCAGGGACTTCGTGTTGGGCGATTTCCTTGCCGGCCGTCGCTACCAAGCGAATGACTTCCAAGGCGTCGGTCTTAATCAGTGTCTCGGTACGCGCCTGGGACAGGTTGGCGCCAAGCGGTCGAACGTTCACCACTTCGGCCGGTTGCGCATGCGGAATAGCCACGGCATCCTCCTTCGCTAAAGAAATCTAAGATCTACACCTCCAGGTACATATTCATTCTAGGCCTTGAATTGTGGACGTCAAGGTATAGAATTGAGCCGAAAGGAAAAAACATGCTGCCCAAGACCGCCGAATACGCCCTCCGCGCTGTGGTTTGGCTTGCGTCCGATGTTCAAGGCGCGCAGTCGGCCGATCAGATTGCCGCTGGTACGCAGATTCCGCGGCGTTACCTCCATAAAGTGCTTCAAGCGCTGGTGCGCGCCGGTCTGGTGCGTTCTCAGCCCGGCCCGCGCGGCGGTTATGCATTAGCGAAATCACCGGAAGCTATTTCGCTTTTGGATGTGATCAATGCGGTTGGCGCCATCGAGCGGATTCGGGCGTGCCCGCTGAACTTGAAGACTCATACGCGGCTGTGCCCGCTCCATCGGGAGTTGGACAACGCCTATGCCGCGGTGGAAGAGGCGTTTGCCCGCGTGACCGTAGCTCAAGTGGTGCGCCAGCCCGGCGCTGTGACGCCGTTGTGCGACTCGGTAACTCCGTTGTAATCATTCTGTGCAGCGGCGCGGGCGCGCACCTGACCTACTGCGAGCGGGCAGGCGGAGTCGCCACGGGAATCGTAATTGCTAAACCCGCAATGCGATCTTCGGTGCTTTTGCGGTTCGGCAAATGACATTTGAGGCATTCCGAACCTAAAGTGATAGCGCCTACGTAGCGATAAACGCCATTTGCCGTTTGTTCGTGCGATTCTTTTCCGCTCGCTAATGCGGCGACGGCGGCCTTCTCGAAATCGTCCTGGGGGCGGTGATCCACGTCCATCGCTTCGGCATTAACGGCCAACCAACGGAGTTCCACCTGGCGGCGCTTCTCCAACTCGGCAAATACGCGCCGAAACGTGGCGGCGGGAAGGAGCAGCCCTTCGTCCTCCTTGTAGTAATGATGATGGACCAGTTGCAATGAGGCGTGGATCGTTTCGTGGAGTAGTTCGGCTTGGCGGCGGGCCTCGTCAACGGAGGAGCGGCGCGCCGGCGCAGCGGCGTCTTCTGGAGGGTTGGCTTGGCTGCCGTGATTGCCTAGAAGCAAGCTGACTGTGATCGCAAACGCCACAAGCAGTGTAAGAGGAACGAATTTCATGATGGATGCCTGACGTGGGAATGTGGGGGAAGGGACTTCTGTGAAAGCCTAACGTGGCCGCTTATTCCTCGCGCACCGGAATGCTGATCACTAATCCGGCTACTCGTGGTGTCTTCGGTGGTTTCGCGAAGAACCCGGTATGGCAACCGACGCAGCCCTGCGCCAGCGGAATGACGCCCGCTCGCCGGTAGACGCCTTTCTCCACCTTCTCAAACTCTTCTTTGCCTGCGGCAATTTCTTTGGCGGCTTGCTTCTCGAACTCGGTCTCTGGCTCGTGACCGATGCTCATTGCTTTGGTGTTAACCGCAATCCAATGGGCCTGAATTTTCGTCTGACGGTCCAGCACGTCAAAAATATCTTCCATTGCCCGAGCCGGTACGGTCGCGCGTTCGCCGTGAAAGTAATGATCGTGCATCACTTCCAGCGTGGCCGCGTAGATTCGATGCATGAACCTGGCTCGATCGCGAGCGACCTCGAGCGAAACTCGCTCGGTTCCCTCATTGGCTTGCGATGGTTTCTCCGCTTGCGCGGCTGGCGACGCATTGTCCGGAGGTTCTGCCTGAGCGGTCAGAACGCGATACAACATCGCGACGGCGCAAGCGGCCGCCCATATCACTCGCCGGAGGGCAGTCATCAGAAGGATTCCTTACGGTGGGGAGGTCTGCCCGTCCGAGCGGCGCGAGCAGGCGGGGCGATAAATAAGTATTAGCTGTACATGTTTAGCTTGTTTAATCCAAAACCGCCGATGCGTCAACTCGGTTCTTCCTCCCCTTCCGCCTTGCCCATGCACTCAACAGGCGTTGTAGTTGCACAGCGCCGCGCCATTCTTCACACTGCGAGCATGGCGAAAACCATTCTTGTGCTCGTGTCATTGGCGGCAGTGCTGGGAGGAGCGTTGGCTTGGAGCCAGTGGCGAACCCCGGAGCCCAAAGTGTCGGGCGTGATCGAGGCCGACGAAATTCGCCTTGGCTCGCGCGTGGGAGGACGCGTTGAGAAGGTATTGGTCCAAGAAGGCGAAGTCGTCACGGTCGGGCAGCCTTTAGTGCAACTTGAGGATTATGACCTGCGCGAACGTTTAGCCGAGGCGCAGGCCATCGCGCAGCAGCGGCAGGCGGAGTACGAGAAGCTGACCGCTGGTTTCCGCCCGGAAGAAATCGCACAGGCTGAAGCGAGGTATCGCCAATTAGAAGCCAAGGTGCAGCGCATGGAGCGTCCGCCGCGCGAGGAAGAGGTTAAGGCCGCACAAGCCCAAGTGCGTTTGGCTAACGCCCAGTTGGAGCAAGCCGAGCAAACCCGTCGGAGATTGCAGGAAGTCGCTCGGCGGCAAATGGGGGCTGTGTCTCAGGAGGAAATCGACCGTGCTGAAGAAAATCTTAAGATCGCCCGCGCCTTGGTGGACGTTCGAGAGCAAGAGTTGTTGATTCTCTTGATGGGCACGCGCGAGGAAGAACGCCTGGAAGCACGCGCCGAACGCGACGAGGCGAAGGCTGCCTGGGAACTGGCGAAGAACGGTTACCGCAAGGAAGAACAGGCTCAAGCCAAGGCCGCTTGGGAGGCCGCTCAAGCGGCTGTGCGAGCGTTAGAAGTTCAGCGCGAAGAACTGGTAATCCGCTCGCTGGTGGACGGCGTGGTCGAAGCGCTGGAGTTGCAACCAGGAGATCTGGTTGCGCCGAACGCGCCTGTGTTATCCATTCTCGACACGAGCCGTCTCTGGGTGCGAGCGTACATTCCGCAGCAGCGTCTTGATATTCAAGTTGGCGCCAAGTTGCCGGTCACGGTTGACGCTTTTCCGGGCCGCCGCTTCCTTGGGGAAGTGACCTTTGTTAGCCGCCAGGCCGAGTTCACGCCGAGCAACGTACAGACCTATGAGGAGCGGGCCCGGCAAGTGTTCCGCATCAAGGTGGCGTTGCCGATGAACGATGCGGCGTCGGCGCGGTTGTCGCCCGGCATGACGGCCGACGTGTATTTGGAGGAGGCGCCGCGCGGCGAATAGGCGTATGTCTGAGGTTGTGATCGACGTGCGCAACCTGACGCGGCGGTTTGGCGCCTTGACCGCCGTTGAGGGCGTAAGCTTCCAAGTCCACCGGGGCAACATCTTCGGCTTGCTGGGCCCCAACGGCAGCGGCAAATCGACGATTATCCGCATGTTGTGCGGCGTGCTTGCGCCCACAGCCGGCGACGCCGCGGTGCTGGGATACGATATCCGCCGCGACCCCGAAGAGATCAAACGCCGTATCGGCTACATGTCGCAAAAGTTCAGCCTGTACTCGGACCTGTCGGTCGAAGAGAACCTGAACTTTTACGGCCGTATCTACGGACTATCCAATCAGCGCCTGCGAGAGCGGCGCAGCGCGGTACTAGAGCTGACGTCACTGGGCGATCGCTTGGGGCAACTTGCGGGGACGCTTTCGGGAGGCTGGAAACAGCGATTGGCTCTGGCGTGCAGTTTGATTCACGAGCCCGAGCTGGTGTTTCTCGATGAGCCTACTGCTGGCATCGATCCGGTGGCTCGCCGTCAGTTATGGGACTTGTTGTTTGATCTTTCGGGGCAAGGGGTGACGTTGTTTGTCACCACGCACTACATGGACGAGGCCGAGCGTTGCACCGAAATCGGCTACATCTATCTTTCGCGGCTGCTGCTACTAGGACAGCCGAGCGAGCTAAAGCAACTGCCCGAGGTGACGCCTGCGGGAACCACCTGGTACGAGCTAGAAGTTCCCGAACCTGCGCGTCGTCTGACTCGCTTGCGCCAAGTCAACGGCGTGCGCGACGCCACGTTGTTTGGCGAACGTATCCATGTGCTGGCGGACAACGCGCTGGGCGAAGCGCAGCTTTTGGCGGCTGTGGACGTTCCCGGCAACCAGGGGTCGGCCCGCACGATTGGGCCGACCTTGGAAGATGTGTTTGTCACGCTGACGCGCCACGTGGAGAAGCAACGCGCCGCTGCACCCGTGCAGGCCATGGCGCCCGTCGAGACGGTGGAACTGCCGGAAACGCAGCCGGGCGAGGCATCGTTGCCGGCCGCTTTGCCCGATTCCGCGGTAACGCGAGAGCCGAAGGCGCCGCTCCCCACGCGCCGCGACACAACATTGACGGGCCGTTCGACAGATGGACTTTGGGCGATCCTTGTCAAGGAGTTTGCCCACATGCGACGGCAGCCGTCGATCGTGTTCTTTCTGCTTGTCGTGCCGGTCTTTCAAACGCTGGTATTCGGCTTTGCATTAGACACGGAGATTGAAAATATACCGACCGTGGTATTCGACCTGGACGGTCGGCGCGACGCGCGCTTGCTTGTGGAGTCGCTAGAGAATACCCGGCGGTTTTCGATCATCGGTTACGTTTACGATGCGGAGGCATTCCGCCGCGCGATGACGTCAGGACGGGCGCGGGTAGGGTTGCAGATTCCGCCCGACTACTCCGACAAGCTGTTGGCCCGTGAACAGGTGAGCGTGCAGGTATTGATCGACGGCAGCGATTCAACCGCCGCCACGACCGCCCAAAGCGCGGCGACGCTGGTAGGCGTCAACCTTTCGATGCAACAAGCTCGTGCGGTGGGCGAAGCCCTGCACGTGGCGCCGGCCCGCGACGCGACCGGCCGATTAGAGCGGCCGGTGGATGTGCGCACCCGCTTGCTCTACAACCCCAACTTGGAGAGCGCCCGCTTCTTCGTACCGGGGTTGGTGGCCATCATTTTGCAATTGGTGACGATGTTTACCACTTCGTTCGCGATTGTCCGCGAGCGAGAACTAGGGAGCTTGGAGCAGTTATTTGTGACGCCCGTCGGCCGATTGGGGCTTATGCTGGGCAAACTTACGCCCTACGCCGTGGCAGGCTTTCTCGAGATGCTGATCGTGCTGGCGGTGATGGTGTTTGTGTTCGCCGTGCCGATCCAGGGGAGCCTGGTGTTGCTCTTGGGGCTGTCGGTGTTGTTTTTGATCAGCACGTTGTCGCTGGGGCTGATGATCTCGACGGCGGCCAAAACGCAGGTCGCGGCGCTATTGTTCTCCTTTATGACGATGTTGCCGTCGGTGCTGCTTTCGGGCTTTATGTTCCCGCGCAGCGAGATGCCCGGAATCATCTACGTGTTTACGTTTGTGATTCCCGCGACCTATTTCATCGAGATCCTGCGGGGGATTGTCCTGCGCGGCGCCGATTTGCGCGACCTGGCTCCTTCGGTTCTGGGGCTGACGGTCTGCTGCGTGGTGCTTCTTACCGCCAGCGTCGCCCGCTTCCAAAAGCAATTGGCGTAAAGTGCCGGTATGGAAGGCTCTTACTGGGCGACGTACTCCACCAAGGTATGGTCTTCGCCCGCGAGTTCTTCATCGAGGATCGGGGCGATGATCGACCAATCGCCTTTGGCCAAACCCGCGCCAATTTTAGGGTAGCCGATACGGCGACCAGAGAACCGGCGGCGGACCTCCCGCATTACCGAGCGCAGCGCGTCATAATCGACCAGCACACCGCTTCCACGGTAGTCGTATTGGATGTACCCGTTGACGATGGTCAGCTCCAAGCCGCTGCGTTCCACCGTGGCGTACGTGAGCGAACCGAGTTTGCTTCGATCTTTCGGTTGCGTCTGCTGATCGGAAAGAGCGGCTTCCGGGAACGCCTGTTTGATGGCTCGGGCAATGCCGGCGTCCATGACGCACATGCAGTTGCAGCCATGCACGATAACGTCGAATTCCCCCGCCAGGGCGAGTTGGATCAAATCGCCTTGGATGACTTTCATCGCCGTCTTCCCCTGAGTGTGGAAAGCCCTGCTGGCCACCAGCGGCGGCGGTAATCCATTCAAGCAAGAGGCAAGGCCGCCGCGCGTTTTGTTACTCGTCTTTCTTTTCGGCGTCTTGTGGCTGGGGTTCTTCTTTCTTGCCTTCTTCGGCCAGCTTCTTCTTGGCCTCGGCCAGCTCTTTCTTCATGTTGTCGAAGTGCTGCTGAACTTGTTTGAGCTTTTCTTTGCCAAGTTCATTCTCCAGCGGCGGCAGCGTGCGTTCATAGGATTCGATGATCCGCTGGAGCGCGTCGATGCGCGATTCTACGCCGCGGCGGGCGGCATTGCCGGCGGCTTGAGCTTGGACCTGCACCTGTCCAGAGTACTGAGAGTACAACTTGTACGCGTCGGGATGATTCTTCTTGAGTTCTTCGACGTTCTTGGCTTGGTATTTTTGCGTGGTGGTCTTCCCGTCTTTGGTTTCGGTCACTTCCACCTCGACGCCGTTTTGGGGATCGTCTTTGATCTTGACCTTGCGGCCGTTTTCTTCGGCGTTAATTTCCTTCGCGCCGTTGGCCTGGGCCACTGCTACACGGCGGACTTGCGCGCCGTTGTTGGCTTGCACCTGGATTTGGATCTGCCCGCCGCGCACTTGAAGAGGAATGCCGAACGGATTGGCGCCCTGTCCAAACACGTTATCCGCATTGGCGGGCGGCGTGGCGGCTTCTTCCAAGGCCGCTTTTGCGCGACGGGCCGCCACGGCGTTATTGCTCTCGGCCAACTGCTCCAACGCAGCCTTGGCGGCCGCCTTGGTCGAGGGGTCTGCTTGTTTGAGATGCTCCGCCAGAATGTTCACGGCGCGGGCGGCGGTTTCCGGGCTGCCGGTTTTCGCGGCTTCCACAAGGGCTCCAATGGCCCGCTCTCCGGCAGCGGCCAGTTTGTCGCTTGCGGCCTGGCGATCCGAGAAACGGTCGGCGTCTAGGTCTTGAATCCATTCGGCGATATCGCCCGCTGGCGTGTCAGCCGGAGCGGATGGGGCCTCTTGGGCCAGCGCCGCAGTGGGAACAACGGTTAACACGGGCAGTATGAAAACCAAGGACAGGACTCGCGCCAGCATGACTTCACCTACGAAAAAAGTAGACGACTCAGAAAGGGCCTCGCCTTCGCTCCTTGCTCGGCAGGATCTTCAGGCACGTGGTCCACAACCCGTCTCGATGGTTGCAATCAATGCCTGTGGCAAACGCTCCAGACGCTTGTTGTGGCCGAGACGGCAATAGCCGTAGTCTACTGCGATGTACTACGCCTGAAAACCATTACTTTAGGGAATGTCCCCGCAGTTCGCCCCGTTTGTGGCTTTGATCGATGGCTCTCCAAACGTCTCAACACACCGAGATTCACCAGGCAGTGGGCGCCGCTGGTTTGTAGACGCCGCCTCTTGATGGACGTATGCGTATCGCCGATGACGGCGGCTTTCGCTCGAGGCAAATCTCTCAAGACAGGAAGGTAAGAACGGGCGGTGCTCAGGCAAAGGGCGCGCTCATGCGTTGTGGTGACGCGTCCACGCGAAGCCGTTGTCGCGCCACGCGCGGGGAAAAGGAACTTATAAGAGCGACTTGGCCGACTCGTACAGGTTCAGATCCTTGCGATCGCCAATCAACGTGAAGACCGCGCGAATTTGCTCCAGCCCCACGTGGTACAGGAACCGCGAGTCGCGACCGTAACTTTTGGCGCCCAAGATGTAAAAGTTCGGCTCGGGGTTCAGTAGCGATTGCAAGTCGGCGCCCGCCTGATTGAGAGAATCGGCAGAGGCAGCGCCTTGCAGCGCGGCAGCCAGTTTCATCGGCGCTCCTGTGGCGTAGCACTCGTGAATCTGAAGCTCTTCGTAAATGCGATTATCGGGGCGATAGCCCACATTCGCCACGATGCGGTCAAACGTTTGCTCGTCGGGAATATCCAGCTCTTCCAGGCTCGATAGCGTGACGTGAAAGCAGTCTTCTTGTGCGTCATAACTTACCCGATCGACGGCCACACCGGGAATGTGTCGCAGGGCGGGAGTTTCGCCGGCCGCTAAGGCATTGGCGGCTTGGGCCAAGCGACTGCGCTCGGGCAAACCGTCGTCAACCAAGTACGGCACGGGGCCGGGCATTTGCGGATCGCGCGGGCGGCGCGTGATCCAGATGATCGAGGTGTTCGGCTCTTGGGCCGCCAATTCGGCCAGCGCGACAACGGTGGTCGCCGCCGAGCAACCGGCCCCCACCACCAGGACACGTTTGCCGGCATACCGTGACCGCTCCGCGCCGAGTACGTCGGGTAACCCGTATTCGATGTGAGGGCGAGCGGCAATTTCGCCAACGGCGGGAATACCGCCTTGCCCGAGCCAGTTCGGCTGGCCGAAAACGCCCGTTGTGTCGAACACGATGTCGGCATACTCCACCCGTTCCTCGCCCGTGGCGGTGCGCACCAGCAAGCGGAACAACTCTTCGCCGCGCTCTTCGGCGCCCGGCGTTTCTGTTTTGCGCATCCAAGCGCGGCTGACCGCCACTACGGTGGTTTGCTCTCGCAGATTGTCTTGGATCAAGTCCGATTGAGCCAGGGGCTGCAAGTAGCGTGCAACCCATTCTCGCCCCGTGAGTAACTCATCATCGCCGGGCAGTGCTAACTCTGGGGCTTGAGCTTTAAGCGCAGCCAGGCCGAGCGTGGAGCGATTCAAGACGAAGGGGGTGAACATCCGCACGTGGCCCCAGCGCAGCACGTTTTCGGCTACGCGGCCACGCTCGTACAGGTCGACATCGTAACCCAGATAACGCGCGTAGAGCGCTGCTTCCAGTCCGATCGGTCCTGCGCCAAGAATTGCGATGCGAGCGGGGGTATCAACTGCCATAGGATGAGCATACACGTTTCTAGCAATGACGAAAGTGCGGGTTGCGTTGCACGCTGTAGGGTCTGTTGTGGTTCGAGTTGGGGGTGCTGGCTTCCCTTGAGTGACTGTGGTTCCTTGCGGACTCCCCTAGCTGCGGCTGATTTCGACAACTTCTTAGCGTAGGCGTGCTACGTTTGTCGGGAATGTTCGATTGCGACACAGAGGGACAACACCATGGAGCAGTTGGAGATCAAAGCCCCACAGCGAGGCGAGCCGTCGCGTATAGGGAACTGGGGGCATGGGACGGCAGGGGGGGCGCCGGACCCTGGCCGCGCCGTCTCCGACGTAGGCTTAACTTTAGACCGGCGGTGCATTGTGATCGGCGTCTCGACGGGCGGACCATCGGCGCTTACGACGGTGTTTCGCGACCTGGCGCCGCCTTTGCCCCCGGTGATTGTGGTGCAGCATATGCCTTCGCCCTTTACGGCGGCGCTGGCGAAGCGATTGGATGGTATCTCTTTGCTGACCATTAAAGAGGCCGCGGCGGGCGACTGGCTGCGGCCGAACTGCGTCTACCTGGCGCCCGGCGATCGGCACTTGGTGGTGCGCGGCGCGGCCAGGCAAGGCCGCGTCATGTTGCGCGACACGCCG
>CAYWIS010000013.1:0-33419 GCA_964458385.1 uncultured Pirellulaceae bacterium
GAGGTCTCTAACTCCTCGATTTCCCGCTTCGTTGCTTCCAGGGTCGCCCGAAGAAGTTCATTAAGATCATCGGGCCAATCATGCAGATGAGGCTTTTGCCGGGCGATGAGAGCCAAGCGGTAAGGATCAACCAGCGGGTGCAGGGTTCCCGCCTGAGTTTCGCTCGCCCTCGCGATAGCCGTTCGGATTTCCGACAAGCCGCCGGCAGGACACTCTTCTAACGCCCGGTTGAGCCGCTTACCCATCCAGTAGTACGGGTGGATCGCTTCTGTTTTCTCCTTGTCGAGCGATTGCGGCAGGCCCTTCTCTTGGTTCTCAGCGTCGTCCATGGAAAGTGTTCCGGCAGGTTAGCAGCCTCTTCGGTCCCTCGTAGTGCGAAGACTACGGCCATTCCGTCGCCGTCTCTTCTCGGCTCGAATCGGTGTGAAGTTGTCTCTTTCGTCAATTTCGCACCCAAGTCCTCCTTCGTAAACCCCCACGGTCTGACGCAACATCATTTGCCAAATCCTTCTCGCGCATGATTCGCTAGGTTGTACACGCTAGAAGTTCGGGTGAGGCCTGTCCCGTTTTCCTTCCGGCCGGTTTGTGGTAGATTTCTTCCCGTTGGGCTTTTCGCGGCCGCTCCTTTCGGCAGCTAGCAATGAAGACGACACCTGATTTTCCCCACGACACCCGCGGCCCCCGCGGAGCGGTGGGAATAGTCCGTTGTTCTTCGGTCTGGCAGGTGTCGTAAGGGGTGTCGGCTAGATGACCGCCTTTCAAAAGGCCGTCAAGGCGACAAGAAAAGCCAACGAAAATACAGATTTTCTTGACACGAGGGCGTAGCTCAGTCGGTAGAGCAACGGACTTTTAATCCGTAGGTCTCGGGTTCGAGTCCCGACGCCCTCACTTTCCTTCGCCGCAACTCCCATAGGGTTGCGGCTTTTCTTTTGTGCCGATGACCTGCGGCTCAAGGCGCCCCATCATGGCCTGGGATAAGCCGCAAACCTGCGGCGCCATTTCTTCCTTGCCTGCAGGTCGGAGTTCTGCGCTACTGTGCTAACGCTCTTTAGTCCTACGCCGACGCCGAAACATTCTCCTCTGCGTGGGTACGCCCGAGAAATTACCGATGGCGATGTCTTTGCGTCCCGCACAGCCCCCTCAGGTTGAAACCGTGGACGCAGCCATTGCGGAACCTCGGATGCCTCGTAGGCGGCCCTCATCCGTTGGAAAACGCTTCGGCAGGAGATTGCCGCATCGGAACGCTCCTGCCCCCGCGGTGAAACCATGCCGACATGATGGCCGCGTCGTCCTTTCGTTCTCTCGGGAACTTCAATACCGCAAGCGAAGCAAGCGGCGCCGCCAGCAACCGCGTTCGCGCCGCGGTTGCCTCCCAAGAGGCGCCGCAAAATCCAAGTCTGCCAAGCATCGCCAAGATGGAAACGATAGACGACCGGTCATGACCGCCACGAAGCGCGTGATCAAACCCGGCCTGCGTCTATTTCCACCGCTTCGCAACTTCCTCTTTCATGAACATCAAGCCATCGCGGGCGAGTTGCTCTTCGCTTTCGAACATGCGGCGCCAAATCTTGGTGGCGGCGGCCAACTCGGGCAAGGCCAGACCAAAGGCCTCGATCATCAGCCAGCCGTTGTAATTCACTTCGCGCAGGGCGTCGAAGTTCTCGGCCCAGCGGACATTGCCCTGACCAGGGGTGCTGCGGTCATTCTCTGAAATGTGAACATGGCACAACACATCGGCGCAGCTACGGATGGCGCCGGCGATGCTTTTCTCTTCAATGTTGGCGTGGAAGGTGTCGTACATCATGCGGCAGTTAGGATGGTTCACCTCCTTGACGAAGCGCGCCGCATCGGCGTGGGTGTTCAACAGATAACACTCAAACCGGTTGAGCGCTTCAATCCCCAACATCACGCCTGCCTGAGCGGCGTGCTCCGCCACTTGCCGCATCGACTCCACGCCCCACTTCCACTCGTCCTGCGTCGGCCCTTTGCCGCTGAACAATCCCAGGGCTGAATGATACGGGCCTACCAGCGTTGTGCAGCCAGCGGCGTGGCAGCAGTCGAGCGCCCGTTTGGTCGCTTCCACACCTTTGGCGCGAACGGCAGGATCAGGGCTGATGGGATTATCGGCCTCGCCTCGCACGGTCACCGCCGTGCGTTCCAGGCCCAGATCGTCCAACTTGCGGCCCCAGGAGGCGTAATCAAGATCAAGATTAAAGATTGGCAGCTCCACACCGTCGTAGCCCATCTTTTTGAGCGACTCAAGAACCGGCAACAAACCGTCGTTCATCTCTCCGCTCCACAGCAACAGATTCATGCCGTATTTCATCAGTGTGCCTCGGTGTAGAAGGTAAAAGGTGGGACGCCTATTCCGGTATGGCGATGATAGTGAGTTGGTGATTATGCCGCCCTTGCCGACCGTTGGCAATCCGCGGCCGAGCGAGGGCGTCCGCCCGGCAATACGGCCCCATACTCCAAGCCTGGTTGTCGCCCCCGTGGAAATTACGGTCAGTGGAACGTATCGTCGCCGCCGAATTGTGGAACGCGCGGCCACTTGGAAAGCAACCGCAGGAAGCACGCAGCAGGGTGCAAGACGGCCACGGCCTATCCTTGCGACCTCACAACCACAAACGGTCCTTCACCGAAGATCCATGAAGCCATTGCGTCTATCAAGAACGGTGCGTCATGCGTCCCTAGGTCCAGCCGCGACACGCACACCGCATAGGAAGGCTCAGCAGCCAAGCGTTTGGAAGAGATGTGCGGCATTTCCTCTGTTGCGCACGCATAACGGTCCGCATGTTATTCCCCGTGCTCTGCTGGACGACCAAGGTCGAAAAAAGCACGCTACAGCGTGCGCCGGGATAGGTTGACGCCATGCGGCGGGTCGCTTTCCCGTGGAGCGGGTTTCGTTATGATTAACCAAGGGACCCAGACTTCATGTTGACGGGCGAACGTTCATGAAACTACACGCGACGACGATCCTTACGGTGCGGCACCGAGGCCGCGTCGCCATTGGCGGCGATGGCCAAGTGACCCTGGACACCATCGTCATGAAGGGCGACGCCGTAAAAATCCGTCCGTTGCTGGACGGCAAGGTGCTGTGCGGTTTCGCCGGGGGCGGCGCCGACGCCTTCGCCTTGCTGGAACGCTTCGAAAAGAAACTGAAGGACTATCCAAGCAATGTCCCGCGGGCGGCAACGGAGCTTGCCAAAGAGTGGCGCACCGACCGCGCCTTACGACGCCTTCAAGCGATGCTGGCCGTGGTAGACTCACGCCATACGCTTCTTGTGAATGGGGTGGTCGAAGTCATCAATCCGACCGACGGCATTCTAGGAATTGGCTCGGGCGGCCCCTACGCGCTGGTCGCGGCTCGGGCGTTGGTCAAGCACTCCAATCTTTCGGCCCGAGAAATCGTTCAGCAGGCATTAGAGATCGCTGCGGGCATTGACATCTACACCAATAACAACCTGACCGTCCACGAACTGGAGAGCGAAACCTGATGGTCCACAAGGGAAATTCGCCGCTGGGGACGCGCGACCTGACGCCGCGGCAAATCGTGGAGGAGCTGGATCGCTACATCGTCGGCCAGAGCGACGCCAAGCGTGCGGTGGCAGTCGCGATTCGCAACCGTTGGCGCCGCCAACGGGTCGCGGACGAAATGAAGGGCGAAATCGCGCCGAAAAACATCTTGATGATCGGTCCCACAGGCGTCGGCAAGACCGAGATCGCACGGCGACTGGCGAGCCTGACCGGAGCGCCCTTCATCAAGGTGGAAGCCACCAAATACACCGAGGTTGGCTACTACGGCCGCGACGTGGAAAGCATGATCCGCGAATTGGTCGAAAACGCTATCGGCTTGGTGCGCGCACATATGCGGAAAGATGTAGAGGAGGAGGCGCGTCGGCGCTCCCTTGAACGCTTGCTTGACATCTTGGCGCCCCGTCCATTCGTCGCCAGCGAAGAGGACGCCGACCAAGGACATTATCAGCGCACTCGCGACAAGATGCGCGACATGCTCCTGGCGGGCGAACTAGACCAGCGGCGGGTCGAGATCGTCACCGAGCAAAAGGCCGTTCCCATGGTCTTTGGCGCGCCGGGGCTCGAGCAAATGGACATGGACCTGCAGGGCATGTTCGAACGCATCTTGCCCAAGAGCACCGTCAAACGCGAAATGTCGGTCGCTCAGGCGAAAGAGACGCTCTTTGAGCAAGAAGTCGATGCGCTGCTCAAGCCCGAAGAGATCAATGCCGCCGCGATCGAATTGGCTGAGAACATGGGCATCATCTTTATTGATGAGTTGGACAAGGTCATCGCCAGCGAAACGCGAGGCGCCGACGTTTCGCGGCAAGGCGTCCAGCGCGACCTGCTGCCCATTGTCGAAGGCACGACCGTTCAGACGCGTTATGGTTACGTCAAAACTGACCACATCTTGTTTGTAGCGGCCGGCGCGTTTCACAACTCCAGCCCCAGCGACTTGATGCCGGAGCTTCAAGGCCGGTTCCCCATTCGCGTGGAGCTGCAGGATCTCACCAAGGCCGACTTTGTGCGCATCTTGACCGAGCCGCGGAACTCGCTGACGCGTCAGTACGCAGCGCTGCTGCAAACCGAAGGGGTAACGCTGGAGTTTACCGACGACGCGATCGACGCCATCGCCTCGTACGCCTTCCAGGTCAACCAATCGACGCAGAATATCGGCGCCCGGCGATTACACACGATTCTAGAGCGGTTGTTGGAAGAAGCGAACTTCGAAGCGCCCGATATGAAAATGGGCCGCATTGTGGTCAACGCGGCCTATGTGAACGAGCGTTTGCACGAAGTAACCGAGGATGAAGAACTAAGCCGGTTCATCCTGTAACGGCGACGGGCCATCGCCCGTCGCTGCGTGTTGGCCCTTGCCAGGCGGTCAGCGCTTAGAACTGGTCTCCGCCGCCAAGTTTCTCTTCGACTTTATCGGCCTGCCAGGCGATGGCCGTCATCATACGCGTTACCGCAAGCGGATCTGCGGTGTCGGCCAGTTGATTGGCCTGCACCACGATCATCTCGCCCGAAGGGGTGTTCCGCACGGCAAAGGCGCCGTAGACCATCTTTGTGTTATAGCGCAGCAGGGCGCTTGCGTTGCGTTCGTTGAAGACGCCACAGGTTGAGGCGAACGTGATAATCGGGTCGCCCTCTTCATCCTTGCCGTCGAAATAGACGTGAATCGTTTGTTTGCGGAGCGCACCAACGGGCACCGTCACGTTCCATGTGTCCCCGTGCTCCTCGATGGTCCACCCGGAAGCCTGGGCCACTTGGCGCACCAACGCTCTTGGATCAAGCTTGGGAGCCGCCAGATCATCAAAGCTTAAGCCGCTTCCAAAGCTGGCGGCCACTCCGGGGGCCGGGGCCTGATGGGCGGCGGGCGGCGGCGCCGACGGTTGTGGCGGTGGAGGCGCCGGTTGGCCTTGGCCAAACTGCGGCTGACCGCCCTGCATGGCATGATGAATGATCTGGGGCATCATCATGCCAAACCCTGCGCCCATTCCCATACCCATCGCATTGCCTCCCATACCGCCGCCTCCCTGCTCGGCCATTCTGGCCATGCTGTTGGCGGTCTGGTACATGGTGTAGGCCTGGAGGTTGCCAATTGCGCCCATGCTGCTGCGAGCATCGATCGCCCGCTGCACTTCCTCGGGCGGAGTGATCGCATTGATGAAGAAATCGACCAACTCCAAGCCATATTTGGCGAAGTCGTCGCTCACTTTGACCCGAGTAGCCGCGGCGATTTCATCGAACTTCGCCGGCAGGTCCAGTAGGCTGAGCTGCGCATTTCCCAGCACGTCGGTCAACCGCGAAACGATCAAATCCTTCAAGTAGTTGCCGATCTCGTCGGTAGTGAACTTGCCCTGGGTCCCGACAAGCGTGTTGATCAGGTTGGCTGAGTCAATGCAGCGAAACGAGTACTTGCCGAAGCTGCGCAAGCGCACCACGCCGAAGTCCCGATCGCGAACCGTAATCGGTTGCCGCGTGCCCCATTTATGATCAAGGAACGTCTGCTTGCCTACAAAGTAGACCTGCGCCTGGAAGGGGGATTTCTCCCAAGGAATGGTCAAGATGCGGGTAATGATCGGCAGGTTCGCTGTTGTCAGCGTGTAGCGCCCCGGGCCGAAGGTGTCCATCGCCTTTCCATCACGGAAGAACACCGCCTCCTGGTTCTCCTGCACAATCAATTGCGCTCCGTATTTGATGTCAGCCGAACCATGCTGCGGAACGCGATGCACAAGCGAACGGTTTGACTCGTCAAAGTAATCAATAACCTCTAGGCGAATGCCCATGGTTTAGCTCCTTGAAGGCGGAAACTTGCAAATGGAGGCAATGGATCTAGCAGTGATTCGTTTTTATCGCCCGGCGTTCGATCTTTGCTACAGCGCCCCGTGTACGTTTTCTCCCCAGCTACATAGGCTGTTCCGGCCCCAGGCCCTTAAGCAGATCACTCCGGTGGCTGAACTTCTCGTCAATCTTGTCTACACGCTCGAGCAGCGGGGGAATGGCGGTTGTCGGCGGCTCGGACGATCCGGGTAGTTTGTCTAATGCATCGGCGAGATCATCGACTTGATCGACCAGCGCCAGGTCAAGGTCGTAAACTTCCTCGAGCAATTGGTCGTCCACCTGCACGTAGTCGAAAAGCCCACTGTAACCACGCACGGCTCCACGAATGCGGGAGATCGTTCCGTCCAATCGAGTGCGAAGGCGTTCGCAGATCGTCAAGGCGTCTAGACTCCCTTGGTCAACAAGGTTTCGCATGTATTCATCCAGCCCGCGTTTGCCTGCTTGCAACCGGTCGGCCATCCAGGTGCGGGTCAGATGATCGCTCTCTCGTCGATACTCCTTATCCAAATAGCCCTTAAATCCGGGGATTCGGCGAAGGATTGATTCTATCGCACCGCGACTACGTGCATGGCGGCTGGGATCAGACATGGCGACACCAGGGAAAGAAGGTGAACGAACGACGTCGTTTTATCAGCCAATCGGAAAACGGCGACTCGCGCGGCCGATGACTTTAGGGTTATTCGCATTCCTCGCCCGCATCTTAGCATATCGCACGTCAGAACAATGCACGCTTTATTGGGGTGGTGAGATGCACATTTTGTCATGTGCATTGCCGCGGCCCATCTTGCGGCCCCGCTTGCAAAGCGCGCTGGGGCGCCAGGCCCATCACCGAGAAGTGTGTGCAGCGGGAATCGTCGGCCGCTATTCCGGTCAATGTCGCCCGGGTTTGGTAGGATACGCCATCGACTGCGGAGCGCTACCGCGTTTTCTTCTTCTCACCATGCGGCCACACCGCGGCGCCGAACTTGCCCCCATGTTCGCTAACTGTGCGCAACGCTCGCCCAAAGGCAGCAGTCGATCTGTAGCAAGCCATTCTCCCCGATTCGACGGACCGACGTATGCAACTTCCTCCGCCGCACTTCACACGAAGACACGCCTTTTTGCTGGCGTTCACGCTGCTGTACACGTTGGGAATGGGAGCCTGGATCCTGGTCGTCGGCAATGGCGAGTTCCTCTTCCATGTGGCGGTCGTATTGATCCTGGTGGGAGTCGTCGCGGCGCTGCACCTGCGGTGCGGCTTGACACTTGGGCTGATGTGGATGCTCAGCCTGTGGGGGCTCTTTCACCTGGCGGGCGGCCTTGTACCTTTACCGCCCGGCTGGCCTTATAGCGGTAAGCACGCCGTTTTCTACAGCTTGTGGTTCATCCCCGGATATTTGCGATACGACCACGTTATCCACGCCTATGGGTTTGGCGTTGCAACGTGGCTATGCTGGCAACTACTACGAGCCGGCATCGCCTCGGCCGCCACGCCTTCTCCGGCGCAATTACGGGCCACCTGGGGATTACTGACGCTGTGCGCCTTGGGCGGCGTAGGGTTGGGAGGCGTCAACGAGATCGTTGAGTTCATCATCACCCGCATTGTTCCCGACACAAACATTGGCGGGTACGAGAACACTTCTTGGGATCTCGTCTCGAACCTTGTAGGCGCAACCGTAGCGGCGATCGCACTACGCCTTACTACGCGGGGTGAACCTTCGTAGGCCTAAGATTTATTCCGCCCCCGCCGTGTCGTTAAGGATCGGCCGCAGAACCTTTTCAAACGCGTCGGCTTGCCGCATAAAGCCCAAGTCGGTGGGATGCGAACTGTCGACAGCGCCTTCGCCATCATCACCCAGCAGGTCTTCGCCAGGCAGATAGTAAAGGCCCGTCATGCCGGCAGCTTGTAACCGTTCAAACGCTGCGCGAAATGCGGCGCGGCTGCTCAGATTGCGTTGCCGTTTGGAGGTGACAAGAAACGCGTCGGTATAGCTGCGATCTTCAACTAGCACGATTGGCGTATCAGGTCGGTGTTCGCGCAGTAATCGCACCAACGGTTCCGTCCGCTCGGCCACTTCCTTCTCGGAAACGTTGGGCAGGCAATCAATGATGTACACCGCAGGGTCCAACTCGGCGAGCAGTTTGCCAACCTCTATTTCCAATCGACCGTTCCCCGAGAATCCCAGGTTGATCACCGGCCGATCCAGCCGCCGACCGAGAATCGCCGTATGGACCATTCCTGGCCGCGAAGCGCACCCTCCTTGTGTAATCGACGTGCCATAAAACACGAGCGGGCGTCGCCGAGCTTCGGGCCTCGCTGGCGCCTTCTTCAAACGCAGATCGGGAGAAACGCCAATCTCCACCGATTTCACGCCGTTGTACAGCGGCAAATAAAGTAGATATTCGCGTTCCCCCGCGGGAATTCCGCTAACGAGCGTTGCTGTGGTTGTGGCGCCTCGGGGGATTCCCACCGCTAGCCATCGCCACTGGCCCTCGTGTTTGACGTACAGGTCCAGGCCGCTTACGCCCGTGGCGGGCATGTGGTGCATAGCCAATTGAGCCGATGTAAGCGTCCACCGCGCCTTGATCGTGGTGGCGTCGGTCACGAACCGGACCGCCAGCCCGGCCGAATGCCGGCTCAGCCCCCAGACTTCCGGACGCACCACGCCTTCGGCTTTCGCGGGCAAGCGATCAAACGGAGCGGCGGTGTCACTCCACCCCTGCCCTTCGACACCCAGCAACCGAATGTCATACCACACCACCTTTTCTTGCTCATCCGCTTGGCCTTGCGCCGGATCGAGCGTCTCTTCCCCCAGGCCGAGCTGCGGAGATGCGCTCACAAACATGCAAGCCAAAGCGAACGTTATCGCAAAGCGAATTGGCGTAACCATAGAATTCCCAGAAGCTAGTCAAGGAGGACAGAACCAGCGGCAATCGCGGCTCCCTATTATGCGCCGGCGTAGGCGCGTTGTCAGGCAGGCGCCGCCGGTCGGGGCCGCAGAGCCTGCTCCACCGTTGACACTTCGGCAGCAAGAGTCCAAATTGCCTAGACTACACCCCTGACGAGGCTTGCCGTGTCGCCCCGCTTGATGCTCACAACCCTGATTTCCGTCTTTGTAACGCTCCTGGTAGCGTTTGCGGTCCTCATGGCCGCGCACCTTCTGGCGGTTGCGGTGCAGGATTCGCAGTTAGCGGTCGTTCTGCGCATAATAGGAATTGTCTGTCTCCTGTTGCTGGTGATCGGCGCCGTGCTGCTGTTGCTCGCCTTGGCTCTGCGAGCCCTTGCGGCCGAAACTCGGCGTGAACTGACGCGTTCACGAATCGGCCAGCCGACCAGAGAGACACAACCGCCAGATAATTCCCCCAGCGCCGGCGATGAGGGCAGCAAGGCTTGGCGCAGGGTTTCTTCTTATCCTCATCGTCGTGGGGCGTCGGACCGCCGGCTAAAGACTGCATGCCAATTCGTTTTCGTTGTGAACATTGCCAGCAGCGGTTGAGCGTCGGCAGCAAGAAGGCCGGCGCGGTCGTGCTTTGCCCCAAATGCAACAATAAGATTGTCGTGCCGTCGGAGACGCCGACCGAAGAAGCGCGTCCTGCGGTAGGGCTGCCCCAACCACCCGCCGCCACCTTCGAAGACGCGCCCGGCGAGCCGAACGCCGCGTTTCCCGAGTTCAGCGTCTACGAATATGAGACAGAATTCGTCTATGAAGACGTTGACGACGAGGAAACCACGCGTGAGGCGATCGACCTCGATAAAGTAGCAGTCCCTCGTTGGATCCTCTACGCGCAGGGGGCGCTCTTAGGCGTAATGGCCCTGGTGGGCTTCGCTTTTGGCGTGATGATAGGTGGTTCGGGATCGCGCGGCGGTGCGGCAACCGAAGAAGGCGGCCCGTACACCATTATGGGGCGCGTGGCGTATAACGCTGGCGACCACTTGCCTACTCCCGACGCCGGCGCGGCAGTGCTTCTGACGCCGCAAGATGCTCGTCCCGAACAAAAGGCGCTGGTGGCCTCTTTTCGCCCAGGCTCCCAGCCGGTCGACGCCAGTGACCCAGCCATTATGGCCCTACGCGAAATTGGCGGCGATTTCACTCGGGCCGACGCCGAGGGCAATTTCCGCCTCGTAGCGCCGCGGGCAGGCGCCTATTTTCTGCTGATCATTTCCGCGCATCTGGAACGATCAGCCGACGATCGGGTTGCGCCGCAGCACCTGGCCGAAATTGGCCGGTATGTGGAATCAGCGCCGGCCCTACTGGGCCAGAACCGCTATGCATGGACGCGCCAACGCATCAACGGTAACGAAACGGTTTCGCACGTATTCCGGTAAAATACCGCCCTGCGCCATCAGAAGACGCGATCCCTTGGGGCGATACGTACGGTGGTCCACACAGGGCTATCCCTGCGCGTCAAAGTTCTGGCCGGCGCCAATGGCCTTGCTTAGCTGCACCGCCTGGTCCAATAACGCATTAACGGCGGCGCCTTGCTGTTCAGCCACATCGAGTTGCTTGGCGGCCATGGTCATGGCAATTTGATGTTGCAACGCCCCTTGCTTGGCGGCCAACACGCTTTGCACAGCGGGATCAAGCGCGGTCATGCGTTTTCCTTCCAAGGCGGGATTCTGGCTTATCCGCCCTATCGGCGCCGCAGCCCCACGGAACGCACAAAAACTTGTAAGGGGGGACGCTCCTATCTTGCGTTGCCCCCATTTCTCCGAACCCATGAAACCGCTACGGTTCGCCCAATCCGCCCACACTTGCCTACGCCAGGATCTCGCGTTTGCGGTTGATGTAGTCCCACACCACAAACCGATCGAGATCGCGGCCCGCGGTGAAGAATACGCGGCCCCTGGTGGATTCGGCCAAGCGATAGGCGAAGCGAATATCCTCTTCCGATTGCGACCAACTTGGCACCAGAAAGAGGTTGATCGTGATGTTCTCTCGCTGGCACAGCATCCCTTCGCGCAAAGTAGCTTGCTCGGTCCGCAGATCGGGCGGGTAAAGCAGGTAGAGGTGCGAGCCTTCAAAGTGTGCGGTCGGCAGACCATCGGTAATCACAATGATCTGCCGATTCGGCGTGTCTTGCGTCGCTAAGAGCCGCCGCGCCATCTGCAATGCGTGTTGGATGTTGGTAAAGTGCGGCGGAATGTGCTGCTCAGAGAGATCCTCGCGGCTCATATCGGCTTTGAGCCGGACGATCGGATCGTGCAGCGTAGGGATCTTTGGCATCAACTCGGCGATCTCGCTCGCCTGGCGCAGCTTGGCGAACGTGTACATCTCGATGAATCGGAGGAAATCGCCGGGATACTCGCTCCTGATGAGGCCGTCCAAGGCCAAAGCCATGCGTTTGACGTTGATGTACTGCCCGTCGTAACGCATTGAGCCGCTCATGTCCATCACCACCACGGTGCTGCACTTCGGCGTGTTCCGGGTGCGATGGATTTCAATGTCCTCCTGCTTGAGCCGCACAGGCAATCCGGGCCCGCCGCGCAGCAAAGCGTTTACGAACGATTGGGGAATGTCCATATGCGTCAGCGAATCGCCAAACTCATAAGGCTTGGTCCGCTGCACTTCGACCGCTCCTTCGCCGACGATGGGTCCACTATGCCTTCCGGTGCGTGCGGCTTGCAGGTTGCTGAAAATGCGTTCCAGAAGCCGTCCTTGAAAGAGACGATAGGCCTTGGGCGTCAGGCGAAAGCCGCTTTGATCGCGCTCCAGGCCTTGTCGCTCCGCCAATTCCCGAACGTAGTTTTCAATGAAGTTCCGCAGGGTCTCGAGTTGCTCAATATCGCCTGGCTCGGCGAACTCCGACAAAGCGTCTAAATCGATAATCCCGATTTGCGCCGTCTTTTGGGCTTCCTCCAGTTGTTTGAGCAACTCGTCGATCTTCTCCAACTCTTCTTTGATCGCCAAGGCTTCGGGAACGGTCATCGACTGGCGGCCGGTAAAGTGGTACTTGGCCGCCAGCAGATCGACCTCGTACTTTTCCGCCATCCGTTCAATTAAAGGCATTAAGCTGCGGGCGAACTCCGAGCGGTCATCCCCTGCGGCGTACCAAAGGCGCTCGAGATCATAAAGCTGCTCGTCGGCGACGGCCTCTTCAAACGCCTTGCGCAATTTCTTGGGCGGATTGACTCGCTTGGCCTGCTGGCGCACAGCGCGGGCGGCCTCTTCTCGAACCGTGTCGGTTTCGTACTTCTCGAGAATCTTGCGTTTCCGCTCCAGCAGCATGGCGATCAGGGAGTCAAGACTTGGCCCCAATCCTGCAATCTGACTGGGGTCCAGGCGGATCGCCCGCGCCAAGTCTTCTTCGGTCAAATGCCGCATCGAGCCATACATCAGCATGTGCTCAAACGCGGTCGAAGTCAGGTCCGGCGGCGGCTGCGTCGGCGAGGGGAACCGCACGGGATCGTACCGCTGGTAGGTATGAATCACCCCGCCGAGCGTTTTGCGACTAGCCATAGACTCATCCTGCTTTTGGAATCCGGAACGCGGCCGACGCCTGCCAACCGTATCATTCTATCCCACCCGGCCACCCCACCGTGGCGACGCCCTCGGTTCAGAGCTTTCCCGGCGTCGATCGGACCACCACGCGCGCCCCCAATAATCGGTTCTCCACAGTCGCCCAGACCATCCACGTCCGCCCTGACGCAACCGGCCGGCGCCTAGGGCCTGCTCCCGGCATGTCCGACGTGGGTAAGGAACCGCACTACTCAATGCGATACTCTATTTTCCCGTGACGCTGAGCGCGGGAGATCTTGTCCATGGCGTACAGGCCGGCCAAGACGAACTCAACGCACGAGGCCCGCACCGCCGGGTCTTGCGAAGCGTTCACCTCGAAGGCCTTATCCCACACCGGCGGAACTCGTTTGAGAATCTGCGCGTACTGGGCCGAGGGGACCATATCGCCCACCTCAATCTTAACGCCTTTGGAGAAAATCTCGGCAATTTCATGCAGGCCGTGTTCGACCACATATTCCTCGAACACAATCCGAATCGCCTCGGCCGTGACCGCATCAAGCACCTGACGCTCGGTCATCTGATGGCTACCCATCAGGTCCAATTCCAGCTTTCCGAGCGACGAAGAGTATAAGTGCGCCAAATCGCTAATCCGCGGAACCGCGGGCTTCTCGCCCAGCACCACCGAGCGATGTCGAGCGCTGGCGATCATGGTGCGGTAGTTCGCAATGGAAAACCGCGCGCTCACGCCCGATTGCTGGTCGATGTACTTGGACTTGCGGGCCTGTACGGTGATTTGCTCAATGATCTCCCGCATAAAGTACGGCACAACCACCGGATAGTCGCCGCCCAGGTCGATGCCGGCCTCTTGCTCGGTAATCTCAATACCCAAGTCGCGCTGGAGCGGGTAGTGCGTGTGAATCACCGAGCCAATGCGGTCCTTGAGCTGGGGGATAACCTTGCCGCTGCGGTTATACGTGGAGGGGTTCGCCGAGAAGAGAATCAGCACGTCGATGTCGAAACTAACCGGGTACCCGCGAATCTGCACGTCCCGCTCTTCCAAAATGTTGAACAGGCCGACCTGGACCAGTTCATCCAATTCGGGCAACTCGTTTACGGCGAAAATGCCGCGGTGCATGCGAGGAATGAGGCCAAAGTGCAGGGCCTCTTCGGTGGACATGCTTACTCCGCCGGCCAGTTTCGCAGGATCAATCTCGCCGATGATGTCGGCGAACTTGGTGCCTGGCGCCAGGCGTTCAGCGTACCGCTCGTGACGTGGCCACCACGCGATAGGGACTTCCTCTTCCCGGTGCGTTGCAAGAAAACGCTTCCCTGCGCGGCTGATCGGCTTATAGGGATCCTCGTGAAACGGCGCGTCGGGAATATCAAGGTAAGGAATCTCGGGATCAAGAAACCGCACCAACGTGCGCATCAGCCGGCTTTTTGCCTGCCCCTTCTCGCCTAGAAAGAGCATGTCGTGCCCTGCCAAGAGGGCCACATTCACCTCGGGAATTACGGTGTCGTCGTAGCCAACAATGCCGGGGAACAACTCCTCGCCACTGGCGAGCGTGCGCAAAAAGTTGTCGTGTATCTCTTGTTTGACGGTTTTCGACTGCCAGCCACTCTCTCGCAGTTCACGGAGGGTGGATGGTTTGGCGGCGCTGTTGCCCATGAGGCTCCCGGGAATAATCGGAAAAACGGCAATAAACCCTTCTTCCGATTATAGCGCGTCGGAAGCGCGAGCCAAGTGAAGGGCGGCAGCCTAGGCAAAAGGAGCAGGCGGCCGCTTTGTTTCTCCCTCAACCCCAAGCCGCATGTTCCGCTTCTTGCGAAGCGGTTTAGCTTCCTGGGGCGCCTCTGGCGGCTATTCCTGAATGGCTTCGCCGCCGGCGCGGGTAGCGAGGGCGCGGTAAACCGATAACGAAATCGTATCGGCAATGAGACGCACCGAGCCATCGGCTCGCACAAAATGGGCGCCTGTTGGATGGTAACTGCTGAAATCTTCGAAGTGGGCATGCGGATCGTTCGGGGCATGGTCAGCCGAACCAACCACGCGCGCCATCGCTTCCGCCGCCCCGTCAACAACTCCGGTCCAGGTAGAGCCATCGATCTTCGATGATCGCTCGCCAAGAATGAGCGTGTTGCTCAGTCCGTCGACGATATCAGCAAACCGTGTGCGGCTATTCTGATAAAACGCACCATCGCCCGCTAACGGCGCATCTTCGATCTCCCCGGCGCCAAAAACGCCAACAATGTTGGCGCGAGCGACGGCCAAGAGCGGACTTCCCGCGTCATCGCTCAATATGACCAGCGGCTCACTGCGGGCGTCCGACGGGCAACGAAAGAACGACAGCATCGTTTCTCGCGGCGCCTGATGGACCGGGTCGGCAAGGGAAACACGCACGTCAATGCGGTCATACAACGCCGACTGTTCAATGAAGGGGAGCAAATGCGTCCCCCAGCCCCACCCCGGCTGGCCTGTGGTGGGATCAGCCGTCCAACCCGCGGGAAGTTGCTTATAGACGTCATGGTAGTTATGCAAGGCCAGCGCCGCCTGCTTGAGGTTGTTGGAGCACTCCATCCGGCGCGCGGCTTCGCGAGCCGCCTGCACCGCAGGCAACAAGAGCGCCACTAGGATGCCAACAATGGCGATCACCACCAACAATTCAACCAAAGTAAACGCTTTGCGCAGAGTGTTCATCGTGAGTATGGGAGTAAGGCCGCCTTGAGTGCGGCGTATGAATTTCCAAGGTCTTGCCAAAACGAGCGCGCACCATCAGCCGCCGCGTCAGGCGCGCCATTCGAAGCCTGCTACCACGAGCCGCTGCGGCGGCGCAGGAGCACACCCTCAGTTGGTCGGACCGCAGAGTGCGTCCCGCGCTGCGCGCAAGCGGACATACCGATAGACCGCGACGCGTCGGGCGCGCCGCGCAGACTCATTGCACGAGAAAGCATCGCCAAGCCAGATGCTTAGCGAGGGTGGTCAAGAAAGACGACGCGGGATCGATCTCCGCGCCGCTCAACTAAGCCAAAGAGGGAGGGGCGCGAGCGCCGTACAGTGAGACATAAACTGTCGGCGGCGCAACAACTGTTGCCGTAATACGCCGAGGCGGAGCATGGGGCGCATCCCCCAGGCAAACCGAGTGGGGAAGCAATTGCCCCTGCGAGAAGAACTGGCAAATCGGGCACGCGCCGTAAGGATTGTCCCGCCCAGGGGCCGCCACCGTCGTCCGCGGAGGGCCCGCGTTACGCGCATCATCGCCTTGCGCGTCGTGAGGGTGGGAACCGTGGTGATGATGCGGGCACGCACCAGCGCCGCCGTGCGAGGCATGGTTATGGTCGGCAAAAGCGCAGACGCCAACCGCCCCGCAGCAACTTCCGTGGAAGTGAAAGAGAGGATGATAGTGCGCCGCACGCGCAAAGAGCGATACTGTCGCAAAGAACGCGACAAAGCACCAAGTTTGCGTCTTGCGGGAAAGCAGCATCTCAGGACGCCAAACCCACATGGGTGCAAGCACACCTCGGGAGGAAATTAATAAACGGGTTGGCGGTCCGACCAGTTGTTTGATTATTGACGAACCTACAAACCTGTCAAGAGCGTGGCGCGGGCGTTAACGCAATCTTCACACTTGGAATAACGCCCGAGTATCCCTTACGCCGAATGAGCCGCCTTATAAAGATTGAACTTGGCGTGAGCTTGACCTTGGTGGTGCGGTTCGTGCCAGGCAATCAGGTGCAGCACCGTTCGCAACGGCAAGCCGCGTTCTTTCCAATAGGGCGGAATGTCGTCCAGTTGATCTTCGTCTAGTTCGGCCAGCGTCTCTAAGAGATGCTTCCGTGACTCCTCCAGCACATGGCGGATCGCCTGCGGCGTGGGCACGTCATCGTCGGGAATGCTGCCGTAGCGAAAACGCGGCAAAAGATCCGCGAACACGCTTTCTTTCTTCGCCAACCGCTCGGTGGCGAAGAGTTCCTCGGTTATGCCAATATGCATCAGGTGCCAGCCGATGTGCGCCCGTCCCACTCCTGGTCGCCACGCCAGCACCGCCTGCGGATCGGGCATCTGCTCAATCTGATCCAGCAGTCCCAAGGTGCGCATGCGGTTGAACTGATAAATGTGCGTGTGGAACTCAAAAGCGTTCATGACGTTCGACTCCCTTGGCGACGCACCTTGGTTTCGCCTGGCTGGGTCTCGGCGGCAGGGTCGCTTACACGTCCCTGCGCGGAGCCCTCTGTTTGCGCTGCCCAGCCGCCAGCACGGCGGGCTGCTCGGTGGCAACCCGCCCAGGAGAAGGTGAGTATTGCATTATTCCACCTGCCGCCGCTGGCGACAACGATTACTCGTCCGTCACGCAGCCAAGCGAGGCCGACTTCACATTCTTGATGTACTTGTAAAGCGTTCCACGTGTGGCCTTGTACGGCGGAGCAGTCCAGCGAGCGCGACGGCGGGCCATTTCTTCGTCGGAAACCGCTACGTCCAACCGGTTGTGTTCGGCGTCGATCGTGACGATATCGCCGTTTTCCACCAGGCCGATGGGCCCACCTTCCTGCGCCTCGGGCGTAATGTGTCCCACGATGAACCCGTGCGATCCGCCCGAGAACCGGCCGTCGGTCAGAAGTGCGACATCCGCGCCGAGCCCAGCCCCCATGATTGCCGACGTAGGAGTCAGCATTTCGGGCATGCCGGGGCCGCCTTTGGGGCCTTCATACCGAATAATGACCACTTCGCCTTTCTGAATCTCGTTACGCTCCAACCCACGGAGCATGTCTTCTTCCGAGTCATACACGCGGGCCGGGCCGCTGAAACGCAGGCCTTCTTTTCCGGTGATCTTGGCCACTGCTCCTTCGGGCGCTAGGTTGCCGCGCAGAATCTGGATGTGCCCTGTGGCTTTAATGGGCTGATCCAAAGGCCGGATAATCTGCTGCCCTGGCGTTAATCCCGGCAGGTCGGCCACATTTTCGGCCAGTGTGCGCCCGGTGACGGTTAGGCAATCGCCATTGAGCATTCCCGCCTCGAGAAGCATCTTGATGATGGCCGGCGTGCCCCCGACTCCCTGCACGTCCTCCATCACGTACTTGCCGCTTGGTTTCAAGTCGGCGATATAGGGCGTGCGGTCGCTGACCTTTTGGAAGTCGTCGATGGTCAACTCCACGTCGACCGAGCGGGCCATGGCGATCAGGTGCAACACCGCGTTGGTGGAGCCGCCCAGCGCCATCACCATCACCATGGCGTTTTCAAAGGCCGCGCGGGTCATAATATCGCGCGGCTTGATATCCTCCTCTAGCAAACGTCGCATGGCGTGTCCGGCGGCGATACATTCCTCAATCTTCCGCGGATCTTCCGCCGGGGTCGAAGAACTGTACGGCAGACTCATACCCAGCGTCTCGATGGCCGAGGCCATGGTGTTGGCCGTATACATACCACCGCAGGCGCCAGCGCCAGGGCAACTGTGGCGAACAATTTCCGACCGTTGCTCTTCGCTGATTTTGTGGGCGATGTATTCGCCGTAACACTGAAACGCGCTCACAATATCGAGCTTGTCATAGCGCGCGGTATGGCCAGCGCGTATGGTCCCGCCATACACCATAATGCTGGGCCGATTCAACCGCCCCATGGCGATCAAACAGCCGGGCATGTTTTTGTCGCATCCAGGCAGGGCGATGAGGCCGTCATACCATTGGCCGCCCATGACGGTCTCGATCGAGTCGGCAATCAAGTCGCGCGACTGGAGCGAGTAGCTCATCCCCTCGGTGCCCATCGAAATGCCGTCGCTCACGCCGATCGTGTTAAACCGCATTCCGACCAGGCCCGCCTCGGTCACCCCTTTCTTCACGTGCGCCGCCAAGTCATTCAGGTGCATGTTGCACGTGTTGCCCTCGTACCACATGCTGGCAATGCCAACTTGGGCTTTCTGCATGTCTTCCTCAGTCAAGCCCGTGCCATACAGCATGGCCTGCGAGGCGCCTTGGCTCTTGGGTTGGGTCACCCGGCTACTGTACTTGTTAAGTTGCTTCGACATCGTTCTGGTTGAGAAAAAGGCTCCACCCAGGAAGATGGTGGAGAAAGGCGGTAAGAGAGCGGGAAGGTCAGGAAGCTAGGGAGAGCCGCAACGATCAAGCGAAGAAGGGCTGGAGGAACGCAGCCGAGGAATGGTGGGAAAATTCCGCTCTTCCCAACCGTCTCCTCTGGGCTCCAGAGGCTTCCACTCTCATCGCGGCGAGACCATTTTACTCCGCGTTTCGCGTTCCTGCGACGCCCCGTATAATGCCCGCTTCCGGCGACGTGCTTGGAGACAACTGATGAACGACGAACAAGGACTGCTGCGCGCCGTCTCCTGGCGTGACCTGTGCCCTTGGCTGATTATCTTCCGTGTTTACCGCTTGGCGGTTCACGCCTGGGTGTTGCTGCTTGCAACCCTAGCGGTGCTCCTTACCCCGCTTGGCTGGCGTGTCGGCGAGTATCTGCTTCTGCGCGAAGACCGGACGGCTATCGAGGCGCTCGATCAATCCCGTGATGAGCCAGGCAACCTCCATCGCTGGCCAAAGGTTCGTGAAGCCGCGCCCACAGCCGATGAATTCCGTCGTTTCGACCTGGCGCGCCGCGTCTACGCCCAAGCGGCAGGTGACGTTGCTTCGGTGTTTCACGGGTTGGTTGAGCCGTTCCGGCAACTGTTGGACTATCGCTGGACACTGGCCGAGTTTGCTTTCTTTCTTGGGGGAGGCTTGTGGACCCTGGCGGTGTGGGCGTTTTTTGGCGGCGTGATTACGCGTTGGGCGATTGTCCAATTGGCGGACGAACAATATATCGGAATAAGGTCCGCGGCAGGCTACGCAACACGGCGATTTCCTACCTATTTCCTGGCGCCGCTTTTTCCTTTCTTGGGAATCGTGTTTCTTGCCGCAGCGTTGGCGTTCTTTGGACTGCTCTTGCGCTTGGGCGAAGTGGGTACGCTGATTGCCGGCGTCCTATGGCTGGTCGTCTTGGCGGGCGGATTCGCCATGGCGTACTTGCTGTTAGGGCTACTCTTTGGTTGGCCTCTAATGTGGATCGCCGTGAGCGCCGACAACGCCGATTTATTTGAGTCGGTCAGCCGTGCTTACGCGTACACGCGTCAGGCGCCCCTCCGTTACTTGTTCTACGCCCTGGTGGCGGTGCTCTTTGGCGGCTTGTGTTGGTTGCTGATTCAGCTCTTTACCGAAGCCGTAATCTGGCTTAGCTGGTGGGGGGTTTCTTGGGGAGCAGGTCGACAATTGGTCGTCGACTTGCACAACGCGGTCGCAGCCTTCGACACGAGTAGCACCGCCGAGTCAGCTTCGTCGGCAGGGCCGGCGTTGATCGGCGTCTGGACGGCATTTGTGCGAACGGTAGCGACCGGGTTTGTGTTTGGCTTTTTCTGGTGTGCGTACTGCGCCATTTACCTGTTACTGCGCCACGATGTGGACAAACGAGAAATGGACGAAGTTTGGCGGCCCGCGGGGCCACCCTCCCCTGCGTCCCAATCGCCATCGCGACCGGCGCTGAGCCCAACGGACGTTGCGGAAAATTCCATGCAAGCCCCAACAAGCTCGTGAGCGTCACCCCGTTTCGCACGCTTCACTGGCTGCGACGCCTTACGTCTAGCTCTCGACCAACAAGCGCTCCATGACGAAGTTGGTCAGTCGCACCCCGTGGCGCTCCACTTGCTGCTCGCGCACAACGCAGAAGCCGTAACGCTCAAAGAAAGGGCGCGCGGTAATGCTCACTTCGGCGTACAAACGACCCAGCCCTGCCTGCTCAGCGTGCGCCGTAAGCGAGGCCAGCAGTTGCGTGCCCACACCGCAGCGCTGGTAATCTTTGTGACTGTACAAGCAGGCCATATGGCCGTCGCGGTCCAACTCGATAAAACCGATCAGCCGATCGCCATCCTCGGCGACCCAGACGAGTTTCCCGTGTTGCCGGCAGCGCATGTCTTCGGCGGAGAGCCGAGCCGGCGCCCAAGCGTGAACCTGCGCTGCGGAGTAATCGCGCACATTCACGGTGTGAACCGTCTCGTGATGCAACCGGGCCATCGCCTCGGCGTCATCCTTGGTCGCCTGACGGATCCGCCACGCCCTCAAAGTTCTTTCTCAAGAAGACGGATATCGGCGGAAATTCACAGCCTGGCGAAGCCCGGTTCCGCTCCGCTGCGAGGAGAGCGCCCTTAGGCGGGCGTTTTCTTCGCCGACTTTACATGGCTTTCCACCGTCACGTACGCCATCCGCAAGTCGGTCAACATACGCGAGAGAACCGCCTTTTCTTCCTGCGTAAGGTTCCCTTTGGTCTTCTCCTCCAAGACGCCCAGCATGTCGATGTGATACCGGGCGTGCGGCAACCGAATCACGGCCTTATTTTCAAGGGGATCGGCAATCTGGCCCAAGGCGATCATCGCTTGCGTCGCCAGCGAGGAAACGAGCATAGAGAACGTAGCCGGCGGCATCGGCCCGTCGTCGCGCCCTGGGGAAGCCTCGGGGCGTTTCCCGTTCGCAGTGGCTGTGGCGGAGGCTGCCTCCTGTTCGCGACGACGCAATTCTTCTTTTTCTGCTTCGACTTGGGCTTTCCAGTCCGTATCGACAATGATCTTGGGATTATCGTCGGAATGATCGTTCATGAAGGCGACTCCTTACGAAGACGCGAGTGAACTTTCCTCCAGGCGTTGCTCCAGACAGCACTTAACCTTTTCCAGCACCCGCCGCACGGTGCGTTCGGAGCGAGCTACCGCTTCCGCGATTTCCTCGATCAGGTAACCTTGCAAACGCAATTCCACCATACGCTTTTGCACGTCGGTCAAACCGCGGGTCAATAGATCGATCTCCTCCAGCACCGCCAGCGTTTCGACCGGCGATGGCTCACGGGTTAACGCCTCATGGTAGAGCGGGAGCCCCTCTTCGCCGGCGTCGCTTTGCTCCTGATTAACTTGACGTTTGGCGGCGGTATGATGTTCGACTTTGCGGCGGAGCTTGTTCATCGTGATGACCGCCAGCAGCCTCCACAAGTCCCCGCTGTGGTGCAATTCATACTGCCCCTCACGAGCCCGGACAAAGAAGCTGCGATAGACCGACTGCACCACATCTTCGGCATCAATCCGCCGAGCCAACTTGGCCGACAACCGGCTATGCGCTAGCGACGTTAATCGCCCCACATAACGTGCAAACAGGGCTTTTGCCGCGTCCTCATCCCCTTGCCGGTAACGCTCCACCAGCTGGATGGACTCGTCGGCGCGGACTGAATCATTTTGCATGGTAATCATGGTGCTGACGTGCAGCGAGGCGGAGCAAGAGGTGGGATCAATAGTTGGCATAGCAAAACCGCCCCATCAGACAATGATTATACATCACCTGCGTCTAATTCCCAATCCAATGTGACAGATCGTCCTACCGCAGTAGCACCCCTTAACCTAATTGTGTTACGAGGGGCATCGCGCTTGCGGTTCCTCTTAGGACCGATTGGTAAGCCCTCCCAGACGGAATATCATGCTCTCTTACAACTCACACGAACTTTCGTGACAACGGACCTGTCACAACGGCCTTCCCTATTCCGCGTATCGCTTGCAATCTGCGGATCCAGCATCCATGTTGCATGAACTTGGTCTTATTCTGTCAATGATCCGCTTCAGCCATACGCTGTTCGCGCTTCCTTTTGCACTGCTGGCGGCGGCGATGGCTTGGACAACCCCCACACCCGAGGGATACTCACCGCAGTTCGACTGGCGCGACTTGTTGGGAGTCCTTCTGTGCATGGTCTTTGCCCGAAGTGCGGCAATGGCCTTCAATCGTCTGGCGGATCGAAAAATCGACGCCGAAAACCCCCGCACACGCACGCGTCATCTCCCCGCGGGCCTACTCACCGTGCAAGGAGTGGCGGCATTCACCGTGGCGTGTTCGGCCGGTTTCATTGCTTCGACCCTTCTGTTCTGGCCAAACGTGCTGCCACTGATTCTTTCAGTTCCAGTTCTGCTGTTTTTGCTAGCGTACAGCTACACCAAACGGTTCACTTCTCTGGCGCACTTCTGGCTCGGAGCGGCGTTAATGTTGGCGCCAATCTCGGCCTGGATCGCCGTGCGTGGCGAAGTGCTGCTGCACACTCCGGCTGACCTTCTACCCGCCTTAATCTTGGGGGCGGCGGTCCTTCTGTGGGTCGCGGGCTTTGACATCATTTACGCCTGCCAGGACGTTGACTTTGACGCCACCGCGCGTCTGCGTAGCATCCCGGTGCGACTGGGCACGCAAGGGGCGCTTCGTTTGGCTGCCCTGTGCCATTTGGGAATGGTCGCAATGCTTGGAGCCCTCCCGTTATTGTGCCCACAGTTAGCCTTTGGAGCGATTTACTGGTCCGGTGTGGTCGCGGTAGGCATTCTACTGATTTACGAACATTCGATCGTTCGTCCCGACGACCTGACCCGCGTGAATACTGCATTTTTCCACGTCAACGCCGTGGTCAGCATTGGCCTATTTCTCGTCGGGATGCTCGATTTACTGCTCTGAAACTCACATGCGTCCCCCATCGTTGGACGCCCCTGTTAACAACAACGAAGAAAGAGGGCGTTCCGAACATCGTTTTTCCTGTTTTCCTCCCCGTAGATTCGCGCCCCCACTTCGGATGGGGACAGCACTATCCTTTCCTAAACGTCCGTCTTGACCCACGGGGAGGAATTGCTTTATTGTGCTCCGCCTTTCTTTTACCGACGGTACTTTCGCGGGGCTAATCTATGGCGAACCGTTCGCGTGGGGCGACGCGGTGGCGCTGGAGCGTCACGGTCGCGCTTGCGCTGGCTGCGGCTTGCACCCCCTGGCGCGAGGAATCCAAAGAACCGTCGCTGTTGCCCCCCGCCCGAATGTCGCCCGATTCCGTCGTACTCGACATCTTCACGATCGAGGCAACCGGTGAGTTCGCCCCACTTTGTGAAGCAGCATGGCGACAGCTTGATGAACAGCATTTGCCGCCCGAAGTGCGCCTGCGGTTGGCGGCCAATGGCATCCGATGCGGGTTGTGCGGCGTGCAGTTGCCTCCGGCCGTGCTGGATCTCGTGGAACAATCGTTAGAAAGCTCACGACAAGCCAACTCATTCGCTGAAGGCGGGCCAGGCCTCTTAGTGCGACGCCGCCTCCAAAGCCGCGCCGGCCGACGCGGCCGTTTTGTGTTCGGCGGCCCGCATGAGCAACTCGACGTGATCCTGAACGAGTCCGGCGAAGAACGCGGCGAAACTTACACAAATGCGACCTGCGTAATCGCCGTTCGCACCTTTCCTTTGGGCGATGGGCGGGTGCGCATTGAATTGACGCCGGAAATCGAACATGGCCCCCTCAAGCAGCGTCTGGTCGACGGCGATGGCGCGCTGCGGTTTGAAGCTGGCCAAGACCGCCGCGTATACGACAACTTGTGCCTGGAGTCGCTCGTGGCGCCGGGGCAATCGTTGATTGTTTCGGCCACACCCTCGATGGCGGGGCTGGGGCGATCCTTCTTTGTGCGCAACTCGCGCGATACGCCGCGCCCGGTGTTCTTGGTGCTGCGGCTAGCGCAGACCCAGCACGACGACCGCTTCGCCCCTGAGCAACTTGTGGCGCCGCTGGTAACTCCCAACGAGTAAGCGCCCGCCCTTGTCGAAACGGCCAGCGCTCCTGATACTAGGGGCAAGGACGAAGTACCCAGGACGAAACTCTTCTTTTTTCGTACTTTGTCCTTACGTACATCGTCCTCAACTTCTGGAGCTTTCCTATGCCACTCATTCCTTTGCGTACCCTGCTCGATCACGCCGCCGAAAACAACTACGGCGTGGCGGCGTTCAACGTCAATAACATGGAGCAGATTCAAGCCATCATGGAGGCGGCCAACGAGATCGAGGCGCCCGTGATCGTGCAGGCCTCGCGCGGGGCGCGCAAGTACTCACAGGACGCCTACTTGCGGCACCTGATGTTGGCCGCCGCCGAGCTGTACCCGCACATCCCCATCGTGATGCACCAGGATCACGGGAACAGCGTTGAAACGTGTCTATCGGCGATCGAGAACGGATTCACCTCGGTCATGATGGACGGATCGCTCAAAGAAGACGGCAAGACGCCCGCGCCCTACGAGTACAACGTTGAGGTTACACGCAAGGTGGTTGAGTTGGCCCACGCCCGCGGCGTGTCGGTCGAAGGCGAGCTGGGGTGCCTTGGATCGTTAGAAACCGGCCAAGGCGAGGCCGAAGACGGCCACGGCGCCGAAGGACAACTCTCGCACGATCAATTGCTGACCGATCCAGACCAAGCGGAAGACTTCGTTCGCCAGACAGGCGTCGACGCATTGGCGGTGGCGATTGGCACCAGCCACGGCGCCTACAAGTTCACCCGCAAGCCGGACGGCGATATCCTCGATATGAAGCGGATCGAAGAGATTCACCGCCGCCTCCCGAACTGCCACCTAGTGATGCACGGCAGTTCGTCGGTTCCGCAAGAGCTGCAAGACTTAATCAACAAGTACGGCGGCCAGATGAAGCAAACCTGGGGCGTGCCGGTGGAAGAGATTCAGCGCGGCATTAAGCACGGCGTACGCAAGATCAACGTCGATACCGATAACCGCATGGCCATGACCGCCGCCATTCGCCAGGTGCTCACGGAGAATCCGGCTGAATTTGACCCGCGCAAATACCTGGAGCCGGCTCGAGCCGCAATGAAGAAAGTTTGCATTGAACGTATGGTCGCCTTTGGCCAGGCGGGACATGCTCCCAGTGTTCTTAAGCGAGTCTCGTAAGGCAGGTTACGCTTGAAGCGGCTCCAAGAACCAAGCCTGATTCCGCTGCACAGCCTAGATGCAGCTTCTGGCGAGGCGCATCTCCCTTGAGGGCGTTAGGACGGCACTGCTTGCTTGCCTCAAAAACCCCGGAAAATCCGGGGTTTTTCCTTGCGCACCCCACCACAGGAGTGGGTTGACGGGTAAGGAATAAGCAGGCTACAACAGTATCCTCATGCGCACGCCAGGACCCCACATTGCGTGCCGTCCTATTCAGGAGTTCTTTTCATGGATGGACCGCTCGGAAGGAACCGACGGAGGAAATCCCCTCTTAAACAGCGCTTACGTCGCGCGCTCGGTTTGGAGCGGTATGAGGAACGCCGCTTGCTGCATGGTGGTCCGTTCCTGCTCGGGATCGTCGAGGAAACTGCCGCCATTGCACGGCCTCTTGCTGTATCGTCTGCGCTGGAGTTATCTGCCTCCAAGGATCACGTTGCAACGGAGTCCACCGATACGGCCGCCAAGTCGGATCAAAGCAACGAAGTAGCGCCCGCCCTTGCGCTTGCTAACGAATCGCTCGCTCTCGCCTCCCTTCTTGCCGTTCCCGAAACCGTAGTATCTGGGCCCTTCGCAGAGGAGGTCGTCACCGAAATCGGTCCTCCCCCACCCACGGCGCTGGAAGCCGGCAGTTCTACCGAAGTAGTATCGGAAGTGGGCGAGTTCGAGGAGTGGGTTCTCGACGTTCCGCCGTTAGCCAACGAACTGCGAATTCGCCTGCCCATTGTTGAGGCGACAACGCCGGATGATCCCTCCAACCACACACCTGCCCCGGACGTTCCCACGCTGGAACTAGCAATTGAGCTGCCGGTTTTTGATGCGGCGCCCGTCGCGGATGGTCCCAACGACTCACAACCAGACCTCGCCGCCACCCCTGAAGACGTAGCTTCCGAGAAATCAGCCCGCGAGGAATTCCCAAGTTCCGAACCGGCCAACCCGCGCAGTGAAGAAGCCGACGTTCCGGCTGATGAGTCAACACCCCCATCATCCGAGTCATCGGCAAGTGAGTTCGGCATCCAGTTAAACGTACGTACGGGGTTGGTGAACCTGATCACGGGTGGCCGGCGTTCCAATGAAGAAACAGCCGTCGCCGTTTCGGCCAATCGCGGCACGAGTGAAGTGCGCGTCGGCACCAACATTTCCTTTGCCCGGACGGCGCGAGCCTCGAGTTCTCCTCGTCCGCCGCTCCAAACGGAAGCCAAGGTCAAAATTGAGCGAGTCCCCCGTCCCAAGACATCAACCGACGATCAAGCAGACGACGCTCCACGTGCTGACAATGGCGGTGCAGGCAAGCCCCGCGTCCTGATTCCGCCGCAAGCCTCCAACAATCCCGGCGCTCCCCCTCCATCCAAGGCGGGCGATTCGACGCTCAACGAGGCTAACCCACAGGATATGTCTTCGGCAGGCGGTCAAGGACTGAATCTCGGTTCCGTGATCGGCGCCGCTTTGTCGAACACGGCGTCGCAATCTCTACCGCCAGAGATTGAGGTGACCGTCGACGTTTCGCTCAACAATGCCTTTGGGTCACCGCACGATCTTTACCTTTTGCAAGGGGAAGGCGAAGCTTCGCCGCCGCCCGTGACGCCGCCAAGCGGAAATCCCCCGGTTATGGTTCCGGCGCCGGCCACAAGTCAACCAGCTCCGAGCGTCTCCGGCGCAAGCACGCCGCCGCCGGCGCCAAACTCTCCGCCAGCCGCCGTTGGTCCGCCACCAACGAGCACGCCGTCGGCTCCACCTACGCCCAGTTCTGGGGCGACGCCAACACCTGGCACATCAACGGTCGACGCCTCCTCGGGCGCATCGTCGAGCCTTGCAACCGAGTTCTCCGCACAAACCATCGTCTCTACGCCGATCGATGCCTCGGCGGCGCCCCAGACCGCCAGCGGTGAGTCGGCTTCGGTGGTGATCGTACAACTCACAACCGTAACTTCTCCGACACCGCCTCCCGCGCAAAATCCTTCACACCCCACACCGGCGACTCACAGTCCGAACTATTCAAGCGAGCTTTACGACAACACCTCGTCGTCATCACCGTCTTCGTCAAAGACGACCACGGTAATTATCACGGTGCAGATCGTTACTCCACGATCCTCGGGACGTTCAGGAGGAGCGACCAGCGCCCCTGCGTCGATCATCGTGTCGCCGCAGGACACGTTGGAAGCCGCCACGCCCGCGGCGACCACGCCGCGTCCTACGGCGCCTGCATCCGATTGGGGCGCCCTTCCCGCCTCGCCTCAACCGAGCACGCCGCCGCAAGAGACACCTCAAGCATCGGACATCGCTTCAGAAGAAGCGGCGGTCGTTGACCTTGCTGAGCAAACCACGCCAGTCACGCTCGAAACCGCACCACCGGAGCCCCATCCAGAGGAATCTCCTAAAGACGACAAGCTTCCGCCTTCCACGTCCTCACCCGCCGTGCAGAAGGCCTCCTCGTCGGCAAGTGAGATTGCGATCGTTATCGCCCAGATGGCGACCGATTTGGCAATTTTGTCGCTACATGCCGATGCGGGCCCCGCCTTCGCCTGGGAGTTCATGGTCGACCTGGAGGCGTTAGACCACGCGCTAAACGCGTTGCTCGTGGACCTTCAGGAGATGACCGAACACGTGGGGCAGTTCCTGGCAAACGCGGGCGTGTCGCCCACGGCCGCCGCTCTCACCGCGGGCGTAGCGGTGGCAGGCATCGTCGAACATGGCCGGCGCCGACCAACGTCGCGACGGCCCGAAGAGGATGATAACTGGATCTGGCAATTTTCCGATTTGCTCGGCGGCGCGCCGAACAGCCTGCCATGAATGACGAACCGCTGGACCAACTGCTGACTCAGCTTGCCGCAGGCGACGCCGACGCCGTGGAACGGGTGATTCGCACCTATGAGCCTTACTTGCGCATGGTGGTTCGCCGGCAGTTGCCGCAGAACTTACGAGCCAAGTTCGATTCGGTCGATATTGTGCAGTCGGTCTGGGCGGACGTCGTCGACGGCTTACAGGACGCCCGTTGGCGATTTGAAGACGCGGCCCACTTGCGGGCTTTCCTGGTGCGTGCGGCGAGGAACCGTCTTATCGATCGCGGGCGCAAGCAACAAACCGCAGCCAGGCGGGAACACATCGCCAGCGACGAGGAAATTGCCAATATCGCAGCCGCCGGCCCCCGCCCCAGCGAAACCGTGGGAGCCGAAGAGCTTTGGCGCCAAATGGTGCAGGCGTGCCCCCCTCAGCACCGCGAGATTCTGGTTCTCAAGCGGGAAGGGGCGTCGTTGGACGAAATTGCGGCTCGCACCCAAATGCACAAAAGCAGCATCCGCCGCATCTTGTATGAACTCGCCCGTAAAGTCGCTGCGGGCGCCAAAGCCGAGCAACGGTAGCAAGGTTGGCCATTCCCCTTGCTCCGCCCGAAGCTTCGTAGCGTGAGAGGATAAGCACGAGCGACCACCGCGAGCGTTATTTTCCCAACCTCAATCTGGTATGCGTCCGCTTTCGCCGTACTCCATATCTCAGATTGCCGCTCGCCAGAGCGAGATTGCCGATCCGTTGGCCTCGCAATTGGTGCAACAGTTTGTCGAAAGGTGGGAGCAGGGCGATTGCCCACCGGTGGAGCGTTTTCTGGCCGAGCATCCAGGCGCTGGCGACGATCCAGAATTGGCGGTGCGGCTGATCTACGAGGAACTCTGCCTTCGTCGCGAGGCAGGAAGCCAAGTCGTCTCGCAAGAGCTTTGCGAACGTTTTCCCCAATGGCGCACCGAATTGGAGTTGCTGCTCGATTGCGACCGCCTGCTTGCGCCCCCGGCAGCGTCGGATTTTCCCGAGGTTGGAGAGGAACTAGGCCCTTTCCGCCTGCTGGCGGAACTCGGGCGTGGCGCCGTAGGCCGCGTTTATCTGGCTGTGCAGCCGGCGCTTTCCGATCGGCCGGTGGTGGTCAAACTTACTCCACAATCGGGCCAGGAACATTTATCGCTGGCCCGACTGCAACACACCGGCATCGCGCCGTTATACCTGACACAGAATTACCCGGAACGAAACCTGCGCCTTCTGTGTATGCCGTACTTGGGCGGCGTCACGCTCGCGCAGCTTCTGGATGCCTTGGCAAACCGGCCCCGAAAACAATGTTCTGGCCGCGATATAGCACGAGTCATCGAAGCCGCCGAAGACAATGCTCTGGATGCATCGCTCCATAGCCCTGCGCTTCAGTTCCTCCATCGGGCGTCGTTTGCTCAAGCAGTGTGCTGGATCGGCGCCTGCCTAGCCGATGCGCTACATTACGCCCATCAACGCGGCCTGTGCCACTTTGATCTCAAGCCTTCGAATGTGCTCCTGGCGCGTGACGGGCAGCCGATGCTCCTCGATTTCCACCTGGCTCGCGGCCCCTTAAAACCAGGAGAGCAGGACTTGTGGCTCGGCGGCACGCCGGGATACTTATCGCCCGAACAGCAGGCAGCCATGCTCGCCCTGCGCGAAGGACGCGCCATTGCCGCTCCGGTGGACCACCGTTCCGACATCTACTCGTTGGGCGTGCTGCTTCAAGAACTGCTCGGCGACGCCCGCGGCGTCCCCCGATTACCGGGAATTCTGCAAAAGTGCCTCGCTCCACTGCCAAGCGACCGTTTTCCCGACGCCGCCGCCTTGGCCCGCGAACTACGGCGAGGGATTGCCGAAGCGCCCACGGATCGTGCAGCTCCGGCGCGCGGAGCAACGGGGGTCTTTCGGGCGCCAACGTCGGTGCTGGCGATAGCGGCGTTGCTTGTGCTCGTGTTACTTGGCGCCACGGGTTGGCTGGCGCTGCGTCTTCGGCAGACGCAATCCACCTTGGCGGAAACCCAATACAAACTGCGGCTTCATGCCCAAAACGAGCAGGCCCAGCGCGTGGCCGCCAATTTACACCAAGTGGTCGAGCAAATGCGCTGGTTCGCGGAACAGCAACCTTATCAAGAGTTAGCCTTATGGCGTGTGGAGTCCGCAGGCCGCGCCGTTTGGAACCGGCGAGACCAGTTTCTCGCCACCGCTGCTGCGCACACGCAGGTTTCAGCCTCGATCCGCGAAGATCTCCTGGATGCGGTACTTCTGCGCGCCCATTTCCTGGCATCCCAGCCTGCAACCAAGCAAGGCGAGGACTGGCAGACCCCAGCCAGTCTCTTGGATGCGGCGGAACGAGAACTTGGCCCCCATCCTTTGCTCACTTACGAAAAACAACGGTTGCTCACCCGGCAGACTTCGGAGGAGTCGTTTTCCCCTCCCCTGCCGACCGTTGCCTCGGCGTGGGAGCATTACGCATTAGCGCGGTCGCTGCGCCACGACGGAAGGCTCAAGGAGGCCTACGCGACGCTGCACCGCGGGATCGAAAGGACCCCCAATCACTTTTGGCTACAGTTTTTGCTTGGCGATTGCGCTGAGCGGTTGGGACGTCGAGAGGAAGCACTTGCGGCGTTCTCGGCCGCCTCGGCGCTGCGGCCCGCCGCGCCAGAGTCCCGCCGCCGTCGCACTGCCCTTTCCTACGCCATGGGGCATGATGAACTGGCTCACTTAAACGAACCTCCAATCGGTCCAGAGGTCGTCGCTTCCCCCTGACGATTCCGCCAGACCACCCCCTCAATATCTAGCCAGAATACGCAAGGGGAAGCAAAGCACTGCCTCCCGACCGGGGGGAACGCTGATCTTTCGAAAATTTTCGCGAAATTTGCGCGCGCGACGAGCGTAGAGTTGCGTTCTTTCTTACAGACGGCGGGCCGAAGCATGGCCCCCCAAAGCCGAGCCAGCGCCAAGTGGGCGCAACTCAACGACTTCTCACGGAGATGCAGGCAATGCTCGTTCTTAGCCGCAAGTCGGGACAAAGAATCGTGATCGGCGACGACGTGGTGGTGACGATCCTCAAAGTGCGCGGCAACCAGGTTCGCATTGGAATCGAGGCCCCCGCGTCCGTTTCGATCCGCCGCGACGAATTGGCCGAATTAGCGCTGGCGGCCAACGATGCGTGGGCAGCCCCCGCGGGGCAGGAATGGGGTGTGAAGCAGTAACCGGCAAAGCGACGTCCACCCCGCCGATGCACCGGCGGAGGTTACGCCGACGTCCTCTTTGGCCCTAAGGGTTTCGCCAGGCGCACAAACAGCTTTTCTAGCGCCAGTCGGGCGCGATCCTCCTGCGAGTGCGACCCTTTGAGCGCCAGATCGGTTTCCAGAAGCCATTCGTAAAGCCCCAAGGCGCGCTGTCGTCCCAGTTGACGAAGTTGCTTTTCCGCTCGCTCCAAGGCCTCTTTCGGCCATTTGCGAAAGCCTGCCTCAAGTAACGCTTCGGCCAAGGGGATACGGCGACCCTCGCGCTCGGCGTGCTCATAAATGCGGGTAGCGGCCGCATAGCGACGCAACGACCAAGCAAATTGCCCCAAGAGCGCCACAGGATGTTCTCCCGACTGCAGCAAGTGATCGAGTTGCCGCAAGGCTTCGGCAGCGTCGCCATCGGCGGCCGCATCCATTAAGTCCCACGCCGTCTTAGTCTTCCAACCGCCGACCACATCGCGGACCATTTCGGGAGTGACCGTTCCACCCGGTCCGGCAAATAGCGCCAGCTTGGCAAGATCTTGGTCCAACAGGCCAAATTCTGGCCCCACCAAATCCAGCAGCATATCGGCGGCGTCGGCCTCCAATTTGACTGCGTGTTCTTTCTTGGCCCAGGCGATCAACCATTTACGCAGACGAGCTACGTCTAACTCTTTACTGCGGCCCGAAGTCTTTTCCGGCGCGCGACACTCAATTTGCAAACCATGCTCCTCGACGAACTTAAAGAGCCGTGTGTTAGAAGGCCAAGCGCCAACCTCCAACACCAAAACACCGCTCGACTTGGGCTTAGCCACATAATCTTCCAGCGCCTGCCGGTGCTTAGAGACAAACGCGTCGGCCTCTTCCACCACCACCAGCCGGCGGGCCCCACCGCCAAACAAAGCAACGGTGGATACCTCGTCCATTACATCCCGCCATTGGGCCTCGTTCCCAGAGAACGTCACAAAGGGAGCATCGGGATCGTCTCCCAAAACAATTTCACGCAGTCCCCGTAGCGCCAGTGTTTTTAGAAACGCCTTATCTCCGAACACGACGCACACACCCGCGGGCGGATACTTTTGTGGAGAGGCCAAGTAATCAAAAGCATGAACAGGCATGGTTCGTTGGCGACCAGGTGACAATTTCCAAGACAGCAAGCCGCAGTGCGGGCAGCACCGATTTATCTTATCCGATCGGGTTCCGATCGAAGAGCGGCGGCAACTCTCACCCCAAGAGATGTAAATAGTTCGCGGCGGGCATTGAATTTGCTCTTATGCGAGACTTCCTCGCAATAGGAGTCTCTGTCTATGAGTACTCGATGGTTTGCCGCGCTGATGTCGTGTGGGTTGATGTCCGCCAGTTTGGCTTTGGCGGTCGCGTACGGACAGAACCAGGACCGGCCCGATGCCCCCCCGGCGCCCAAAGCGCCTGCTCGGGCGGCCGCCGAGGACAATCAGCCTGCCACCACGCGCCAACGCCCCCGTGCAGCGCAACAAACGCCAGCCAGTAAGCAGTCGCCCGGCGCCACACAGCCTCGCCGCACCCAACCGCTGCCCGACGCCGTAGAAGACGTTCAAACGCCCGTCCCGCCTCGCCGTACGCGGCCTGAACAACAACTTACCGAGCAAGATCACCCCGAGAAGTTCGCTCCTGAGAACGTAATGCCGGTGTCGCCGGCCCTGAAGACTCAACCCAAGGAAGGTAAGTTAGCCGGTTTCGATTTCGCTCGCGATCCGCTGAACTCTGACAAACCGATGCAATCGGCGCAGGAGATCATGGAAAAAGAAATTGCCGCGAAGCCCATGGTCATGGCCAAGCATC
>CAYWIS010000013.1:33429-50458 GCA_964458385.1 uncultured Pirellulaceae bacterium
TTGCTCGAGAGCCGCTACAATCTTGAGCCGAAATTCGATCCCGAAGCAACCATGACGCGCGGTAAACCCCTGTGCGTCGGCCCGACCGCCAAGTTGCCCGAAGGACTGACGTGGGAAGATCTCGGCAAGATGTCGCCCGAGGAGATCCGCGAACGCGGAATTTTCCCCTATCCTTCGCTGCCCCATCCGTTGCATACCAACGGCGGACAAGTCTTTCCAAAAATGCAAATTGAGCAGTTCCCGCGCTTAGAGCGTTTCGATGTGGAATTTGACCTACCCGAGGCCTTTCTCCCGGAGTTCCCCCCTGCGATCTTTCTTTCGAATCGGCCCGAGCTGGGCGATGTATCGCGAGGCGAGGTAGTGTCAATCAATAACTTTCGACGATTGTTCAAAGATATTCTTACGCCGGTGCAACTCGAAGGTTTACGACTGCTGCTCACGCCGCTTCCCCAGGAGGAATTCAACGCCACCGAAGATCGAAAAACGGTGCAGCCCAGCCTAGGCGTAGCGTGCATGGATTGTCACGTGAACGGCCACACTACGGGACAATTTCATCTCAGCCCAGACATCCGCCCGCAGGAGCGCCGCTTCCGGTTAGACACGGTCAGCCTTCGGGGAATGTTCAACCAACAGATTCACGGCTCAAAACGTAGCCTGCGTTCGGTGGAGGACTTCACGGAATTTGAACAACGCACCGCTTACTTTAACGGCGATCCGATCCACGCTATGAAGAAAGGCTTTGTGGAGATTCCGCGCAGCGTGGTCCCTCACATGGCGCAAATGCAAAACATGTTTGACTTTCCTCCGGCCCCCAAGCTGAACGTGCTAGGTCGGCTTGACCCGCGCAAGGCGACCGAAAGCGAACTTCGCGGCGAAGAGCTTTTCTTTGGCAAAGCCCAATGTTCGGTGTGCCATCCGGCGCCGTTCTATCTGGACCATCAGATGCACGACCTGAAACTGGAGCGATTCTTGAAAGACGAGCCCGGCGACGGTCCCATCAAGGCTTTCACCCTCCGTGGAATCAAAGATAGCCCACCCTATCTTCACGACGGGCGTTGCCTGACCTTGGAGGATACCGTCGAGTTCTTCAACCTGGTTTTGGAATTGCAGCTCAGCGCGGAAGAAAAACGCGACCTAGTCGCCTTCATGCGCTGCCTGTAACCCCAATCCACCAAGACGGCATGTTGGCTCCTCTAGCTCGGCTCACGGCGATGGTGCATTGCAGCCGAGCCAGCCTGCCAACTTCTGCTGACACTGCCCTGTAAAAGCGTGCGCAGTGTCAGCTTTGCAACACCGCTCGTGGATTGCTGGCGGCGGTCCTCACGTTATTCGCAGCATCGGGCAAAGCTCGTCCCTTGTGCGAGTCTGAAACCTACATCTCAGCGAGAGGAAGCGTTTGCCGGGAATCTACTACTCGTATTGCTCCCTTTTCTATCTTGCGGGCGATTATCCAGCCAATGCACTTCGGATTATCGCCGCGGCAAGATCGGCCCCGCATCCGCACTATGTTTAGCTTGGATCGGTACGGCTAACCCCCTCTCATGATCCCGAAGATAACAGGACGCAACCGTAAGTCATCCCTAGATCGCTGATGAGGCCCAATTGCTTTAGCAACTTCTCAATCTTGTGATGCGTCGCGACCGTGTGGCGCACGATCAAACGGCCAGGGACCGCCTTGAGATAGGCCCCTTCCCGATTCCAACTCTCCGGCTCAACTAGTTCGGTGACGATCTCGACCAGATCGTCGCCAGGAATCGGTGTGTAGAAGGAAAAGTCACCGATGCCGCCCAATCCCGCGACCGGTTGGGCGCCGAACTGCTGCAAGATTTCGCTGCCTGGCGTTTCCAACGGGTTTGCGGCCGATGTTTTCGCGGCGGCCGGTCGTGTGACGGGAATCAGATAAACAACCAGCGTTAACGCATCGGGATCTGCTTCTTCGGCAACTTGCGGCGCCTTTTGCAGGTGTTTGCGGAGACGCGTCAGCACAGTTTCGATACGTTCGTGCATCTCCGCCGTTTGCAACACCACGAGCACGCCCTCGCTAGGCAATTCGACAATGGCGCCGGCTCCGCCCACGCTGCTCCAAGTATGCGGCTCTACGGAAAGGCTAATCGCTTGCGTCAGGTCGGCGCTACAACCCGACAACCACTCTCCGCTCCACCGAGAGAGCGTTTGCCGTCGATCGGACAAATCACCGACAGGGTAAATGCGAACTTCAAGTCGCAACTCCGCTTCCTCGGACGTTGTGATCAGCAGCACCTCGTCGGCGAGGATCCATGCCAAGTCAAGTGGTCGCAGCGCATGACGCAGCGCCTGCCCGGCAGGCATGTTTTGCACAGTCAGACTTACGGGCGCATCGCTCGAAATTCCCGAATCCTCCAGCGCCCCGCTATCAATAACAACCGGCGCGCCCAGTCGATCCTGCACGAGCATCGCCACATCAGACAACGGTGTGTCCTCGAAGTCGAACGAAACAGGTTTCTGGAGCGCCGCCACCAGGTTCGCGTCAACCTTCGTCAGGCCAACCGAAACTTGCTTGGGGACTTCCGAAGCATGCGTCAGATCCTTGGCCTTGCGCAGTGCATTGAACAGGGCGGCGATTTGTTGATGCGACGATTCCGTTTGACTTATGATCAGTGTTCCGCGGTATGCCTCGATCGACGCATAACCACCCACGTCATCCCAGGTTTCGGGTTGCACCGTCGAGGTCACAACCGAAATCAAAGAATTCAGATCATCGTGTTCCAAGTCGTCGTGCGAAGCGGCAACCAGATCCGCCACATTGTAAACTCGCGTTATCAGGCGCATTTCCGCTTCTTCCGGCGTGGTGATTATCAAAGCGTCATCCGCAACCGCCCACGTCAAGTCAGCGCCGCGCAAGAGGAGATTCAACACCGACCGTAAGGAAATCTCGTGGAATTCGCCCGATAAGGGCAGATCGTCGGCCAATGCTATTTCTTCCAGCGCCCGGCGGTCGATCAGCACATTCGCTTTCGTGAGTTCACGCAACTGTTGAGCTACTTCGCTCAGAGGCGTTTCGTAGAAAGTCAACGAAACCTTTTGGTCCAGCGTCCGAAGAATCTGCTCCTCCACCGTCGCAATGTTCTCCGCAACAGCCGGAGCGTCCTGCGGGGCGCGTTCTTCCTGGGCGCTAACTTCGGCGTAACAGCTCACGATCCCTAGTCCCATCGCCGCCAAACGCAGCGTCAGCGCATAGCTCGACCGCAACATCGCCTTGCTCCTTTCGCCTTCGAGAACCCACGGGATGAGACAAACGACGAGATGCTAGTCCACGTGGCTGACTGCATCTGGCTATCGCGCATTGTGACGAGCGGCGCGCAATTGGGCAAGAAAAACTTTCCAAACGCAATTGCTTGCCCCGCGCGGCGGAAAGCGGTTCAATAAAGTCGCGTGGCTTCGATCTCGGAGGGGGTGCAAAATGTTGGCGGCGCGATCCCTGGCGGTATCTTTGTTAATTGGTCTGTTTGCGCTGGAATCGGCCGATGCCGGCGAAGCGGAGCCCGCGTCCGAGGCTGTGCGAGCAGCGGTGAGCAAGGCGCTTGCGCTCTTGGACAAGAGCTCGCGAGAGTACCGTAAAGAGCGAGATTGCTTTTCGTGCCATCATCAGGCGCTGCCGACGCTAGCCCTGGTAGAGGCCCGGCGTCGAGGCTTCTCCATTGATGAAGAGAATTTGCAAGCGGCCGTGGCCCTGACGGTCAAGCATTTGGAGAACGGCCGCGAGCGCTACCTGGACGGTCGCGGCCAGGGCGGCAAGGCCGATACCGCCGGTTATGCTCTGTGGGCGCTCAGCGCGGCCGGCTGGAAGGGCGACGAAACAACCACCGCTGTAGCCCAATACCTGGTTTCGTTCTCGCAGGACGACGGATATTGGAAGTGCAGCAGCCACCGTCCGCCGAGCGAAGCCAGCCACTTCACCACCACTTTCCTCGCCCTCCAAGGCCTAAAAGCGTTCGGGACCGACGAGCAACAAGAGCACATCGCCCCCCGGCGCGACAAGGCCCGCGCATGGCTGAAGGAAACACCAGGCAAGGACACCGAAGACCGTGTCTTCCGCCTGCGTGCGCTGCGTCTCCTCGAGGCCGACGAGGCCACGATTCGCCAAGCAGCCAGCGAACTCCTGGCGACGCAGCGGGAAGATGGCGGCTGGTCGCAAACGGAGACTTTAGATAGCGACGCCTACGCTACCGGATCAGCGCTCGTGGCGCTCGTGGAAGCGGGTGGTGTAACGCCAGGCGAAACAGCGTACCGCCGCGGCGTACAATACCTGCTGCAAACGCAACTGGACGACGGTTCGTGGCGAGTGGTTAGCCGCAGCAAACCCTTTCAAACGTATTTTGAGAGCGGCTTTCCTCACGGGAAGGACCAGTTTATTTCCATTGCCGCCAGCAGTTGGGCGACCCTCGCTTTACTTGAGATGCTACCTCAAGAATCACCCTAACACCCATTTGGAGTTAGAGAAGGCGGCAATGGGCCTCCGCCGTGAAACGATGTGCCGGGCAGTTGCCTCCCACGCTTGAAGTAACGACGCAAGGGTTGTCGTAAGGGGGCGAGTTAGTCTTTGTTCGGCAACTCGCACAACGGTTTGACGCCGCGCTGGGTGGCGGCCAGGTCCGAAAGCGGCGTCGAGCGGAAGGCGTCTTCAACCGCCGCCATAGCGTCGTCCAACTTACGGTGCAGGGGGCAAAGGTTCGTACCATGAGTGGAAAGCTTCAGCGGACATTCACGAATACGGGGAAAGGGGTCTACGGCTTGAACCACATCCCAGATGGTGATCTCCTCGGGACCGCGCACCAGGGTAAAGCCGCCCCCCGGCCCGCGCTGGGAGTTGATCAGGCCTGCACGCACCAGCCCTTGCATAATCTTGGAAAGATACATGGCCGGAACTTGCGTATCTTTTGCAAGTTGTTCCGACGTGCGTGGCTGGCCGTGGTTATGCGCCAGCGACACCATCGCTCGCAGAGCATATTCCAAAGTTTGGGAAATCATAATTCTCTTTCCGCTAAATGTTGCACTCGGGCGGCAAGAAACGTCGCACTAGAAAATGGCCTCCGCCTGCCGCATCGTTGCGATCTTCGGAGTGCAAATTTTCGATTGTGATTTTGAGTTCTCGTAACTTCAATCGTCCGCATCAGGCGTTCCCTTTCGCCTGAGCAAGAAACATGCGGTCGTGGGCTTCGCCGGTCAGAACCGGCAAGGCGACCTTAAGCGCCGCAGTAAAAACCAGAAGCCCAAACGCCCATACGCCCGCCGTTATTTTCCATTCTACGAGGCTGGGGCTGTATTCGACGAGTTCATGCAGCGTGCTGGGAATAAAGCCCGGCACAATCAACCCCATTCCCTTTTCGATCCAAATTCCGCAAAACGCCAGTACGCACGACACGACCAACAACGGTGTATTGCGAATGATCCGCCGGTGTAGAAACCCGGCGGCAGCCGCCACGTTGAAGGCGATGGACGTCCACGTCCAGCCCACCAAACCATGGGCGCCATGCAACCCAAAGAACAGGTACTCGGCCGACGTGGCGTGCGTCCCGCCGGCGTAAAACGCGGTGAATAACTCGGAGCCCAGCATCAACAGGTTCACGAGGATCGTGACGCGCACAATGCCCACCAGCGTGCGAATAGATCCCGTAGATATATCAAACGTCGCAAGCCGGCGAATGGCCAGCAGCGCAACAATAATAAATGCCGGCCCCGATACAAACGCAGACGCCAGAAATCGCGGCGCCAGCAATGCAGAGTTCCAAAACGGCCGCCCTCCTAGACCGCAATACAAAAACGCCGTAACCGTGTGAATGCTGATCGCCCAAAAAATCGAAAGAAACACAAAGGGCACATACCACCGCGGATTCGGTTTACGACCCAAGAACCGCATATACAGTAGATAGCCGCAAATATGCAGGTTAAGCAGCAAATAGCCGTTCAACACGATCACGTCCCATGTAAGCATCGAGACAGGCCAGTTAAACCGGCCAATTCCCGGCAGTAGGCGCCAGAAGCGGTCGGGCCGGCCGAGGTCGGCCACGACGAACATCAAACACATTACGATGGCGGCGATGGCCAACAACTCCCCCACGATGACCACCTTGTGCATCTCCTCGTCGTGATACAAGTAGGCGGGAATGACCATCATCACGCCCCCCGCCGCCAAGCCCACGGCAAAGGTAAAGTTAGCGATATACAGCCCCCACGATACATGATCGCTCATGTGTGTTAGCCCCAGACCTTCGACTACCTGGTGCGCCCATGCGTTAGCGCCCACCAGAGCCACCGCCGTCAACAGCGTCATCCAGGTATAGAACAAGAACGAACCATCGGTGGCCAGCACGATCGACCGCCACAAGAAACGCGGATAGCTGACCAGATGCTGCGATCGCGCACGAGCAGAGGTGGTGGGTGATTCGGAGATAGCAGGCGTGGTCATCGTCTCACGATCTTTCTCAGGCTCACGACAATCGCCGCTTCCGCGCGGAATCTTTTCGATTAGCGCCAGGCACGAGGATGTTTTGCCCGGCATCATCGTGGCTTACACATCAAAAAAGTAGAAGAACGAGGGACGCGTCCCCAACTCTTCTTTCAACACCAGCACACGCTTGTTGGCCAGCACCCAACGAATCTCAGATTCGGGGTCCAATAGGTTGCCAAACACCCGCGCGCCGGTGGGGCAGGCTTCCAAGCAGGCCGGCATTCGGCCCTCGCGCGTTCGGTGCAGGCAAAACGTGCATTTCTCCATTACACCTTGCGGCCGAATGCGATTCGAGAGATAGCTTTGCTGGGGATTGATCTCGTCGGCGGGAACCTGTGGCTTGTCCCAGTTGAACCGTCGCGCATGATAAGGACATGCTGCTTCGCAGTACCGGCAGCCAATGCACCAGTTGTAATCAACCACGACAATCCCATCTTCTTCCTTCCAGGTCGCCTCAACGGGGCATACATGGACGCACGGCGGGTTATCGCACTGCTGACATTGGATCGGCAGGTAGAACTTGTCAGGGTGAGGAACGGGATGGTCGTAATGCGCATTCCCCTTCTCCAGGTCGATGGAGCCTTTCTCCATCTCCAGCACGCGAATGTACGAGTTATGCGAGGGACGGTCGTGGTTGTTCTCTCGGTGGCACGCCTCGGCGCACTTGCGACAACCAATGCAAATCGACAGGTTCAACGCATAGCCAAACTTTACACCGGGCAGGGGGCGATGGTCGGAGATGGTAACCTCGGCTCCGTACTCCTCTTGGGTTTCCTCCTCTAACCGCGTCAGCACTTGACGTAGTTCCTCGGGCGTTAGCTCCTTGTAATGCTTTTGCAGGAACTCCTCGACCGAGAGATCCGCAGTCCACTCAGCCAATGGCGCCAACGCCCGCGCAAACGCTGCGGCGCCCAACGTGGCCCCCAGCACCTTAAGCGCCGTCCGCCGCGAGCAAGCGTTAGCGAGCGCCGGGAGTTGGGCCTGAGAGTCGGTCATAGAGCTAGGTCCTTCGCAAAGAAGAAAGAGCCATCGACCACGCTGCTTCGAAAACGTCGGCGGAGTGCTTGCAAACGCAAGTGGGCTTTTTCATCGGTTCCGTGACCGGGAACAAATTCCTCTCCGCCAACAGCATCGTCAAACGAATCTGCCACTGCGGGCCATACACTCGTTCCGGTTTGCTCTAACTCGGGGGGTTATGTGTTGTGGTGTGTCCCTTGCGTAGCCCGCTTGCCTCGATCTACTGGCGGAAAAATCGGCATTACCTGGGGATACGCCGGCGCGTGGGGATCGTGGCAGTCGATGCAGTTGTTGCGCTGCCGCGGACCGCGCGAAAGGTCCCAGTAACCGGTCATCCCGCCGTGAGCCCCATGGCGATAGTCGCGGGCCTGGGGACCGTGACATTGAGCGCACAGCTGCATCACATCGCGATACTCCACACGCATCCCATCGGCTAAGCGAAGCGAGTCGTAATCTTCCGGGTTATGGCAGGCCAGACACGACAATCTACCATGCCCCACCTGCAGTCCTTGGTGAAACTGATCCAGATCGGCGGTGGCGCGGTTGTGAGGTTTGGGCTCGCGGCTAGCGTGACAAGTTGAGCAGGCAATCGTCACGGAGTTACCGTGCAGGTCGTATGCGCCGCTGTCGACGCGCGGAGGCCCCTCTGGCTCATGGATCCAGATTGGAAGCATCACGGTTGCCTGGGCGGAATCCTTCCACAGTTCAAAACCCGTCGCTGTCTGCCCTGTCGCTTCTCTTTCTGATCCCCGATAGAGCACCCCCATCGAGACGCTCCAAGCAGTAAGCCCGGCCCCCAGCAGCAAACCCGCAGCAGACAACGACTTGCGAAATACCGAGAACACGAAAGGGTTTCCTTCCCAGGGCAAAGCAATCAGCTACGTCCTTAAGCATATCGCTCATCTTTCCCAAATACAAGATTAAAGGATATTCATATCTAGTTTTTTAACAAACAACGGGTATATTGCAATCGTGCCCCGTCGGCGAGCGACCGCCAAACCCTAGGACCGTTCTCATGCCTGTGAGTGGACTTGTGCTGATCCTACACAGCCCCGTGGATAACGGAGCTGAAGTCATGCGAATCCTGGAGGCCGACCATCGCTTCACTTGTGGCCTCCCCGTTGGCAACCGCCTCCCGGTGGTGCTTGAAGCCGAAGATGACGAGACGGCCCGCCGCACCCATGACTGGCTTACAACGCTGCCTGGAGTCGCTGGAGTTCAGGTCGCCTTCGTCGGATTCGACCACGCCGCATGTGCCGACGTCGCCTCGACGAGAGAGCTTCCAGAAGGTGAACCAGCAAGCGCCAGCGCCCGGCCAGCTCGCCCATAAACTCCCCCAGTTGCATGACGATGCCCCATGTCTAGCGAGAATTTCGATCGTCGTAGTTTTCTCAAACTTTCCGCTATGGCGGCCGCCACTGCATTAGCGCGGTCCCAAGCGGGTTTTGCCGCCGACTCTGCTTCTCACGTCGGCAACGCGGCGTCCGAGGTAGTTTGGAACAAGGCGCCCTGTCGCTTTTGCGGCACCGGATGTCATGTTCGCGTCGGAGTGCAAAACGGCCGCGTCGTGGCCATTGCCGGTGATCAGGCAGCCGAGGTGAACAAGGGACTGTTGTGCGTCAAGGGTTATCACGTAGGGATGATCCTTTACGGCCAGGACCGCCTCACGCAACCGTTGTTGCGTAAGAACGGCAAGCTAGAGCCGATCTCGTGGGATGCGGCGCTAGACATTATGGCCGACCGGGTCATGGCCAATCCGCAAGGCTTCGCCATGTACGGATCGGGGCAATGGACGATTCCCGAAGGTTACGCCGCCCAGAAGTTGATGAAAGCGGGCCTGTCGAACAATCACATTGAACCGAACGCTCGGCTGTGCATGGCCTCGGCGGTGACAGGTTTTCTATCGACCTATGGCGTGGATGAACCGGCCGGTTGCTACGACGACCTGGACCATTGCAACGTGCTGATCATGTGGGGCAACAATCCGGCTGAGATGCACCCGGTATTGTTTTCGCGCGTGATTGATCGCCGAAGTCGCGGTGAGGACGTAACGTTGATCGACATTGGCACGCGCCGCACACGCACGACCTCCTATTGCCAGCACTACTTGGAGATGCGTCCGCACTCCGATTTAGCCATTGCAAACGGCATTGCGCATCTTTTGATAAAGAACGGAACTTACGATAAAGCATTCGTCGAGAACTTCTGTAACTTCCGGGCCGACGCCGACCCCATCACGCTTTACGGGCGGCCCATCGACTTTGAGCAGTACAAGGCCCTCGTCGCGCACTACACGCCCGAGTGTGTCGAAGAAATCTCCGGCGTTCCGGCCGACCAGATCCGCCTGCTCGGCGACTTATTCGGCCGCCGCGACTTGCGCATCACGAGCCTGTGGTGCATGGGCATGAACCAACATAGCCGTGGCACGGCGATCAACCGGCTGGTTCATGGCGTCCACTTGCTTTCGGGACACTTCGGTAAGCCAGGCGACGCTCCCACAAGCCTGACGGGCCAACCCTCGGCATGCGGTACGGCCCGCGAGGTCGGCACGCTCTGCCACGCCTTGCCCGGCGGGCGGTTGGTCGCCAACGAGGAACACCGTCGTGAATGCGAAGCGCTGTGGAACCTGCCGCCAGGCCGCATCAACGCCGAGCCGGGCTACCACACGGTGCTGCTTTGGGAGAAGTTCTGCACCCCCACCGACGAAGGCGGCGACATCATGACGATCTGGGTCCAAGCCACCAATCCTGGCCAGTCGCTGCCCGACTTGCATCGTCTCTTCAAAGCCAAAGAGGGCTTAGCCGACAAGTTCCTGATCGTTTCCGACGTATATCCCACCGCCACAACCGAGCTAGCCGACTTGGTGCTCCCTGCGGCTCTCTGGGTGGAAAAGAACGGCGTGTACGGCAACTCAGAGCGGCGCACCCAACAATGGTTCAAGATGGTGGACCCGCCGGGCGAAGCTCGCGACGACTGTTGGGCCACGATTGCGCTGGCCCGGCGTCTGTATGATCGCGGCCACCCCGGAATGAAGGATCGGGAGGGGCGTTTTCTCTTCCACGTGACGGATGATAAAGGCCAAGAAGTTCCCATCTGGGAATGGGAGCATTACTACGACGTCAACGTCGACCGAGCGTTGTACGAAGAGTATCGCCCCTTTACGTATCTCAAGCACAAGAATGTCGCTCCGTATGACGAGTTGGTCAAGGCTCGTGGCCTGCGATGGCCGGTGGTCGAAAAGTCTCCGGGCGTTTGGCAAGAGACCCGCTATCGATTTGTCGCGCCGTATGACCCGTTTGTGACGGAAGAAGAGGGAATCAAGTTCTACCACTCGGTCACCGACGACAACCGCGCGCTCATCTGGTTCTGCCCATGGGAGCCGCCCGAAGAGTCGCCCGACGCCGAGTATCCCTTCTGGCTATGTACCGGCCGGGTGCTGGAGCATTGGCATACGGGAACGATGACGATGCGCACACCACCGCTGAAACGGGCCATGCCGCAGGCGTACGTCGAGATGCACCGGGACGACGCTCAACGACTGTCGATCACCAATGGCGAAACCGTGCGCATCGCCACCCGCCGCGGCGAGATCGACTTGCCGGTATGGATCGACGGCCGTGGTCGGCCGCCGCGGGGCACTTTGTTCGTTCCGTTTTTCGATGAACGTCTGCTGATTAACGACCTAACGCTAGGAGCGGTCGATCCGCACTCCAAAGAACCGGACTACAAAAAATGCGCCGCCGCGGTGCGCAAGCTTGCCGCCACGACCGCTCGCCGCACGTGAACGCCTTTCAGCCAACCAGTTTGCCATGACTCCACCGCCCGGAACCGCTTATAGCCAAGGCGTCAAAGTGCTGCTAACGATCGTGCTTGCCGCGGCGATTACGGGGTACTTTTCGGGTTTGCGTCACCCACTGGAGCGCGCCCCCCAGGGGCATCCGACGCATCCGCCAACGTATCATCCTCCAACCGTCGACGCACGAGCGCACGCGGCGCCCATCGCGGTAAGTTACTCTGAGCTACGAACCACCAACCTGGGGCCCAATCGCAATTTTTATCCCTCGCTGCAATTGTTGGCCCCGCCCCAACCGGCCACGCCTGACGAGATACCGCCCCCTGCTAATGACGCGGCCGTAAAGCAAACACTGGCCAAGCGGACCCAACGCCGCGCCTTTGACGGAGCGCCACCCACGGCGCCGCATCCCATTACGCAACTTGGCAGTGAAAGTTGCCTGATATGTCATGGTCCTGGCGTGAAGATTGGCGATACGACCGCACCGACGATTTGCCACGAACACCTCGCGAACTGCACGCAATGTCACGTGGAGGACAAGCCGGGCGGCGGCGCGCTGGGTGAGACACTCCCCAATTATCTGGGCGCCAACGATTTCACGCCGCTTACAGCCTCCCTGTGGGGCGAACGCGCTTGGCAGGGCGCTCCCCCCACGATTCCGCACACCACCTGGATGCGCACCGATTGCATGAGTTGCCACGGACCGGCAGGGAGCAACGCCATTCGCACAACGCACCCCTGGCGGCAAAGCTGCCTGCAATGTCACGCCTCGTCGGCTACGCTCGATCAACGCCCCGATCTTACCTATCCCGCCGCGCCATGACACAGTCCCCCTCGCCAATTCCCTTGCCCGAGTTACACCAGGCAGAGCTAGACGCAACGACGGTGGAGCAACTCTTCACCGACATCGCGCAATGCGCCCAAGTCGTTGAGGTCAGGCACAAGTACGGCTCGCGCCGCCGCGTCGGCGCACCGTCGCATGCAACGCTCGAAGAAGCCTGTAAGTTACTCTTGCAGCATCAGGTGCGAGGCGTCCAGATTCAGTACCTCTACGATGGCGGTGTGTGGTGCGACACGCTGTTGCGCAGTGACGGCGGTTTCCGACTCACGCGCATCCGCCAAGACCTCCCCCCGCCGCACGTTGGCGACGGCCCGTCACCTTCCGAATAGAACAACCTGCGACCACAAGCTTATTTTCTCATCCAACTTGCCTTGGGAATTGACGCCTCGCCCGTTGGCGCCCACAATGCGAAGAAAACGGCGGCAAGGCGCCGCCGTAGTCCTCATCTTGGCGCCTCATGAATTCTTCGTCCTCGCGTTCGCTTCTTACATCGGCGTCGTGGGGGCGGCTAGCGCGGTTGGCGCGCAAAGAACTGCGAGAAACATTGCGCGACCGGCGGACCATCTTCACGTTAGTGCTGATGCCGCTGCTAGTCTACCCACTACTTAATATCGCCTTCCAACGTTTTCTTCTTACTAACGCAACCGCCGTTGCAACGCCAACCTATCAGTTAGGGTTGGAATCGGAAGAAAAGGCGGCTCTGCTGCACGAGTACCTGGCCTGGGGTGAACGCATCCTCACCGCACAGGCGTTCGACCGGCCAGAGACCACGAATTCGGGCAAGGGGCAGGCCAAACAATCACCTGAGCCTCCCGTTGTGGTCTTCGTCGTTGGACAACGCTTGGAAAACGCGGTGCGGAATTTGGAGTTAGATCTGGCCATTCGGCTAACAACTCCCTCTGAGCACAATGGCCCGCGCGGGCTTCCGCCTATCGACTGCCAGTTGATTTACCGCGCTAATTCTCCCGGCAGCGAAGCGGCGCTGGCGTACGTTGAGGATCGTCTGCAGGCCGTGAACGAATACCGTCTTCGGCAACGTCTGGGCCGACTAGGCGTCCAACGTATCCACGCCGCCGAAATGGTGCGGCGGCCCGTGGAAAGCGAAGACGCCTCGGGGTTCTCGCTGGCGACGCTTGCGCCGCTGATCTTGATCCTGATGACCGTGACCGGAGCCGTCTACCCAGCAATCGACCTAACGGCGGGCGAGCGTGAACGTGGCACGCTGGAAACGCTTATTGCCGCTCCGGTGCCGCGTCTGGGACTACTGCTGGCTAAGTATGTCGCCGTGATGACCGTAGCCCTGTTAACTGCCCTGGTGAACTTCCTCGCGATGACGGTAACCATCGTTGCGGGCGGATTGAGCGAGTATTTATTCGGCGAGGGCGGCTTGCGGCTCGACGTGGTAGCGCAAGTATTCGCCTTGATGATCTTGTTTGCGGCGTTCTTTTCTGCGGTGTTGTTGACTATTACGAGCTTTGCCCGCAGCTTCAAAGAGGCTCAAGCGTATCTTATTCCCCTGACGCTTGTTTCGCTGGCGCCTGGCTTTCTGGCGTTCACGCCCGGCCTGGAGCTGAACGGTTTCTTGGCGGCGACGCCTTTGGTGAACATGGTGCTGGTGGCCCGCGACCTGCTCCAAGGAGGCGTTGAACCGCTATGGCTGATTGTGGCCGTCGCCTCGACAATCGTGTACGCCCTGGGAGCGCTCGCCCTCGCGGCGAAGATTTTCGGCGCCGACGCCCTGCTGTACGGCGCCGAAGAAGGTTGGTCGAGCCTGTTTCGCCGCCCCAAGCAAGTTCGCCCTACGGCGCCGCTCGCGCATGCCTTGCTGTGCCTGGCGGCGCTACTGCCAGCCTATGTGCTGGCGGCCGGTGGCTTGGCGCAGCTTCGCGCGGCGCCGCTCTCGTTGCGGTTGTTGCTCACGGGCGTGGTCACGCTCCTCCTGTTTAGCGGCCTTCCATTGCTGGCTGCCTACCTGGGACGGGTTTCGGTGCGGCAAGGCTTTGCGCTACAAGGGGCGCGCGTACCGGCGTTTGTCGGCGCCACGATTCTGGGGTTCTCGCTGTGGCCCTTTGCCCATGAGATTGTTTTGGCGAGCCAATGGCTAGGGCTGTTTTCGCTCACCGAAGAAGCCCTGCAACCGGCCCTGCGTCTCATGCAGCAAATGCCGCAAGTTTCGCCGTGGCTCCTATTGGGAGCATTGGCGATTGCGCCGGCAATTTGTGAAGAATTCTTCTTTCGCGGTTACTTGTTTGGCGCTGTTCGTCAGCATACGACAGCGGCTTGGACCGTCGTGCTTACCGCCCTGCTGTTTGGAGCCTTCCATGTCTTTTCCAGCGTGCTGGCGGTCGAGCGTATGTTGCCCAGCACTTTTCTCGGTCTCGTGCTTGGCTGGGTCCGTTGGCGCAGTGGAAGCGTCCTACCAGGAATGTTGCTGCACGCTTGCCACAACGGCTTCCTATTGATGCTCGGCTACTACCGCGAAGAATTAGCCGCCCGCGGTTGGGGAATCCAAGAGCAAGCTCATCTGCCGGTAACCTGGCTCGCAGCGGCTGGAGTCGCCTTGGCGGTGGGGATCGGACTCGTACTGCTGGGGCGGCGTAAGTTGGATCCGGAGAGTGACTAACCGCGAACTTTACCGCATCTCCCAGTCACGCAGCGCGCAGGGTAGAGGCCCCCAGCGCTGCGGTGTTTGAGAGGTAAGCAAAAGCAATTGTCAGAAATGGCCGCTTTGTACGCTTCTTGGCGGACGATTAGGTGGCGGCAGGGGTAGCAACGTCGATCGACTCATGAATCTTGACGACGCCCGCCACGCGACGACAGCCAGCCAAAACGAGCTGCTTCTCGTAGAATGAGCTTAACTGCCCCCTTACGGTCACTTCCCCGTTTTCCGCCTCAATGTGCAGCTCCATTAAGCTACGGTGGTGTAGCCCCGCCAAGAATCGACGAATTCGGCCTTCCAAGTCGCGATCCTGAGCTTTGTCAAAATAGAGAAACTTTCCTTGCACGATCTTCCTCACGAAGACAACATGACGCAAATGCGCCGTAAACTTATACGCCTTAACCATTAAGGCGCAATAAAGGGCGGGTAAAAATGGGATAAAAGCGGTGGCCGAGGGGGAATTCCCAGAATAGGCTCATGCGCCTGTAACGGGTCGCCGACCAACGATAAGGTGGTTTGCCCCACCTGGGAAAGTCTTTGGCGCCTGAGTAAAACGACATGGTAGGAAATCCGCTGGCTGGCATCTACCCCTATTTGGTGAAAGGAAAAAATTTTCCCATGAAAGTTTGGCCCGGCAAGCCGTATCCGCTGGGCGCCACGTGGGACGGAGCGGGAGTCAACTTCGCCCTCTTTTCAGAAAACGCCGAAGCGGTCGAGTTGTGCTTTTTTCGCGGCCCCAAGGGAAAGTCCGAAGCCCTTCGCATCCGCCTGACCGAACACACCGACCAAGTTTGGCATTGCTATCTTCCCCATGTTCGCCCGGGGCGCTTTTACGCTTATCGGGTTTACGGCCCTTACGATCCAGAACAGGGTCACCGCTTCAACCCCTCCAAACTGGTGCTTGACCCTTACGCCAAGGCGATTGCAGGCGACATCCTTTGGAACGATGCGTGCTTTGGCTATAAGCTGGGCGACCCCAAGGGGGACCTAAGTTACGACGATCGCGACAGCGCCCCGTATATGCCCAAGTGCGTGGTCGTCGACACCACGTTCGATTGGGAAGACGACAAGCCGCCTCGCACCCCCTGGCACGAAACAATCATCTACGAGCTGCACGTGAAGGGTTTCACTATGCTCCACCCTGCCGTGCCCGAAAAGCTCCGCGGCACGTACTTGGGGTTGGCCTGTCCGCCCGTCATCGACTACCTCAAGTCGTTGGGCGTGACGGCGGTCGAACTCATGCCCATTCACCACTTCGTGCACGACCAGTTCCTCGTAGAGCGTAAGCTGCGCAACTATTGGGGCTACAATTCGATCGGCTTCTTTGCTCCCCACGCCGGATACGCCTCCAATCCCACAGCTGGGGCGCAGGTCGTGGAATTCAAGCAGATGGTCAAAGCCTTGCACGCCGCGGGAATCGAGGTGATTCTCGATGTGGTCTACAACCACACCGCCGAAGGCAACCATCTGGGGCCGACGCTGTGCTTCCGCGGCATCGACAACGCCGCCTATTACCGCCTGGTGCAGAATGACCGCCGCTACTACATGGACTACACCGGCTGCGGCAACACGCTCAACATGATGCACCCTCGCGTGCTCCAGATCATCATGGACAGCCTGCGGTACTGGGTGACCGAGATGCACGTGGACGGGTTTCGCTTCGACCTGGCCGCGGCCCTAGCCCGCGAACTGCACGACGTCGACCGCCTGGGAGCCTTCTTCGACATCATCCACCAAGACCCGATCCTCTCGCAGGTCAAGTTGATTGCCGAGCCCTGGGATCTCGGCGAAGGCGGCTACCAGGTGGGCAACTTCCCCGTCCTCTGGGCCGAGTGGAACGGCAAGTACCGCGATACCGTGCGCCGCTTCTGGAAAGGCGACGCGGGTCAAGCGGGCGAAATGGCCTTCCGTCTGACGGGCAGCAGCGACCTGTACGAAAGCAGCGGTCGCCGGCCCTACTCCAGCATCAATTTTGTCACCGCACACGACGGTTTCACGCTTAACGACCTCGTCTCGTATAACCACAAGCACAACGAGGCCAACGGCGAAGGAAACCGCGACGGCGATTCGCACAACAATAGCTGGAATTGTGGCGTTGAAGGACCAACCAAGGACCCCAAGATCCTCGAACTGCGCGAGCGGCAAAAGCGGAACTTCCTGGCGACGCTGATCCTGTCGCAAGGCGTGCCGATGATCCTGGCGGGCGACGAAATCGGCCGTACGCAGCGCGGC
>CAYWIS010000013.1:50468-51872 GCA_964458385.1 uncultured Pirellulaceae bacterium
CGATATTTCCTGGGTGGATTGGAAGATGGACGAGGCCAAGCGCGACCTTCTCGAGTTCACGCAGACGCTGACCGACCTATTCCACGAGCACCCCACCCTGCGCCGCCGCAAGTTCTTCCAGGGGCGGCCCATCTTGGGCTCGGAAGTCAAAGACATTACCTGGTACCGTCCCGACGGCCAAGAAATGACGTCGGAAGACTGGGCGTTTTCCGAAACCCGCGTGCTCGGTCTGTTGCTGTTGGGCGACGCGATCAACGAGGTTGACGAACGAGGCAACCCGATCCTGGATGACACCTTCGTGATGCTCTTAAACGCCTATCACGAAACGATCCCGTTTACGCTTCCGCGTCTCAATCCCGACCAGCGATGGATGCCGGTCATCGACACCCGCTACCGCAAGGGTCGCCCCGACAAAGACGAGCAGTACCAACCCGGCGAGCAATACCCGCTGATGGGCCGCTCGCTCGCTCTTTTGATCGCCCAGGAAGTATCGTTCCCCTTAAAGCGCCGCCTTAAGCGAGCCAAGACCCTCTCACGGCTCCGCCGTGCGTTCTGGGAAATGGTGCACGCGAATGCCAAGTGACGCACTGGTTTAAGACGTTGGCGTCACCAGCCACGGATACGCGGGCGAGCCTGGAACGCCGCCCGCTTTTCACTTAGGACGCAGAAGGCAAGAGGCAGCCGGCCTTCCGCCGTTTGCCTGTCCAGAAGAGGGCGTTGTTACCGCGCCCCCGAGGGAAAAACGCACTGGATACATAAAAAAGCGGCGGGAGAAGACTGGCCCCGCCGCACATGAAGTCCAAACCAAGGAAGGCGCATTAGGCCGCGTGGCGGCGACTCTTGCCAAGCAACTCCTCGACCGAGCAACTGGTGACCACTCGGCCGTCACGGTGATAAAACTTGACTTGCGTCTCCTCGACGAACCAGACAGCACTGAAACCATCGCAAGAAAAGCGACGACCACAGTAGTAGCCATCGCGAATCAAGATGGTTTCGACTAGGTCCGCCTGGGGGGCAGCCCCCATTTCTTCGAGGCGGCGGCGTGCGTGTTGGCGAATTTCCTCGGTCAGGTGGGCGTGGTGCATGGAGCGTGGGAACGGAGGCGAACAGAAGAATCGTCAAAACATCTCCTTCTTGCATCGGCGCGTCGGCCCGGCTTTCTTGGCCGACTTCGATTCTTCGGCGCCGTCGCTGCTATTTCCCCTATCTTCACGTTCTGTGGCCGCGCAGGCGCCGCCGGCTTAAGGGGTGGGAAAATCGTCGGAATTCGCTGGGCGCCGCCTTCGACGCCTCTCCCTCGCGCTGCTACGATGGGAACGGAAGGAGCAATGTCGAGATATGAGTAAAAAGCCACGGGACGAACGACCGGCCCGGCTGACCGACCTGGAAGCGTTAGCGCAAGCA
>CAYWIS010000013.1:51882-52256 GCA_964458385.1 uncultured Pirellulaceae bacterium
CTTGGCCCATCCGCACCGTTTACGGATTGTCCAAATGCTGTTGCAGGGTCGCTACACTGTGGGCGAGCTGGCGGAGGCGTGCGGCGTGCCGTCCCATATGGCGTCGGAGCACTTACGGCTGATGCAGCGGTGCGGCTTCCTATCGAGTGAAAAAGAAGGACGCCGCGTCTACTACACAATCTCCGAGCCGCATCTGGCTCAACTTATGGCCTGCATTGAGGCCCGCTTCGATCGGGCGCTTCAGCCGTAACCGTCCAAGCCGCGCCAGGCGACCAGCTGTCCCCCCCCCGCCCCCCCCCCCAAAATGCCCCCCCAACAAATAATAGGGCCAAACCCACCCCATGACACATAGGTAGAGGGTATGCGGGCCACAA
>CAYWIS010000014.1:0-10398 GCA_964458385.1 uncultured Pirellulaceae bacterium
GGCGATGATCGTTTCGGCTGAGCGGTCGGGAAGCTCATCGCCAGCAAGTTGCTCGAGAATGAACCGGTCGTAAGGCTTGTCATTATTGAAGGAGCGAATCACATAGTCGCGGTAACGCCAAGCGTTGGGTTTCACGCCATCGCGTTCAAAACTGTTGGTCTCGGCGAACCGCACGACGTCGAGCCAATGTCGAGCCCAACGTTCACCGTACTGAGGCGAGTTGAGCAACCGGTCGATAACTTCTTCGTATGCCGTGGGCGAATCGTCGGCCAGAAACGCATCCATTTGTTCCGGCGTGGGTGGCAAGCCAATCAGATCGTAGTAAACGCGCCGCAAGAGAGTTGCTTTATCCGCCGGCGGCGCAGGTTTCAGCCCCGCGTCTTCCAATCCACGCAGGATGAATGCATCGATGGGGTTCGCCACCCAGTCGCGGTTCTTGACTTCAGGAGGCGTTTGCGGCTCCACGGGCAAAAACGCCCAATGTTTCTCCCAGTTGGCGCCCTCTTGAATCCAGCGACGCACCAGCGCCACTTCCTCGGGCGATAGGGCGGGGCCTTCAGGCGGCATGCGGAGCGATTCGTCATCGGTGGCGATTCTAAAGGCCAATGCGCTTTTCTCGACGTCGCCCGGCGTGATGGCGCGCTCACCCGAATCTAGCTCCGCCATCGCAGCTTCGCGCTCATGGAGCCGTAAGCCACCTTCGGCCGCGTCGGGACCGTGACAGGAAAAACATCGCTTCGCAAAGATGGGCTGGATCTGGCGCTGAAAGTTGACCGGCCGCAAGGCCGCTTCCTGCCCGCTTGCTGCTACGCCGTCCAGAAGGCCTACGATGGCAAACGCCAATAACAATGCCGTTCCCAATGCGACGCGACTCGTTGAGATCCACGGACGATTGCTGTTTGACATGTCGAACGTCGCGGCAAAAGGGGGGAAACGTACAAACCGCGAAACTTAAGGGCGGGGTACAGGTCCAAGCGCAGTGGCGAATTAGACCTATTTAAAGCAACGAGCATGCATACGTCAACGCCTCGGGTTGTGCGAGATACGCTTCCGAAGGGGGATAGCGTTGGTAGTGGCTCGCCTAGTCGTCCGGATTGGCGATGAACCGATATCCGGCGTCTCGTATCGTAAGGAAGTGGCGCGGCTGTGCGGGATCGCGTTCGAAGATTTTGCGAAGCCGACTCAAAAATTGGTCCGGAGCGCGGGTGCTGATGTGGCCAGGCATCTCCCACACGTTCTCCAGTAATTCCGACCGCGGAATCAGGCGATTCTCGTGCGTCACAAAGTACTGTAATAGCTTGAACATCATCGGGGTCATATTGACCACTTCTCCCCTGACGATGGCTTCAAAGTTATCGAAGTTGATTTCGGCATCGCCAAATGAAAAATGGCGCACCGCCGGCCGCGTCGCTGTCGATGTGATCCGTCCCGCCTTGGCCAAGAGATTCTTCACGCGACTAAACAATTCCTCCAAATCGAACGGCTTCATCATGTACTGGTCGGCGCCCACGTCGAACCCGCGCGTTCGATCCTCGCTTAGCGTGCGTGCGCTGAGAATCAAAATGGGCAGGTCCCAATGTGTGGCGCGAATCGCCTCGCAAACCGCGTAGCCGCTCATTCCCGGCAACATGATATCGAGCACCACAAGGTCGACGCGGTCGGTGGGATCGTTCACCAGATTGAGAGCCGTTGGGCCATCTCCAACACTCGTTACGCGATACCCCTTCTTTTCCAGATTAAACTTAATGCCAAACGCGAGGTGCGGCTCGTCTTCAACAACGAGAATGTGCTTCTTCCCAACCATGCCTGAAAAGTCTTTCAACCAGCGAGGTAAGCCCTGTCGCCGTAGGATACCAGGATCATCCTTGGCCGGCGCGCACAGGAGGCGCTAGCGCCGCGTCGCTCGAAAGGTCTTGGGCGGGCGAGAACGTATCCGACTGCGGAAGCGCGGGTAAGCGGACTTCGAATACCGTACCTATCCCGTCTACGCCGTCGAGCACAGCGACATTGCCGCGCAGTCGACGAACCAAGGTGCGCACGATATATAAACCTAGTCCGGTTCCTTTCTTCTTGCGTTCTAATTCTAATCCTAGCCGCACAAACCGACCGAAGATTTTATTCCTCAGGTGGCGGGGGATGCCGCGGCCATTGTCGGCTATTTGAACGACAGCCCAGCCGTTTTCGCGGCGCAACGTGACGGTGATGCGCGGATCCTCATCGTTGGCGTATTTGCCCGCGTTGTCGAGCAGGTTGCGAAAGATCAATTCCAGATCGACCGGCCTCGCTCGCACCTGACACGGCTCAACTTTGATGGTCAGATTTCCAGCCGGCAGAGAGTAACGCTGCGCGATGCTCTCGGCGCATGTGCGCAGTAGGTCCGACAGTTCTACGTCCTCACGCTCACGAATTTCCGATTCGCGGTCCAGCCGTGCGGCGTCCAGTAGATGGTTGATCAGCTCGTCCAACCGTTCTACGTCATCGAGCATATGGCGATAGAACCGCAACTGCTCGTCGCGGCTCAATTCGTGCATGTTCAATGTTTGCAGATGGAGCTTGAGTGACGCGATGGGTGACTTCAATTCGTGGGTCACGCTGTCGATGAAATTTGATTGCCGCTGGTTCAGATTGATTGCCTTGATCGACAGAATCAGGTAGAGAACGACCCCCACGACTACAAGCACAAAGCAGGCGGAGCCGACCGTGAGCAAAGTCCAATAGACTGCCGCCCAGCGACTATTGTCCAAGGCGCCGTAGACCGCCAGGACGACCCATCCTGTGGCTAGCGCCGCCAAAAGCACGATCATCACGACACCAAGCGTGATGGGCCACCCTAGTGAACGGCGCTGCATCGCTCCAAGATACGACGAAAGACTGGGGGTTCGATCCCCGTAAGTTGCGTTCCTTGGATTGAAGATAGCGGTCCGGAAGTTCAAACGTCAAGGAAGCCCTTGCATCTCGCGATGACGGGCACACCGTTTGCGGCAAACAGGTTCTTACAAGCAGGCTCGTCTCTACCTCGCAAACGCCAGTTAGCGATGTTCTGGACGGGGCGCGGTTTGCGCTTCGCTGGGTTGAGAGGCGACCCTTCGCCGTGGCTTTCTGACACTGGTTCTAACGCCACGTTGCCATTTCTCGCGTCAGAGGAGGTTTGTGTCATGTATTGCTCTCGAATTTGGTTTCTTGTGGCGACCGGAGCGCTCCTCTTGGCGCCCGCGGGAATGGCCACTGCCCAGCGACTTAACGATGATCGGGTCACGGAGGTGGCGGTCCCTCCGATCGATCGGCCTAATCAAATTGCGCTGCGCGACTTAGCTAGTCGGCTGGGAGTATCGCTACGTGCGGCGGCCGATGGCCGGCTTGTGGTTGCCGACGTCCATCCCGATTCACAAGCCGCAGCTCTCGATGTTCGCGTCGGCGATATATTAACGTCTGTTGAACGCCAAGCTGTCACGGCCGAAACGTTAGCGGTAAACATCATCGCCGCGGATAATCCCGAAAAGAAAATTGCTCTGACTTTCGCACGCGATGGCCGACCTATTGCCGTAACAACGGCGTTTCCCGATCGGGTGACACGTGTGATTCCGGCCCCCGCGACTCCAGTGCGAGCGGCGAATGTTACGTTGTTTGGATTAACGGCGGTTGAGAATGCGCAGGGGCAAGTCGTTGTTGTTGGCGTCGCCCCGGGCAGCGCTGCCGCATTGGCGGGAGTAGCGCCAGACGACGTACTCCTCCAGGTGAACGATGCGGGCGTTCCTTCGCTTCAGCGGTTTGCCGCCGTATCGGCGGCGGTGTCGCGCGCAAGTATGCCGGGCGATACCGTTACGATTGAGGCACTCCGCAGGGGGAGCGAGCAAACGTTCGTGCTTGTGCTCCGCGAAACAGACTTTGTTGCGGTGCGGGCGCCCATTCCCGCGCCCACCGTTGATGTGGTGCCGGGCGCTGTCGCGCCAGCCGTAGCGCAAGTGGAGCTAGAGCCCGAAGCAGTTTTCCCCGCGTCACCGCGGCCCAATGTGGCGATAACTCCCAACGCGCCTGCGGCGCGCGTCGATCAGGCCGTCCCACCGGTGCCCGAAGCGGCAGAGGCTAACCCCAATGAACGCGTTGTGTTTTGCATGCGGCTACGACAACTGGCCAATGGTACAGTCGTCGTGACCGATGTGATGCGCGAGAGTCCCGCAGCGGTGGCGGGCATTAAGCCGGGCGACGCCTTGGTTTCGATTGCAGGCGAAAGAGTTGGCTCCCTTGCAGAAGTTGCTGAGATTATCTCACGGCAGCAAGAAGGGGCCGTTGTACAGTTCGGCGTCGCACGGGCGAACCAGTTGGGAGAGGTGCAAGTGAAGATGCTCCCCTGCGAGTATCGCACGCCCGCAGCTTCAAGGAACGCAACCCCTACCACGGTCGATGAACTCTCAGCCGAAGTTCGTGCGCTAGAGTCTCGGATCAGCGAACTAGAGCAAGCGATTAAGACGCTGACTACAGCGATTCAGTCGCTCCAAAATCCCGAGTAATGCGGTGAGGATACAAGCAGCACAGCGGGTACTGATCGGCGGACTCGTCATACGTTACCGATCGGCGGGGCTGCCGTAGAATCAACGGCGGGAGTGGGGCGCCCGGATATTCCACCTGGGCGCCCCGCTCTCGTACGTTGGCTTTGGTCGTTCGTGGCGGTTTATGGAAAAAGGGGAAAGCCCCCTAGGCTTCGTTCGTGGCAAATTGCCAGATCATGGCCCATACCGCCAGAAACATCAAACCCATGGCGGCGTTCAAGTAGTCGACGGTCATTGAGACATCCTCCGACGTAGGAGTCTCATCCGTGAGTTGGCGCGTAAGGCGCGTCGCCATCCATGATGGTGTGTTTATCGACCGACTTGGATTCGCGGCCCATCTTTCCTGTCGTCGCCCGCACTGTCCCTATAATCGACAAAGTCGCCGGCTGAAACTTGCGTTAGGCGCCGCTCTCTTCCCCAGTAGTTCCCAGCGTCAATCAAGTCGCGCCCTCCCCACGCGCGGATCGTGGGTTGGACCCCCGGTTGTTGCCTGAGTAAAATCGGACCAGGCATGGATCGGTCGGTTTCTGAGCGTTCTAAGCGTATGGCTTCCTTTGACATTCCGGCGGTCGGTATCGATTTAGGCACAACGTATTCCGTAGTGGCTTATCTCGACGATTCGGGTCGGCCGGTCACGCTCAATAACGCAGAAGGTGAAAAGACGACCCCCAGTGCGGTGCTCGTTGACGACGGCGAAGTGGTAGTTGGAAAGGAAGCCCTTAAAGCTATTGCTACCGACGCGAACGTTATCGCGCTTTGCGCTAAGCGCGACTTGGGGCGTCGCTTCTATCATAAGCCCTTGGCCGGACGGCATTACCCGCCTGAGGCGTTGGAAGCGTGGGTGTTGAACAAACTTCGTCTCGACGCGAGCCAGCAAATTGGCAACGTGCGGAAGGTCGTCATTACCGTGCCCGCGTACTTTGACGAAACACGCCGTAAGGCGACGCAGGATGCGGGATACATGGCTGGTTTCGAGGTCATGGATATCATCAACGAGCCGACCGCGGCTGCGATCGCCTTCGGCTACCACCTTGGGTATCTCAAAGATGGCGCCGCCGAGGAACGGCAGACGATCCTGGTCTACGACCTGGGGGGCGGGACGTTCGATGTAACGGTCATGGAAATTGCGCATGACCAATTCATCGCGTTGGCGACCGATGGCGACATGATGCTCGGTGGTCAGGATTGGGACCAGCGAATCGTCGACTATGTGGCGGAGGAGTTTATCCGCCGGTATCACGTCGACCCGCGCGATGATCCGAACGTCTATGGACGCCTGTGGCGTGACTGCGAAGACGCCAAGCGAACCCTTTCTGCCCGTAACCGGGCAACCGTGAGCTGCGATTTTCAGGCTCTGTCGTTGCGACTGGAAATCACGCGCGCCCTGTTCGAAGATATCACGCGTGATCTACTCGACCGGACCGCCTTTACCACCCGCCAAACTCTGGCCGCCGCAGGGCTCGAGTGGAGCGACATTGACCGGGTGTTGTTGGTCGGTGGATCCTCGCGTATGCCGGCCGTTCGTCAACTTTTGCGCGAAATGTCGGGACGAGAGCCCGATTGCTCGGTTTCACCCGATGAGGCGGTTGCTCATGGGGCGGCGCTCCACGCGGGAATTCTCCTTGCACGGGCCCGGCATGAACCTCCGCGGTTTTCAATTCGGAATGTCAACTCTCATAGCCTTGGAGTGGCGGCCTTTGATGTAAAGACCGGACGTCCGCGCACCGCCAAACTCATTCCCCGCAATACGCCGCTCCCCGTGGCGGCGAAACGGGTGTTTCGCACCAAGCGGCAGGGGCAGCGGTCGATACTTGTGCAGATTGTCGAGGGCGAAAGTAGCAACCCCAATGATTGTTCGCAAATTGGCAAATGCGTAGTGCGCGACCTGCCTCGCGATTTGCCGCCTCAAACGCCCATCGAAGTTCGCTTTAAGTATGAGGAGAATGGCCGGTTGATGGTTGTGGTTCGAGTGGAGGGGACGAAAACGGTCTTAACGCACGAATTGGTTCGCGAGAACAGCCTCACACGCGATCAACTGGATAGCTGGCGCCGATACATCTCAGGCTGTGACCCCACCGCTGATGAGCTTGGATAATTACACCCTCGACCATCTCCCTACCTTGCGGACAATGGAACTTCTCGATCTTACGCTTCCTACGCCTGCTGAAAATCTGGCTTTGGACGAAGCGCTCCTGGAAATGGCCGAAGAGTCTTCTCGCCCCAGGGAGATCCTTCGGCTGTGGGAGCCTGCGGAGCCGATGGTCGTTGTTGGACGTGCGTCGCAGGTTGAGCAGGAAGTGCGACGCGATGAATGCGCTCGTCGCGGTATTCCGGTCTTTCGCCGATCCAGCGGCGGTGCGGCGATCGTTACCGGGCCGGGATGCCTTATGTATGCGGTGGTGCTCAGCTATGAAAACTATCCGCATTTGCACATGATCGAGCAGGCGCATCGGTTCGTGTTGGAGCGATTACTGGAGGGGCTGCGCCCCCTAACGCCTGATATGCAACGCTGTGGGACAAGCGACTTGGCAATTCACGGCCGGAAGGTATCGGGCAACAGCATGCGAGCCCGACGCACTCATTTGTTGTATCACGGCACCTTGCTTTATGACTTTGCGTTAGACCTGATTCAGGCGTGCTTAAAAACTCCGCCGCGGCAGCCTGAGTACCGTGCTGGGCGTGACCACCATGAGTTTGTCAGCAATTTGCCGGTGTCGGAAACTGAATTGCGGGCCGCCGTGATCCGCGGTTGGAACGTGCGCGGGCAGCTTACGGACTGGCCAAGAGCCGCGACGCGTCGGCTGGTAGAGGAACGTTATTCTCGTGATGAGTGGAATTTTCGCCGTTAGCAAGTTTGCAGACGCCCGGCGCCGCGACTACCATAGCGGCGTCGTGTTCGATGTGTCTTCGTTGTCTTGACCAAGGAACATTCCATGAAGTGGACGGCCATCGCGTTGACGGCGATTCTGACGCTTTCGCTGGGAGCCCAAGGTATGCGCAGCGCCTCGGCGGAAACTCCTAAGACGATTGGCGAAATCGTGCGGCATGACGACGCCTTTAAGAAATTGATTCCTGAAGGCGCCAAGATCGAAGTGCTGGCCGACGGTTTCGCCTGGACCGAGGGGCCCGTCTGGATTCCTCAAGGGCAATATTTGCTGTTCTCCGATATTCCCCGCAACCATATTGTCAAGTGGACTCCGGGGAAGGACACGAGCATCTTCATGGAGGCCCTTGGATATACCGGCAAGGAGCCATTTACTGGCCCTGAGCCGGGAACTAACGGCCTTGTCCTCGACGCGCAAGGCCGCCTGGTCGCTTGCTGCCATGGCGACCGCATGATCAAACGCATCGAGAAGGACGGTTCCATCACTATTTTGGCTGACAAGTATCAAGGCAAGCGGTTGAATAGCCCCAACGACCTGGTTTACCACACCAACGGCAGCCTCTACTTTACGGATCCCCCGTATGGTCTTCCGCAGCGCGAGAATGACCCGGGGCGCGAGTTGGACTGGTTTGGGGTGTATCGCCTTGACCCGCCTAAGAATGGCCAAGAGAAAGGGCAACTCACCTTGTTGACCAAGGAGATGACGCGGCCGAACGGGATCGCGCTTTCCCCCGACGAAAAGACATTGTACGTGGCCCAGTCCGACCCAGCCGCAGCCATCTTGAAAGCGTTCCCATTCAATGATGATGGCACGTTAGGTAAGGGGCGGCTTCTTTACGATGCGACCGAGGCCGTCGGAAAACGTCCGGGGTTGCCCGATGGACTTACCGTGGATCAGGAGGGGAACCTGTGGGCGACCGGCCCGGGCGGCGTGTACGTGTTCTCGCCAGAAGGCAAACTTTTGGGGAACCTCTGGACGAATGAGCGGACCTCCAACTGCACGTTCGGCGATGATGGCAGCACGCTGTATCTGACGGTCGACCATTACTTGTGCCGGGTCAAAACCAACGTGAAAGGTGTGGCCTATGGTCGGCCCCCTTATGACAAATAGTCGCCGTAGGCGCGCGGCTTTGTCAGCGTCTCTAGTGCGGGATAGTCTGCCATTTCGCCGAAATTAGCTGGCGATGCGAAGCGAAGGCGACCGGCATCGCTCCCTTAGCTCGAACGGAGCGATCCTTGGTTGTTGGCGTGTTTCTGAAAAGCGTACAACGTCGAGTACGCCGCCCCTGGCGCGACCAAAGCGCCCAGGTCGTCACTATGGAGCGGGCCGAATCGAGGATAGCCCCAACGGTAGGTTGCGATCAATCGGCCGGGCAGTTTGTGGATCGCGTCGCGAATCTCGCGACGCGTCAGGCGATGAACTGGCCTCGGCTCGCGAGGTGGAAATATCTTCATCAGCAGGCCAACAAACGACTGCCGATTCCAAAGGTCAAAGATAACCCATCCACCAGCCCGCGCCGCCGCGAACAAACGCTCAAGCGAATCCTGCCAGTCGGCCGTGTGCGGCACAACGCGCACGGCCACGACGGCGTCATAGTGGCCATAGTCCGGCAACTGCTGCAGACGCTCCAACGCCAACGCGTGATAGGCAATGTGGTGTTGAGGGCCAACACGCGCGCCGGTTTTCTCAAGTGCGCGAGGATCTTGGTCGCAAACCGTCAGTGAACGGGCAATAATTGCCAAGTGGCGCGTCAAGCGACCGTTGCCGGGCCCCACCTCCAGTATGCGGTCCTGGCGCGGCCGAAGCGTGTTAATGACGAACTCCTCCTCTTTCTCCGCGACCTGCCGGTGATAAAGGCTACGGTGGAGGAAACCTTCCAGACTACGCTCGCCAGGGCGTTCAGAGTTGGAACTCATTTGTAGCGGCTACACGTGCGCCGGCACGAGACATAGCCCTGCGCAGCGCCCAAGCGACCGATCGAGGGTTCAAGTCTTTCCGCCAAGCATGGCAAGGGTCGAGGTGATGGAAGCAAGTTGTTGCTTCATCTCTGCAAGGCTTTCACGCTCGCGCTGGACCACGTCGGCCGGCGCTTTTTCGACAAATTGCTGATTGCTGAGCTTCTTCTCCTTGCCCTGAATCAGCTTTTCGATTTTCTCGCGTTCCTTTTCCAACTTGAGCTTTTCGGCGGCGACGTCGATAAAGCCTTCCATGTTAACGAAGATTTCCATTCCCGGCAGGCTCGCTTTGGCGTGCGTCGGGGGAGGCGTGACTCCTGGCCCAATTCCCACTGAGTTGGCTTGCGCCATCGATGCGAAGTACGGAACCATCGGCCGCAGGAGCTCTGCGTCGGATTCCTCGCAACGGATTGAAAACTCAATGGGCTTTCGAGGGGGAATGTTCTGGCGAGCCCGAATTTCACGGACGGCGGTCAACGCCGTTTGGAATCGGGCGAAGCGAGCTTCGATGGCCTCGTCACGCCGCTCCAGCTCCGCTTGCGGCCAAGGCGCGATGATCAAATCCTCGACGGGCGAAAGCACCTCATCGAGACCGCGTTGCGGAGCCGCACGGTTCAACAGCCGCCAGATTTCCTCGGTAATGAACGGAATGATGGGGTGGAGTAGCCGCAACAGGTTGTCAAGAACGTGCGCAAGAACGCGCGTTGCAACGGGGCGCTCCGCATCATTTTGTAAGCGGCTCTTCACCATTTCGACGTAGTAGCTGCAGAACTCGTCCCAGGCGAAGTCATACAGCGTACGTGCGGCGTCGGCGTAACGATAACGCTCGAGTGCAGCGGTAACTTGCTGCGTCACGGTCGCCAGTCGGCTTAGGATCCAGCGATCTTCAACCGTAAGTTCCTCGTCGGTAACCGGCGCGGGCTGGAAGTCTCCAAAATTCAGCAAGGCAAAACGGGCGGCGTTCCACAACTTATTGCAGAAGTTGCGTCCAAGTTCGAATTGCTCGCTGAC